>JAFAAW010000114.1 GCA_023426365.1 Pseudomonadota bacterium
AAACGAAACGGGCGGGACCCTGATGGCCCCGCCCGTCGCATCGATGGCCCGTCACGCCCGGCGGATCAGATGAATTTGACGTCCACCACTTCCCACGACTTGGAGCCGCCCGGCGTGGTCACCTCGACAGTATCGCCCACGTGCTTGCCGATGAGCGCGCGGGCCAGCGGTGAATGCACCGACATGCGGCCCGACTTGATGTCGGCCTCGTGGGCGCCGACGATGGTGTAGACCACCTCCTCGTCGGAATCCTCGTCCGCCAGGGTCACGGTGGCGCCGAAACGCACCTGATCGCCCGACAATTGGCTGATGTCGATCACCTGGGCGCGCGAGATGATGTCCTCCAGCTCGGCCACCCGGCCTTCGATGAAGCTCTGGCGTTCGCGCGCCGCGTGATATTCGGCGTTTTCCGACAGGTCGCCATGTTCGCGCGCCTCGGCAATCGCCTTGATGACCGCCGGCCGCTCGACCGACTTCAAATTCCGCAGTTCCTCCTCCAGCTGGGCTAGGCCCGCCGAAGTCATCGGGATCTTTTCCATGCCAAGAAAGCCCCAGCCGTTACAGGCGGTTAAGGCCGCCCGGTTTCCCGCGCGGCCTCTCCCCCCCCGCGTAGCGGTTGGAGAATTGCCCGATTCAAGGGGCGCATCCTCCAACCGCTACGCAGTTTTGAAGAACAGCGGCCTGCTGGTCCGCGGGTGCCGCCGGGGCGGCATCCGCGGGCAGGACGCTAGAAAGAACCCTTAAAATACGATTGGAGCGGCGCAACATCAAGCGCGCCGCTACGCAGCGCCTCGATGGCCTCCACCGCCGCGCGGGCACCGGCCACGGTCGTATAATGCGGGATGTTGTATTGCAGCGCCGAACGACGGATCGAGAAGGAATCCTTCACCGCTTGGCTGCCCTCGGTGGTGTTGACCACCAACTGCACCTGACCGTTGGTCATCGCGTCCACGCAATGGGGGCGGCCTTCCAGAACCTTGTTGACCACAAGGACCTCGTCCACGCCGCCGTCACGCAGGGTGCGGGCGGTGCCTTCGGTGGCCATCACCTTGAAGCCCATGCCGCGCAGGCGCTTGGCCAGCGGCACCATCTCGGACTTGTCGCCGTCGCGCACCGAGATGAACACCGTGCCGGTGGTGGGCAGGGTGCAGCCGGCGCCCAACTGGCTCTTGGCGAACGCCATGGCGAAGGACTTGTCCAGGCCCATCACCTCGCCGGTGGACTTCATCTCCGGGCCGAGGATGATATCGACGCCGGGGAAGCGGGCAAAGGGGAACACCGCCTCCTTCACCGCCACGTGATCGAATTCCGGCTTTTGGATGTTGAAGCTGGCCAGCGTCTCGCCGGCCATGACGCGGGCGGCGATCTTGGCGATCGGAATGCCGGTGGCCTTGGCGACGAAGGGCACGGTGCGCGACGCACGCGGGTTGACCTCGAGGATGTAGATCACCCCGTCCTGCACCGCGTACTGCACGTTCATCAGGCCGCGCACGTTGAGCGCCTTGGCCAGCAGCACGGTCTGTCGCTCCAGCTCGGCGATGGTGTCCTGATCCAGCGAATAGGGCGGCAGCGAACAGGCGGAATCGCCCGAATGGATGCCGGCCTCCTCGATGTGCTGCATGATGCCGGCCACGTACACGTCGGTGCCGTCGGCCAGGGCGTCCACGTCCACCTCGATGGCGTTCTTCAGATAGAAGTCGATCAGCACCGGGTCGTCGCCCGACACCACCACGGCTTCCTTCATGTAGCGTTCCAGCGCCTCGTGATCATAGACGATCTGCATGGCGCGGCCGCCCAGCACGAAGCTGGGGCGGATGACCACCGGATAGCCGATGCGCTCGGCCACCTGCTTGGCTTCCTCCAGCGAGCGGGCGGTGCCGTTCGGCGGCTGCTTGAGGCCCAGATCCTGCAACAGGCGCTGGAAGCGCTCGCGGTCTTCGGCCAAGTCGATGCTGTCGGGGCTGGTGCCCAGGATCGGAATGCCGGCCTGTTCCAGCGCATGGGCCAGCTTCAAGGGCGTCTGGCCGCCGAACTGCACGATGCAGCCCAGCACCCGGCCCTTCGACTGCTCCTTGCGCACCAGATCGATCACGGTCTCGCTGGTCAGCGGCTCGAAATACAGACGGTCCGAGGTGTCGTAGTCGGTGGAGACGGTTTCCGGGTTGCAGTTGACCATGATGGTCTCCTTCCCGGCGTCGTCCAGCGCATAGGCCGCGTGCACGCAGCAATAGTCGAATTCGATGCCCTGGCCGATACGGTTGGGTCCGCCGCCCAGGATGATCACCTTGTCGCGGTCGCTGGGGTCGGATTCGCATTCGGCCGGGTTGATGCCGTCGCCCTCGTAGCACGAATACATATAGGCGGTGGAGGACGGGAACTCGGCGGCGCAGGTGTCGATGCGCTTGAACACCGGCTTGACGTTGAGCACCTCGCGGCGGAACGCCGTCTCGGTCAGGGTCTTGCCGGAAAGCTGGCTGAGGCGCTGGTCCGAGAAGCCCATCTTCTTGAGGCGCAGCATGCCGGCCGCGTCGATGGGCAAGCCCTTGGCGCGCACTTCCTCCTCGGCATCGACGATGGCCTTGATCTGCTCCAGGAACCACTTGTCGAAGAAGCAGGCGTTGTGCACCTCGTCCACAGTCAGGCCGAGGCGGAAGGCCTGGGCCACCACCAGCAGGCGGTCATGGCGCGGGATGGCAAGCTGCTTCTTGACCGCGTCCTTGCGGTCGGCGGCCGAGGCGCCGGGAATTTCCACCTCGTTGAGGCCGGTCAGGCCGGTCTCCATGGAGCGCAGGCCCTTCTGCAGGCTCTCCTGGAAGGTGCGGCCGATGGCCATGGCCTCGCCCACCGACTTCATGGAGGTGGTGAGGTTCGGGTCGGCGCCGGGGAACTTCTCGAAGGTGAAGCGCGGAATCTTGGTGACCACGTAATCGATGGTCGGCTCGAACGACGCCGGCGTCACACCGGTGATGTCGTTGGCCAGCTCGTCCAGCGTGTAGCCCACCGCCAGCTTGGCCGCCACCTTGGCGATGGGGAAGCCGGTGGCCTTGGACGCCAGCGCCGAGGACCGCGACACGCGCGGGTTCATCTCGATCACGGTCATGCGGCCGGTCTTGGGGTTGACCGCGAACTGCACGTTGGAGCCGCCGGTATCGACGCCGATCTCGCGCAGCACCGCCAGAGAGGCGTTGCGCATGATCTGGTATTCCTTGTCGGTCAGCGTCAGCGCCGGCGCCACGGTGATGGAATCACCGGTGTGCACGCCCATGGGATCGACGTTCTCGATGGAACAGATGATGATGCAGTTGTCCTTCTTGTCGCGGACAACCTCCATCTCGTATTCCTTCCAGCCGAGCACCGATTCCTCGACCAGCACCTCGTGCACGGGCGAGGCCGCCAGGCCGCCCGAGACGATGCTCTCGTATTCCTCGATGTTGTAGGCGATGCCGCCGCCGGTGCCGGCCAGGGTGAAGCTGGGGCGGATGATCGCCGGCAGGCCGACGAAATCCAGCGCCTCGCGCGCTTCCTGCAAGGTCTTGACGACGCGCGACTTGGGGCTTTCCAGCCCGATCTTGTCCATGGCGTCGCGGAACAGCAGGCGGTCTTCCGCCTTGGCGATCACGTCGCGCTTGGCCGCGATCATCTCGACGCCGAACTTCTCCAGCACGCCGTCATCGGCCAGCTTCATGGCGGTGTTCAGCGCGGTCTGGCCGCCCATGGTGGGCAGCAGGGCGTCGGGCCGCTCCTTCTCGATGATCCTGGCGACCACGTCGGGGGTGATCGGCTCGATATAGGTGGCGTCGGCCAGCCCGGGGTCGGTCATGATGGTCGCCGGGTTGGAATTGACCAGGATGACCCGGTAGCCCTCCTCCTTCAGCGCCTTGCACGCCTGCACGCCCGAATAGTCGAACTCGCAGGCCTGGCCGATGACGATCGGACCGGCACCGATGATGAGGATGGACTTGATGTCTGTACGTTTGGGCATGGCGGCGGCTTCTTCCCGAGGAATTCTTCAGTCAGACACGGATGGACACGGATGAACACGGATGAGAATTGAGGAGCTTCTCGTTCATCCGTGCTTATCCGCGTCCATCCGTGTCACTCAAATCAAACGGCGCGTCCTACTTCGACGCTTCGATCATCTCGACGAACCGGTGGAACAGGTAGTGGCTGTCCTGCGGGCCGGGGCTGGCTTCCGGATGGTACTGCACCGAGAACACCGGACGGTCCTTGACGCGGATGCCTTCCACCGACTTGTCGAACAGCGAGCGGTGGGTGACCTCGACATTGGCGGGCAGGCTGGCCTCGTCCACCACGAAGCCGTGGTTCTGGCTGGTGATCTCCACCTTGCCGGTGGCCAGGTCCTTGACCGGATGGTTCGCGCCGCGGTGGCCGGTGTCCATCTTGTAGGTCTTGGCGCCCAGCGCGAGGCTCAGCATCTGATGGCCCAGGCAGATGCCGAACAGCGGCTTGCCCGCGTCCAGCACGCCCCGGATCATGGGCACGGCATATTCGCCGGTGGCCGCCGGGTCGCCGGGGCCGTTGGACAGGAACACGCCGTCCGGCTGGTGGCGCAGCACGTCCTCGGCGGTGGCGGTGGCGGGCAGCACGGTCACCTTGCAGCCGGCCGAGGCCAGGCAGCGCAGGATGTTGCGCTTGGCGCCGAAATCCACGGCGACCACGTGCAGCTTGGGATCGGCCAGCTTGCCATAGCCGTCCTTCAGCGACCACTCGGTCTCGTCCCAGCCGTATTGCTGGCGGCAGGTCACGTCGCGGGCCAGGTCCATGCCCTCCAGGCCGGGCCAGCCGGCGGCCATCTTCCAGGCGGCCTTGAGGTCCAGGTTGCCGTCGGGGGCGTGCACCACGACGCCGTTGGGGGCGCCGCCGTCACGGATGCGGCGGGTGAGCGCGCGGGTATCCACTCCGGCCAGTCCGATCAGGCCATAGGACTTGAGCCATTCGTCCAGATGACGGCTGGCGCGCCAATTGGCAGGATCAGTGACGTCGGCGCGCACGATCAGGCCGCGTGCGGCGGGGGTGACCGTCTCGATGTCCTCGACGTTGGCGCCCACGTTGCCGATATGCGGGAAGGTGAAGGTGATGATCTGACCGGCATAGGACGGGTCGGTCAGGGTTTCCTGATAGCCGGTCATCGAGGTGTTGAACACCACCTCGCCCACCGACATGCCGGCGGCGCCGATGCCCTTGCCCCACAGAACGGCGCCGTCAGCCAGCACCAGGGCGGCAGTGGCGCCCGGAGGACGCGGGAGATCGAAGGCCGGCTCCGTCGAGTGCTCTTGCGGCATGTCAGTCCTTTTTAAGTGACGCGCCCGGCGGGCAGGCGCGATGAGAACGATAACACCAGGCCGCACACAGGCGCGAGGACTCGCTTTTGCGGGGCGACGTCCTCCGGCGGGACCCGAACGGGTCCGGGTGGCGGCAGGTAAATTTCCGGCCTTCTATAGAAATCCACCGCCCCTGTCAAGAGAACTCGGCCGCAACGCAAAGCTGTGATTTTTCAACCCATTAGCGCGCCAGAGAGTCTTTGCCTTTGCCCCCGTTTTCGAGTAGCCTGAGCGCTTTCCCGCAACGGGACGACGCGCAACACCGGGGAGGCCCCATGCTGCGCCAGCAGCTGAACGACAAACTGAAATCCGCCATGCTGGCCAAGGACGCCCGCATGGTTTCCACCATCCGCCTGATCCTGGCGGCGCTGAAGGACCGCGACATCGCCGCCCGCTCGCGCGGGGTGATGGACGGCATCGGCGACGAGGAAATCCTGTCCATGCTGCAAAGCATGATCAAGCAGCGCCGCGAATCCATCTCGCTGTACGAGCAGGGCGGCCGCCTGGAGCTGGCCCAGCAGGAACAGGACGAAATCGCCATCATCGAGACCTTCCTGCCCAAGCAGATGGACGATGCCGAGACGACCGAGGCCGTGCGCGCCGTCATCGCCGAGATCGGCGCCGCCGGCATCAAGGACATGGGCAAGGTCATGGCGGCGCTGAAGGAGCGTTTCGCCGGCCGCATGGACTTCACCAAGGCCAGCGCCACGACCAAGCGGGAATTGGGGGCCTGACCCCCGCCCGCACCAGGGCCTGATATATCGCATGGCGTTCCCGCCCGAGTTCCTGGACGAACTGCGCAACCGGGCCAGCCTGCCCGGCATCATCAGCCGCCGGGTCAAGCTGACCAAGCGCGGGCGGGAATATTCCGGCCTGTGCCCCTTTCACAACGAGAAAAGCCCCAGCTTCACCGTCAACGAGGACAAGGGCTTCTTCCACTGCTTCGGCTGCGGCGCGCATGGCGACGCCATCAGCTTCGAGATGCGGGCCAACCACCTTGGCTTCACCGAAGCGGTGGAAAAGCTGGCCCAGGAACTGGGCCTGGACGTCCCCAAGGCCAGCCCCGAGGAACGCCGGCGCGAGGCGCAGCGCGCATCCCTGCACGACGCCATGGAGGCGGCCTGCCGCTTCTATGAGAACCAGTTGCGCAGCGCCGCCGGGCGCGAGGGGCTGGCGTACTTGCGCAACCGCGGCCTGTCCGAGGACACCATCGCCCGCTTCCGCCTGGGCTGGGCGCCCGATTCGCGCGAAGCGCTGAAAAAGGCGGTGATGAACGAGGCGTGCCCGGAGAGCCTGCTGCTGGAAGCGGGGCTGTTGAAGAAGCCCGCCACGGGCGACGCCCGTGATTCGTCTGGCGGCCCGGCTTCGCCGGGGCGGAGCGGCACCAGCTTCGATTTCTTCCGCGGCCGCGTCACCTTTCCCGTCACCGACCGGCGCGGCCGGGTGGTGGCGTTCGGCGCCCGCACGCTGGGCGACGGCCAGCCCAAATACCTGAATTCGCCCGACACCCCGCTGTTCCACAAGGGCTCCATGCTCTACGGCCTGGCCCATGCCCGCGAAAGCGCGCGCGAGGGCAACATCGCGCTGGCGGTCGAAGGCTATATGGACGTCATCGCCCTGCACCAGGCCGGCTTCACCTATGCGGTGGCGCCGCTGGGCACCGCGCTGACCGAAGGGCAGATCGAGGAATTGTGGCGGCTGGCCGACGAGCCGGTGCTGTGCTTCGACGGCGACGCCGCCGGCCAGCGCGCCATGGCCCGCGCCGCCGAGCGCGGCCTGCCGATCCTGAAGCCGGGCAAGTCCCTGCGCTTCGCCGTGCTGCCCCACCCCGAGGACCCGGATTCGCTGATCAAGTCCAAGGGGGCCGAGGCCATGCAGGCGGTGCTGGACCAGGCCGAGCCGCTGTTCGAGGTGACCTGGCAACTGGCCACCCGCGACCGCGCGCTGGACACCCCGGAACGCCGCGCGGCGCTGGAACAGGAATTGAAGGAAAAGGCCTTCGGCATCGCCGACGAGACGGTGCGCTGGCAGTATCTGTCGGCCTTCCGCGAACGGATGAAAAGCGCGTTTCGGCCGCAATGGCAGCCGCGCCAGGGCGGATCGTCCTACGGCCCGGCGGGCGGCAAGCGTTTCGAGGCCAAGCGCCGGCCGGGCGACCCGCCCCTGCGCAGCGCCGACGGCCGCCTGCCCGGCGCCGGCCGCCCGCCGCCGCCGGCCTCGCCGCAGGCACGCCAGGAACGGCTGCTGCTGGCCATCGTGGTGGTGCATCCGCCCCTGATCGAGGCGGTGGCCGAACGCCTGGGTGAAATGACCTTCACGGATTCCGAGCTTGACAAGCTAAGACGCGGGATTCTAAAGCACCTTGATATTGCCCGCGATCTTGACTCGCCGTCGTTGCAGGGCCACTTAAGGTCGGACGGGCATTCCCGAGTGTTGGACTCCCTGCTGGATGCGAATGCATATAAGATCGCCCGGCCCGACGCGGTCCACGAGGCCAGGTCGCTTTGGGAACACATCTTCACTCTGTATACGCGCAAAGAGATCCAGGCCGACGTAGCGCACGCCGTCGAGAATTTCGCGCGGGAGCCGTCGGAAGCGAATTTCAATTACCTCGCGGCGCTGGTGAACAGCCGCGGGAAGGGACTGAACGAAGAAGACGGACGCGAGTCTTGACGGGCCGCGTCTTGGTTTCATTTATGGTCACGGACGGTTGGGGCCGCGTTCCAGGGGGGAGCGGCGGCAACGGCCCAGGCAGGATCCCAGGAGCGGTGGTTTAATGGCGACCAAATCCCAGAACACAGCGGAAGTCAACGAGAGCCAGGACGAGAATCTGGACGGCCCGCTGCTCGATACCCTTGGCGTTGCCGTCAAGAAGATGGTGGCCCGCGGCAAGGAGCGCGGCTACGTCACCTATGACGAGCTTAACGCCGCCCTGCCGCCGGACGAGGTGTCGTCCGAGCAGATCGAGGACACCATGGCCATGCTGAGCGAGCTTGGCATCAACGTGGTGGAAAGCGAGGAAGGCGAGGAAGCCACCCCCGCCGAGGCCGAGGGCGACGAGGAATCCGAAGGTTATGCCGGCGGCAATGTGGACGAGGAAGACCTCGGCCGCACCGACGATCCCGTGCGCATGTACCTGCGCGAAATGGGCTCGGTCGAGCTGCTGAGCCGCGAGGGCGAAATCGCCATCGCCAAGCGCATCGAGGCCGGCCGCGAGATGATGATCGGCGGCATCTGCGAAAGCCCGCTGACCATCCGCGCCGTCGTCGATTGGCACGACGCGCTGCAGAACGGCGAAATGCTGCTGCGCGACATCATCGACCTGGACGCCACCTACGGCAACGGCCCCGGCGCCGAGCTGAGCGAGGAGGACCTGGAGCGCGGCCCCGAAGAGGAAGCCGCCACCGAAGGCAAGGAAGGCCAGGAGGGCGAGGAAGCCGGGGAAGCCCCCGAGGGCGAGGAAAGCGCCGAGGGTGAAGGCGAGGGCGAGGGCGAAGGCGAGGAAGCCGGCATCTCGCTGGCCGCCATGGAAGCCGCGCTGATGCCGCAGGTTCTGGAGACCTTCGAGGCCATCGCCGCCACCCATTCCAAGATGGAAAAGGCGCTGAAGGAGCGTCTGGCCGTCCTGTCCAAGGGCGACACCGTCACCCCGGCCGCCGAGAAGAAGTACGAGAAGCTGAAGGCGGAGATGATCCGCCTGATGGACGGCGTGCACCTCAACAACGCCCGCATCGAGCAGTTGGTGGAGCAGATGAACGGCCTCAACAAGCGTCTGATGATGCTTGAGGGCCGCCTGCTGCGTCTGGCCGAATCGTGCCGCGTGAAGCGCCAGGACTTCCTGGACAGCTATTTCGGCAACGAGCTGGACCCCAAGTGGCTGGACGTGGTCGGCGTGAAGACCAAGCAGTGGAAGGACTTCGCCGAGAAGCACGCCCGCGAGGTCGGCGACATCCGCGCCAAGATCGCCGAGGTGTCGGGCGAGGCCGGCCTGCCGATCAGCGAGTTCCGCCGCATCGTCCAGACCGTGCAGAGGGGCGAGCGCGAGGCCAGCAAGGCCAAGAAGGAGATGATCGAGGCCAATCTGCGCCTGGTGATCTCCATCGCCAAGAAGTACACCAATCGCGGCCTGCAGTTCCTGGACCTGATCCAGGAGGGCAACATCGGCCTGATGAAGGCGGTGGACAAGTTCGAGTACCGCCGCGGCTACAAATTCTCCACCTACGCCACCTGGTGGATCCGTCAGGCGATCACCCGCTCGATCGCCGACCAGGCCCGCACCATCCGTATCCCGGTGCACATGATCGAGACGATCAACAAGCTGGTGCGCACCTCGCGCCAGATGCTGCACGAGATCGGCCGCGAGCCGACCCCGGAGGAGCTGGCCGAGAAGCTGAGCATGCCGCTGGAGAAGGTGCGCAAGGTCCTCAAGATCGCCAAGGAACCCATCTCGCTGGAAACCCCCATCGGCGACGAGGAGGATTCCCATCTCGGCGACTTCATCGAGGACAAGAACGCGGTGCTGCCGCTGGATGCCGCCATCCAGGCCAATCTGCGCGAGACCACCACCCGGGTGCTGGCCAGCCTGACCCCACGCGAGGAGCGCGTGCTGCGCATGCGCTTCGGCATCGGCATGAACACCGACCACACCCTGGAAGAAGTGGGCCAGCAGTTCAGCGTGACCCGCGAGCGCATCCGCCAGATCGAGGCCAAGGCGCTGCGCAAGCTCAAGCACCCGTCGCGGTCGCGCAAGCTGCGC
>JAFAAW010000136.1 GCA_023426365.1 Pseudomonadota bacterium
AAGACAAGGAAGAGGCCAAGGACGCCGCCAACCTGGTGGAAACCCTGATGGGCAAGAAGGCCGAACTGCGCTTCCACTACATCCAGAAGCACGCCCGCTTCGTGCGCGATCTCGACGTCTGATACCAGCCGGAAACCGGCCAGTAGGTCAAATCAAGGGTTGGCCGGTATGAGGCCGCGGGCAAGGTCACAATTTTGACAGCAGCGTCCCGCCGCGGTCTGCGCCACTTTGGATGCGGTCAACGCAAGGTTGGAGACGGGACGTGGTGAGGTCATGCGTGGCGGCGGTGCTGATGCTGGCGATGTGCGCGCCGGCCCTGGCGGGGCCGTGGGATTACGGCTACGGTGACGATTACGATTACGGCGCCTACGGTTACGAGGGCTGCGTGGTCGAGCGCAAATTCAAGCGCAATGGGGATTACAAGGACAAGCTCCGCTGTCCCGGCGGTCCGGCCTGGGTGGCCGTGCCCGCCCCGCCGCCGGTGGTAGTGGTGCCCACCTGGGACGGCTATGAACCGGTCGAACCGCCGCCCGAGCCGGAACAGCCCGTGATCCGCCAATGCCGCGAATATCGCACGGTCGCCACCATCGACGGCCGGAGCGAGCGCCTGTACGGCACCGCGTGCCGCCAGCCCGACGGGTCGTGGCGCTTTGATCCCTGATGCCGGCCGGCGGCCTTGCCTGGGGGAATGAATGCGCTTATGTCGGGACCAGACCTTCATCCCAGGGGAGAGCTTTCATGATCCTGACCACCACCGACGGCGTCGACGGCATGCCGGTCGCCCAGTACCTGGGCATCGTGTCGGGCGACACCGTGCTGGGGACCAACATCTTCGCCGATTTCTTCGCTTCCATCCGTGACGTCATCGGCGGTCGCTCGGGGTCCTACGAAGACAAGCTGCAGGCTGCCAAGGACACCGCCCTGGCGGAAATGGCGGCGCGGGCCAAGGCGCTGGGTGCCGACGCGGTGATCGGCGTCGATCTGGACTACCATTCCATCGGCGGCGACAACAAGACGCTGCTGATGGTCGTCGCCAACGGCACCGCGGTCAAATTGGGCAATTGAGCGCCGACGCGCGGGTGATGGCCGTTTTCCTTCGAAAGTGGTAGGCTCGCGGATCCCCTCACCATTTTCCTGCGTCGTCATGCCCGTTTCCGCATCGCTGCGTACCCGATTCGCAGCTACGTTTGCCCTGTCCATCATGATCGGCGCGGCCGTCCTGTCCGTGGTGATCGGGGCGCGCTCCAGCCAGGAGGTGCGCGGCAGCATCGGCCAGTCCCTGGCCGAGGTGGCCTTTCACATGGCCGACAAGCTCGACCGTGGCATGTGGGCCCGTTCGGGCGAGGTGGCGGTGCTGGCATCCCTGGCGGGCGAACAGGATCTGCCCGCCATCCGCCGGGCGCTGAACCAGTTGCGCCGCGCCATCCCGGTGTTCTCGTGGATCGGGTTCACCGACCCCCGTGGCCGGGTTCTGGCCGCCAGCGACGGCATCCTGGAAGGCATGGACATCTCAAAGCGTCCGGTCTACCTGCACGGCATCAACGGCACCTTCGTCGGCGATGTCCATGACGCCGTCCTGCTGGCGAAAGCCCTGCCCAATCCCAGCGGCGAGCCGATGCAATTCGTCGATATCAGCACCCCCATCAAGGATGGCCGGGGCGAGGTCCGGGGGGTGCTGGCGGCCCATCTCAGTTGGGCGTGGGCGCGCGAGTTGCGCGATTCCGTCCTGGCGCCGGTGGAGGCAAGCAAGGATATCGAGGTGTTCGTGGTCGCCAACGACAACACCGTTCTGCTGGGACCCGCGCAATGGCTGGGCAAGACGCTGTCGCTGGACGCGCTGGGCCGTGCCCGCGCCGGCGGCCCGGGCTGGGTGGTGGAGCACTGGGGCGAGGATGGCGAATACCTGACCGGCTATGCGCTCGGCCGTGGCTACCAAAGCTATGCCGGGTTGGGCTGGACCGTGCTGGCGCGTCAGCCGGCCAAGCGTGCCTATGAACCGGTGGCACGCCTGCAACGCGATGTCATGCTGGGCGGTGCCGCCGTCGCGCTGATGTTCGCCCTTGCGGGCTGGTGGGTGGCCGGCCGGGTGTCGGCCCCGCTGCGCCGCATCGCCCGGGCGGCCGACCGTCTGCGCGGCGGCGAGGCGGTGGAGATCCCCGACCATCGCGGCATCCGCGACATCGAGGTGCTGACCGCCTCGCTGAAAGCGCTGATCGCCAGCCTGACCCAAAGCGAGGCGGCACGTTGCCGGGCCGAGGACCAGGCCAATCGCGACCGCCTGACCGGCCTGGCGAATCGCCTGGCGCTGGAAACCCATCTGGACAGGGCCACGGCCAGCGCCCACCGCACGGGGGCCTCGCTGGCCGTCCTGTGCCTCGACCTGGACGGCTTCAAGGGGGTGAACGACACCTTGGGCCACCATGCCGGCGACCTGTTGCTGCACGAGGTCGGGCAGCGCCTGCGCGGCTGCGCGCGCGGCGCCGATCTGGTGGCCCGTTTGGGTGGCGACGAATTCGTACTGGTGCTGTCCGCCGCCGATGGCAAGCCGCTGGAGGACGGAGTGGCGGTGGGCGAGCGCATCATCGCCGCCCTGGGGCGGCCGTTCGACCTGGATGGCACCGAGGCCCGCATCGGGTGCAGCGTCGGCGTGGCGGTGTGGCCCGAACACGACGAGGACGTTCATCAGGTCATGCGACTGGCCGACCGGGCGCTGTACGCGGCCAAGCGGGCCGGCAAGAACCGGGTCGCGACGCACGAGGCGGCCTTCGCCGTGGGGACATAAGCGCTTTCCCTGCCGTGGCGGCGCGGCAGGCGGGGAAGGGGCGGATCGCCCCTTCCCGTGCTTTCTTCAGCCCTTGGCGGCGGCCAGGGCGGCGGCGTAATCCGGCTCGTCGGCCACCTCGGCCACCAGTTGGGAATGCTTCACCTTGCCGTCGCCGCCGATCACCACCACGGCGCGGGCCAGCAGGCCGGCCAGCGGGCCATCGACGATGCTGACGCCGTAGCGCTTGCCGAAATCCTTGTCGCGTAGGTCGGACACGCCGTGCACGCGATCCAGCCCCTCGGCGCCGCAGAAGCGCTTGTGGGCGAAGGGCAGGTCGGCCGAGGCGCACAGCACGGTGACGTTGCCCAGCTTTTCCAGCTCGGCGTTGAAGCGGCGCACCGACGCGGCGCAGGTGGGGGTATCGACACTGGGGAAGATGGACAGCACCACGGTCTGGCCGGCCAGATCCTTCAGCGACACCGCCGACAGGTCGGTCTTGACCAGGGTGAAATCGGGGGCGGCGCTGCCCACGGCGGGCAGGTCGCCGCTGGTGTTGATGGGATTGCCCTTCAGGGTGACGGTGGCCATCTCGTGCTCCTGTGATGAAACGGGAGAGCGAGTGTGGGGTGTTCCGTCCTTGCTGGCAATGGTTGTCAGGCGGCGGCCGCAACGGTGCAGGCGCGAAAGAGGCGATCGGCGTCGGCGCGGAAGCCGGCCATGCCGTCCAGCACCGCCTGGGGCAGGCTGTCCAGATAGGACTCGGGCAGCAGTTCCAATGGTTCCACGTCCAGCCGGTCCAGCCCGTGGAAGATGCCCAGCAGCATGGCGTAATTGATCAGCACGTCCGCCCACTGCCTGTCGCGCGCGCCCTTGACCATGCCGACGCGGTCGTTCTGGAAGGCGGGAAAGATCTCGTCATCGGTGCAATAGCGGGTGGCGATGCGATTGGCGAAATATTCGGAACCCATGCGATGGGCGAGGTGCCAGGCATGGGGCATGGCGGCGCTCAGGTGGCGGGCGGTTTCCTCGGGCCTGAGCGCGATGTCGGCCACGTGGGCCAGTTCGTGGGCGATGGTGAAGGGCGCCCCGGTGGCCAGGTAGAGCACGCAGCGCCACCGGTCGCCGCCGTCCGGCCGGGACGGTTCCACCAGCCCGTTATACCCCTCCATCCGGCGCCATTGCACCCGGGCCAGCCCGTCCAGCGGCAGACCATCGGCCGCCATGCGCGCCATCAGCCGGCGTAAGGTGGCCTCGTCCGCCGCCGTCAGTCCTGTCACCGCCACCATGGGCCGCCCGCCTTTCCCTGCCAAAGCGGCAATGCTGGACCCGCGGCGGTTAGCGAGTGGTTATCAGGGGCTGCGATGACGGCCTGAAACGACGCGCCCGCCCAACGGGTGGACGGGCGCGCGGCAGGGGGCGGGGAGGGCGTTCAGCGATCGGGGGCGGCGAACATGCTTTCGCTGTGCACCACCTGGCCGGTGCCCTTTTCCGTCAGCACGAAGGTGATCGGCTGGCGCGCGGCCTTCACCGCCGCGTCGGGCGCGGTGACGAACAGGCGGAAGGTGCCGACAGTGTCGCCTTCCACCGCCAGCTCGGTCTCGGTCACGCCGCTGTCGCCGCCGATGACGTCGATGCGGGCACCGGAAACGCCCTGGGTGGTCAGCGTGAAGACGCGATCCTGGCGCACCTTGTTCAGCACCTTGTAGGAATAGCCGTTGCGGATGCCGCCGTCCGACATCTGCACGAACAGCGGGCTGCGCTCGTGCAGCACGTTCACCTCGGTGGTGGAGCGGGTCAGCAGCGCGGCCAGCATCACCGTGCCCACCACCGCCAGCAGGGCGGAATAAAGAATGGTGCGCGGGCGCACGATGCGGCGGCCCGGAGGCGTGGCGCCGCCGGTGCGGGCCTCCAGATTGGCCGAGGAATCCAGCCGGATCAGCCCGCGCGGCAGGCCGAACTTGTCCATCACCGTGTCGCAGGCATCGATGCACAGGCCGCAGCCGATGCAGGCCAATTGGTTGCCGAAACGGATGTCCACGCCGGTGGGACAGCTCTGGACGCACATCTTGCAATCGACGCAATGGCCGCGCCCGGTGAAATCCTGGCTCTTGGGGGCGGCGCCGCGCGGCTCGCCGCGCCACTTCTCGTAGGACACGATCAGCGAATGCTCGTCCAGCATGGCCGACTGAAAGCGCGAATAGGGGCACATGTAGACGCAGACGCGCTCGCGCGCGAAGCCGGCCAGCAGGAAGCAGAAGCCGCCGATGACGCCGATGAACAGATAGGTGGCCGGCGAAGCCTGGAGGGTGAAGATCTCGCGCAGGGTCTGGAAGGCGTCGCCGAACCACAGGGTGAAGCCGATGCCGCAAGAGGCGGCCACCATCAGCCACAACGCATAGACAATGCCCTGGCGCAGGGCCTTGGCCGCGCTCATGGGCTGGCGGCCGAAGGTGATGCGGGCGTTGCGGTCGCCCAGCACCCAGCGTTCGATCTGCTGGAACAGGTCGGTATAGACCGTCTGCCAGCACAGGAACCCGCACCAGATGCGGCCGGCCAGCGCGCTCATCAGAAACAGCGAGATGGCGGCGATCAGCAGGATGCCGGTGATGTAATAGACCTCCTGCGGCCAGATCTCGATGTTGAAGAAATAGGCGCGGCGGCCGGGCATGTCGATCAGGATGGCCTGGTCCGGCGCGCCCGCGCCACGGTCCCAGCGCAGGAACGGCGCCAGATGCCACCAGCCCAGCAGGATGGCCATCGCCCACCACTTGATGTCGCGGAACCGCCCCTTGACGGCGCGCGGCTGCGCTTGCCCGCGTTCACGGTAGAACGGCACCTCGCCTTGCTTGATGGTGCTGGCGGGTATCTTGTCCGGCTCGACGACCGTGGTCATGACTGAAGTCCTCCTGTCCCTGTCGCCTCCTTTCTAATATACGAAACAACTGTGTTCCATGTGTGAAATGGGGGCGCCTCCCATGTGCGGGACGCAGGCTGGTTGTGTGCGAATTGTCACTGACGGCGGCTAAAGTTCCACCATTCCGGCTTCCACCAGACAGCCGGGGTGTTCCATGTAATAGTGGAGCCGCTGTTGCAGCAGGGGATTGCGGCGCTGGGTTGCCAGGCGATGGGCGACCTCGCCGAAGCGGGCCAGTTCGCCGGGAACGCGGCAGTTGAGGCTGCGCGGGCAGGCATGGCAGCGGGGCATGGCGTTTTCCCTTTTCCTGTTCTTTTTCCTTATTCAACCATAGCGATGACTGATGACCGCGCCGTGTCGCTGTGGTGATGGGTTGGTGACAAATGACAGTGCTGGAATCGGGCCGCGTCGTCCTGCGGCCGTGGCGACCTTCGGACCGGGCCGGGTTTCGCCGCATGGGGGCCAATCCCCGGGTGATGGAGTTCCTGCCCGGATTGCTGGGACCGGCGGAAAGCGACGCCTTGGCCGACCGCATCGCCGCCGCGCTCGAACGGCGCGGCTGGGGATGGTGGGCGCTGGAGGTGCCGGGCGTCGCAGAATTCGGCGGTTTCGTCGGCCTGGGCGAGCCGGCCTGCGAGATGCCCTTCGGCAAGGCGGTGGAGATCGCCTGGCGGCTGGATGAACCGCTGTGGGGGCACGGCTACGCCACCGAGGCGGCCGGCCTGGCGATGGATCATGGCTTCACCGCGCTGGGGCTGGCCGAGATCGTGTCGTTTACCGCCACCGTCAACCAAAGGTCCCAGGCGGTGATGCGGCGGCTGGGCATGAAGGCGGATGGCGAATTCGACCATCCCGCCCTGGCCGAGGGGCATTGGTTGCGTCGCCACGTGCTGTACCGTAAAACCGCCCCATGACCGCACCCATCACCATCCTGATCGACGGCGACGCCTGTCCGGTCAAGGACGAAGCCATCCGGGTGGCCGAACGGCACCAGATCCCGGTGCTGATCGTCGCCAACCGCTGGCACCGCATCGACCATTACCTGGTATCGCAGGTGGTGGCGCAAGCCGGCGCCGACGCCGCCGACGACATCATCGCCGAGCGCGCCAATTCCGGCGACGTGGTGGTGACCGCCGATATCCCGCTGGCCCAGCGCTGCCTGCAAAAGGGCGCCAAGCCCATCGACCCGCGCGGCCGGCCGTTCGAAGAGGCCAATATCGGCATGCAGATGGCCATGCGCGACCTGATGAAGGGCCTGCGCGAAACCGGCGAGATCACCGGCGGGCCGGCCGGATTCACCCGTCAGGACCGTTCGCGCTTCCTGGACGGGCTTGAGCGGCTGATCCAGGCGGCCAAGCGCGGCCGCTGACCGGCCTTCAGGACAGCGGCAGGCTGCGACCGAGGATGGCGATCAGTTGGGCCGGCGCGGTCAGGTGCGGAAAGTGGCCCGAGGCCTCGATCTCTTCCAGCCGGCTGTTCGGCCAGCGGGCGTGCAGGTATTGCGCCACCGCCATGGGCACGGCGATGTCGTCGCTGGTCTGCACGATGGTGGTCGGCACATCGAAGCCGTCCAATTGGTCGCGCAGATCCATGTTGAAGACCGTCAGCGCCATGGAGAACGCCACGTCCGGCCGCATGGCCAGCAGCGAGCGGGTGAATTCCGCCACCTCGGGGCGGTCAGGGGGCGCGGCCACCGCCAGCGGCGAGAAGGCGGTCACCCAATTCAGGTAGTCGCTGCCCAGGTCGTGCAGCAGCGCATCGATCTGCTCGCGCTCGAAACCGCCCACATAATCGCCCCGGTTCACGAAGCACGGCGACGGCGCCAGCATGACCATGCCCTTGAACCGTTCGGGGGCGCGCTTGGCCGCCAGCATGCCGGCCATGGCGGCCATGGAATGGCCGATATACAGGCAGGGCGGCGCGTTGATCGCCAACAGCAGCGCCAGCAGATCGTCGGCGAAACCATGTAAGGAGCCGTAGCGCGCGGTATCGTAATGGCTGGGGTCGATCAGCCAGTTGAAGCGCACCACGCGGTAACGCCGTTCCAGCCAGGGCAGCACCCGGCTCCAGATGGTCAGGTCGGTGCCGAAGCCGTTGGCGAGCACCACGGTGGTCGCGCCTTCGCCCGAAACGGTGACGTTGTGGGCGGCCTTGAAATCGCGGGTGCGGGCAAGGATTTCGGTACTGGTCATGCGGCGGCTTGTCCGATGGGATGAACCCAATGTTGGCGTCGCGGGCCGGGAACGAAAACCCCCCTCCTGTTGCCGGCGGAGGGGGGCTTCCGGGGTATTGCGGTCCTATTGCGCGCCGGGTTGGGCGCCGCCGCCCTCGGGCAGGCCGGCGAAGCGGCGCAGCTTGGCGAAGCGGGCGTGGATGGCCTGTTCCGCCTGGGTCACCAGGGCGCGGAAACGTTCGGGGTCGTGGCGCTCGGCCATGGTGAAGCGGGCCTCGTTCTTCAGGAACTCGTACAGGTGCCCGGTCGGTTCGGCGCTGTCCAGCGTCAGCGGATGTTCGCCGCTGCCCAGCTTGCGCGGGTCCCAGCGGTACAGCGGCCAATAGCCGGACTGCACCGCCAGCTTTTGCTGGTCCAGGCCGTGCGACAGGTCGTAGCCATGCGCGATGCAGTGGGAATAGGCCACGATCAGCGACACCCCCGGCCATGCCACCGCGTCCTGGATGGCGCGCATGGTCTGCACGTCCTTGGAGCCGAAGGCCACATTGGCGACATAGACGTCGCCATAGGCCATGGCCATCATGCCCAGATCCTTCTTGGGCAGGCTCTTGCCGGCGACGGCGAACTTGGCTGTGGCCGCCAGCGGGGTGGCCTTGGATTGCTGGCCGCCGGTATTGGAATAGACCTCGGTGTCCATGACCAGGATGTTGACGTTCTTGCCGGACGCGAACACGTGGTCCAGGCCGCCATAGCCGATGTCATAGGCCCAGCCGTCGCCGCCGACGATCCAGATCACCTTTTCCACCAGGTAATCGGCCACGTCGGCCAGACGCGCGGCCTCGATCCCCGGCACCGAGGCGAGGAGCTTGCGCAACTCCTCCACGCGGGCGCGCTGGGCGGCGATTTCGCCGTCGTCGTTCTGGGGGGCATGGATCAGCGCCGTGGCCAATTGCTCGGGCACCTTGCCGGTGGCGGCCAGGTGGCCCAGCATCTGCCTGGCATGGGCCTTGTGGGCATCCACCGCCAGACGGAAGCCCATGCCGAATTCCGCGTTGTCCTCGAACAGCGAATTGGACCATGCCGGGCCGCGGCCATCGGCATTCCGGGCATAGGGGGTGGTGGGCAGGTTGCCGCCGAAGATCGACGAACAGCCGGTGGCGTTGGCGATCATCAGCCGGTCGCCGTAGAGCTGGGTCAGCAGCTTGAGATAGGGGGTTTCGCCACAGCCCAGGCAGGCGCCGGAGAATTCGAACAGGGGCTGCAGGAACTGGGCGGTCTTCACCGTCGGCTTGGCCAGCACGGTGCGGTCGGCCTCGGGCAGCCCGTGAAAGAAATCCCAATTGGCCTTTTCCGGCTCAAGGATGTCCTGCTTGGGCTGCATGTAGAGCGCGATGCGCGACGGGTCCTTCTTGTCCTTGCCGGGGCACACCTTGACGCACAGCGTGCAGCCGGTGCAGTCCTCGGGCGCCACCTGCAACAGGTATTCGGCGCCCTTGAACTCTCCGCCCTTGTAGGGGGTGTGCTTGAGCGTGGCCGGCGCGCCGGCCACGGCGGCCGGCTCGGCCACCTTGGCGCGGATGGCGGCGTGCGGGCAGACCAGCGTGCATTTGTTGCACTGGATGCACAGGCTTGCCTCCCACACCGGCAGTTCGGCGGCGATGTTGCGGCGCTCGAAGCGGGCGGTGCCGGTGGGCCAGGTGCCGTCGGGCGGGAAGGCCGAAACCGGCAGCAGATCGCCCTTGTTGGCCAGCATCATGGCCGAGACACGCTGGACGAACTCGGGGGCGTCCTGGGGCACGATCGGCGGACGCACGCGGGTCGCGGTGACGGCGCCGGGGATGGTCACCTTTTCCAGGTGTTCCAGCGCCTGGTCCACCGCGGCGAAATTCTTGGCGACCAGCTTTTCCGACTTGCGGCCATAGGTTTTCTCAATGGCCTTCTTGATGTGCTTGATCGCCTCGTCCTTGGGAAGCACGCCGGAAAGGGCGAAGAAACAGGTCTGCATGATGGTGTTGATGCGCTGGCCCATGCCGGCGGCCAGCGCCACGCTGCGTGCGTCGATCACGTACAGCTTGACCTGCTTGTCGATGATCTCCTGCTGCACCTCGCGCGGCAGGTGGTCCCACACCTCGTCCTTGCCATAGGGCGAATTCAGCAGGAAGGTGGCGCCGGGGCGGGCATGCTCCAGCACGTCGTACTTGTCGAGGAAGACGAAGTGGTGGCAGGCTACGAAGTCGGCCTCGTCCAGCAGATAGGCGCTGCGGATCGGCTCGGGGCTGAAGCGCAGGTGCGAGATGGTCACCGCGCCCGACTTCTTCGAATCATAGACGAAGTAGCCCTGGCCGTGGAAACCGGCCTGCTCGGCGATGATCTTGATGGAATTCTTGTTGGCGCCCACGGTGCCGTCGGCACCCAGGCCGAAGAACAGCGCGCTTTTGACCGCGCCGGCGGGCAGGTGGAAGTGGTCGTCCACCGGCAGCGACAGGCCGGTGACGTCGTCGGTGATGCCGACGGTGAAATTGTGGCGGGGCGTGGGTTTGGCCAGTTCGTCGTACACCGCCTTGACCATGGCAGGGGTGAATTCCTTGCTGGCCAGGCCATAGCGGCCGCCGATCACCACCGGGTCGGCGGCGGTCGGGCGCAGGCCCTGCGCCTTGGCCTGGGCCAGGGCGCCCACCACGTCCAGATACAAGGGTTCGCCCACCGATCCCGGCTCCTTGGTGCGGTCCAGCACGGCGATGGCGCGCAACGACGGGGGCAGCGCGGCCACCAGCGCATCCAGCGAGAACGGGCGGAACAGCCGCACCTTGACCACGCCCAGGCGCGCGCCCTGCGCGTTCAGGTGATCCACCGTCTCGTGCACGGTTTCCGCGCCCGACCCCATGATGACGATCACCCGGTCGGCATCGGCGGCGCCATGGTAATCGAACAGCTTGTAGGCGCGGCCGGTCAGCTTGGCGAAGGCGTCCATGGTGTCCTGGACGATGCCGGGACAGGAGAGGTACCACGGGTTGCGCGCTTCCTGCATCTGGAAGAAGGTGTCGGGGTTCTGCGACGATCCGCGCAGCACCGGACGGTCGGGCGACAGCGCGCGGTGGCGGTGGGCGGTGATCAGCTCCTCGTCGATCAGGCTGCGCAGATCGGCGTCGGTCAGCTCCTCGATTTTGGCCACCTCGTGCGAGGTGCGGAAGCCGTCGAAGAAATGCAGGAACGGCACGCGCGCCTTCAGCGTGGCGGAATGCGCGATGGCGGCCATGTCGTGGGCTTCCTGCACGCTGCCGGCCGCTAGCATGGCGAAACCGGTCTGGCGGCAGGCCATGACGTCGGAATGATCGCCGAAGATGGACAGCGCGTGGGTGGCGATGGTGCGGGCCGACACATGCATGGTGAACGCGGTCAGCTCGCCCGCGATCTTGTACATGTTGGGGATCATCAGCAGCAGGCCCTGCGACGCGGTGAAGGTGGTCGCCAGCGCGCCGGCTTGGAGCGCGCCATGCACGGCGCCGGCGGCGCCGCCCTCGTGCTGCATTTCGGCCACGTCGGGCACGGCGCCCCACAGGTTGGCCTTGCCCTCGGACGCCCACTGGTCCGCCAGCTCGCCCATGGTCGAAGACGGGGTGATCGGGTAGATGGCCGCCACTTCGCTGACGCGATAGGCCACCGAGGCGCAGGCCTCGTTTCCATCGACGGTGATGAGTTTCCGCTTCGCCATTTCGTCCGCCTGCTTGTTGTTATCGGCCAAAGGGCATATGTCGTTGGGCTATGCCAAATCTGCCGATAGACGGAAGCATAGGCACCGCCCCAGCGTTCCTGCAAGTGCGTTTAGGTCAATACCTGACCTGGGCAAAATGAATATTTGAGAATTGGTCTCATGACAGAAGTTGAATTTGGTCAACTTTTACGACAAACCGCATATGTGCATCCTTGGCGCGAGAGAATGTGCTCCGACTTTTGGGTAAGATCATGTAATTAAAGGCGGAGTCACAACAAGTAGTTGCCAGGGCTGTCCATTTCATGACAACATGCAACTGGGGCGTTGTGTTATAGGATCCATCAATGACTGCTACCGCCAAATTGGCCGAAAAGACCACCGGCCGCCGCCACTCTAGCCGTGGACGCACTCCGTCGGGCAAACCCAACCCTGTCGATGTGCACGTGGGGGCACGCGTCCGTCTGCGTCGTACCCTGCTGGGGATGAGCCAGGAAAAGTTGGGTGAGGCCCTGGGGCTGACCTTCCAGCAGGTCCAGAAGTATGAACGCGGCGCCAATCGCGTTGGCGCCTCGCGCCTGTTCGACCTTTCCCGTGTCCTCGATGTTCCCGTCAGCTTCTTCTTCGACGACATGTCCGAGGAGGTGGAGGCGCTGTCCCCCCGCCTGATCTCGGGCCTGGCCGAGGAGCCGACCGGCTTCGAAGCCGATCCCATGACCAAGCGTGAAACGCTTGAGCTGGTGCGCGCCTATTACCGCATCACCGATCCCCAGGTCCGCAAGCGGGTCCTCGACCTCGCCAAGGCCTTGGGGGCGAGCAGCGAGGAATAAGCCTAAGCCCTCCGGACGCCCAAGGAACGGTCCCGGCCATGGGGATGGCCGGGACCGTTTTCCTTTGGGCCTGCGCTTGCCGCGCGGCGGGTGCGCCCGCGGGTCCCGCCCGTATCCCTTTCCCGGCGGGGCGATGTGCGCATGCAACGCTTCCTCCCGGGCTCGGCTTGAAAGTTCAACCTTCATTGACATTCATGGGCCAGGCGTGGCGCCTTCCGGCGTGAAAGTCGAGGCATGCTGCCCGCTTCGCGGTGCATGCCGTCCGGATGGTGGCGTGCGCGGGTGTGATTGATTGTATCAATACACAACTGAGGCTTGCCGAAGGGCGGTGTCGTAGCCCCATAATGGAAAAGGCGGCGGGCCGTTCGGGCGGCCCGAGCCGGGGGGCGGGTGCCCATCCGGCCCCGTTCTGGAATCGGGCGGTACAGCCCGAAGGGGGGGAACATGAGTAATGTCATCTACGTTCGGCCGCGATTGGACGGTACGTCGCGCCATGGCGATGTGGAGGTGACGGCCCAGGCCATGAAGGGGACGCTGATGCGTCTGCTTGCCAATGCGCGCGGAGAGGGCATGGAAAACACCGCCATGACCCTGGAACTGGTGTTGACCGCGATCGAGGTGGATTTAGAGGAACGCCGCACCTAGCGCGGTGCCGCCTGCCCGGGAACTGGGGGTGAAGGCAAGCCGGGGGGGGGGGCGGCCCGGCGCCTGTCGGCCGTGGCGCGGTCAGGCCTTGCGTGTGGGCGGATCGGCGGCATCGCCCAGGGCGCGCGCCAGATCATAGACGCGCCGCCGCACGATGGGGTCGTTGATACCGTTATAGGCGCGCATCAGTTCCAGCGTTTCCCGTTTCAATCCGGCGTCCGCCACCGGCATGGTGGGCACGTCGGTGTGCTCGACCGGCGGCGCAGCGGGCAGCAACTGGTCGAAGAAATAGCCGATGGGAACGTCGAGGACGCGGGCAAGGTCGTAAAGCCGCGACGCGCCCACGCGGTTGACCCCCTTTTCGTATTTCTGCACCTGCTGGAACGTCAATCCCAGGGCCTGGGCCAGCTTTTCCTGGCTGAGGCCGAGCGCGGCGCGGCGCAGGCGGATGCGGGTGCCCACATGGGCATCCACGTCATTGGCGCGTCCGCCGGAGGAGGGGGAACGGGTGGGGGGGCGTGCCACCATCATCAGTCCATCGTCGTTCAAAGGCGTGCCGGGTGGTTCCGGCACCGTCCCCACCGACCTTTGTAATGAGTGGGGCTAACCTATGTATAGCATAATGTCATGATGGGGAAGGGTTTTTCCCGTAGACCGTGAAAGTCGTGGCGCCCGGTTCCTGCGACAACGGCGACCGGGGATGCCGGTCGCCGTTTTGCTATCGCTCAGGTGGTGAAAGTGGCCGCCTAGGCGCGCAAGCGCACCACGTTGCCGCCCTCGGGCGCCGGGGCTGCGGCGGGTTCGGCCCGTTTGGCGTCTTCCAGCGACAGCCGGGCGACCTCGATAAGATAGCCGGTCTCGGGATAGCCGGCCTTGTAGCATTCCGACTGCAGGTAATAGAGCGCAACCTCTATATCCTTGGCGCTGGGCATGATCTCTTTCTCCTTTATGCCGCTTCTTCCAGGGGGTGTGGTGCGATGCGCCCGGTCAGGCCGCCGTTGCAGCGGATGTTTTCCAGGGCGATGGGGCTGACTTCGAATTCCACGGCCAGCGCGACGCAATTGCCGATGCGGCGCGGCCGCCCGATACGGCGCATGACGCAGCCGGCGCGGCGCAGGATGCGCTCTATGCGCACGTCCATGACCGCGACCATGTGGGTGAGGCCGTAATCCAGCCCCACCTCGTGAATGCCGGCGACCAGTGCGTAAGTGATGGTGTTGATCTGCCCAGCCCCCAGCACGGCGTCGTCGCCGGCGTCGATCCCGAAGCGGCTGACCTCCCATACGCGGCCGTCGGCGGGAATGGCTTCCTCGGCCAGATGCGGGAAGATGTCGCGGATCATGTTGGGGCCGGTGGTCGGCAACAGGCGCACGCACCCGACCACTTCGCCATCGTTGCTGTGATAGGCCAGATAGACCGGATCCTCGTCATCGAACTGGTCGCGCTCGATGCCGTCGTGGCTGGGCACATCCCAGTCCAGCCGCTCCTTGAACACGCGGTGGCGCAAGCGAAACATGGAATTCAGCACCCGCTCAACCGGCGGGAAATATCCCGCACCGTATACGCCCAGCCCCTGCATGGGGTCCTCCCGATAGCCTTGCCAACGCAGCTATTGGTGACCCGGACACGACCTTTTGGGTGCTAGCAGAACTGATAGGTTGCCCGCAGGGCGGCAAGCGCGGACAATCCGGCGGACGGCTTTTGCCGTCCGCCTGTTTTCATAACGATATCAATGTATTGACATGGGGAGGGTGGCCGCCCTCAGGGGGTGATGATACCCATCATCACGGCTTTGACGATGGCATGCGGGCGCGAATAGACCTCGAGCTTGCGCATGGCGTTTTGCATGTGGAAGTTCACCGTGGCCTCGGAAATGCGCAGGATTTCCGAAATCTCCCACGAGCTTTTGCCCAGCGCCGACCACAGCAGGCATTCCCGTTCGCGGCTGGTCACCGACACTTTCGGGCTTTCGCTGCTGATGAAATTCTCCGCCACATGGGCGTGGTAATACAGCGACAGCAGGTGCATGTGGTGCTGGTGGCTGCGTATCAGCGTGGCAAATTGGCGCGGCGGGGCATCCACTGCGATGCTGACCAGCCCGAATTCGCCGCCGGCGGCGTGGATGGGGATGGCGCTGCCATGGCACAGCCCCATTTCGGCCGCTTCGTTGAGAAACTTCTTCTGCCGCGGCGTGACCAGCTTGCGATGGTCCTTGGTGCCCCAGTGCATGGGGGTGCTGCGCGACGGCGCGTCAAGCATTACCGGGTCGACCTGCAGGTAATTGTTGCTGTCGTAATGCTCGACCCACGGCTGGGGATAGGTGGTGATGAAGAACGGCCGGCCACGCGGGCCGCTGCCGCGAAACCGCAGTCCCAGATACGCGTAATGGCCGACGTCCAGGCGGTTCAGCGTTTTGGTAAACAGGTCGCGGGCCGCCTCTACCGTCGTGGCGGTTTGAAGGCTGGCAATGAAATCGTCCACGATGTGGTCGTCCACGACGCGCACCCAATACTGAACCCGAGTGTCCGGCAAAGTTTACGGCGTGCAGGGTGTCTGGTGAAACCTATTTTTCAGCGGCCCAATCCTGCGTCTTCGCCATCAACGGGTGGTGGACAACTTTCGTAACTGACGGTCTTCTGCCTATCATCCATTGGTAGATTGCGGTTGCCCCGGTCGGCTGTGGGCCGGCGTTGTGGCAGGTGCGAAAAGGACTGGGTGCAGTGCAAAAAGTGGATAGCTTGGTGCCGGAAGCATGATAACCGCCTGACCAGCGGCATAAGCTAATTCCACACTGAGAAAATGGGTATGCGGCCCCGGCTCTTGCTGATCAGCGCCATTCCAGCGCGCCGGGCGGCGGGCACCTCTCCGGCGGGGCGGCGGCGGTGCCGTCCGTGGCCGGTCGGGTCGCGGCCGCGCTGGCACTGTGGGCGGCCGACAGGCTTGAATTCCAACGAAAAAAAAGCCCCGGCACGGGGCCGGGGCTCAAGTTTAGGGAGGACTTGGGTGGCGGTGGCGGACACCGCAGAAACCAAGGAAAACCTTGCCTGCGGTAACGAAATCCGGTAACACGGGCCGGTAACATTGTCGCCGTGGGGGGTGTTGATGGCTTCTTGGGACTTGCCCTATCTGAGGACGGATATGGATGGCCGCTGGTACTATTGGCGGCGGACGCCGAAGGGGCTCGAAGCTGATCTCGGCAAGCTCATCAAGCGGGCGCTGAAGACAAGCGACAGGGACGAGGCCGCCCGGCGCTGGCGTGGTGTCCATGACGAAATTGAAAGCCGCATCGAGAAGGCGAAGGGGCGCACCAAGGGGCATCACTTCACCGATATCGAAGACAGCACCATCCGGGCATGCATCGACATTGCATGGAGCGAATGGCACCGGCAGAAGGGGGAGGGGAAGCAGTTTCGACCTGAGCAGTTCCTCGACTTGTTAGTCGAGCACCTGGGGGAAGCGTTGCGCTGGACCTTCTCGCCGTATGCCCTCGGCAAGATCAAATACTCCCTTCCGGACGTGCTCCCCACTATGTTTGCAGTCCGCCTGCCCGAGGTGGAAGAGGTGGTGGCCGTTCATCGGAAAATCCACGCTCCTGCCACCATCCACCACCGGCCCGTCATGCTGCGGGATTTGATCGAGAAGTTCGAGGGTGACATCAATCGTGAGGACCTTTCTCCAACGACGAAGGGAAATCACCGCCCAGGCTTTGACATCATCACTGACGTCTTTGGGGAGGATCGGGACATCCGCCTCATCGACCGCGACGATATAAAGCGCGTCCGGGAGATCATGCTGTGGCTACCCACGTATGCGAAGAAGCGCCCAGAATTCAAAGAAATGCCGTTTGCGGAGATCGCTGAGATCACTCGGGAAAAGTATTACGCCTGCCTGCGCCAACTAGAAGCAATGGGGATAGACGACCCCGATGAGGAGACGGCCCGGAAAATCGGGATGCCAACCTTCCTTGAGCGTAGTGCGGTAAACAAATACCTGGGGGGCATATCCCAACTGTTCCAATGGGGGATGGACGAGGGCTTGTTGGCCAGCACCCCGGCAGCGAACATTAAGCTTCGCAACGTTGCAGGATCGAAGAAGCGCGGGTTTACCGAGGAGGAGCTTCGGCTACTGTTCCACCGCGATTACGTCTTCGACCCCGTTACCTGGATTCCCGTCGTCTGCCTTCACCAAGGGTTTCGTCCGAGCGAATGTGCCCAATTGAATGTTGGCGACCTCGTGAAGTCCGAGCGCACCGGCTTGTGGTCCCTTCGGATTACGGTTGAGGAACGTAAGCGGAAGGTGGCTGAGCGTCTTCGGTTGCCAACGAGCGGCCCTGACACGCGAACGAAGAACAAGTTCTCCGTTCGCACCATTCCTCTCCATCAGAAGCTCGTGGACATTGGCTTCGTGGACTTTGTTCAAGCTCGCAAGGCGGCAGGCGAACGTAAGATGTTCGCTGTCACCAAATACGGCCAATACGGCTATTACGAGAGTGTTCGGGGCAAGCTTACGGCCCTTTTGAGTGAGGCGGGTGTGCATAGTCCTGAGACGACGATGCACTCGCTTCGCCATACCTTCGCACAGGCAATGCGTGACCTGTTCCCCGAGAACCAACAAATCCGTGAGGCTATCGGCGGATGGAGCGTCAGCGGATCGGCTGAGATCGACTATGGCTCAGAGCGATTCTGCCCTGAATCCCTGAAGCCCTACCTGGATCGAGTTGAATACCCCGGCCTATTCATGGTTGCCCGGCCTGACCGGGAGGTTGCCCGCACAGGCTAAATCTGGTGCGGTATAAATACCGCAAACAAGTTGACACTCATGTAATAATTAAAGGCCGGTATAAATTACCGGCCTTTTCAATGTTGACAACTGCAACGAAGGTTGTCCAGGGCGTATGAGCCGCTCATCCTAAAACGAAACCCCACCATCAACGCGGTTAGCGCCGCTCCGGTGGGGTCGTTTTCAGTGGATGATTACAAGATGCGGCAAGATATTGACTTAGTCAAGCCTGTGCTTGACCTGTCGCCTTATCCAGGCGGAATCCAGGATTTGTGGGAAAAGCTACCCAAGTGGTGCAAAGCTTTCGAGCGGAAGCTAACTGAGCGCGAAGAACGCAAGGGTATCGCCGCCACATGGATGTGGCCGAAAACCCACCCGGAATGGCCCGAGGTTCGTGGCGTCGGCCTGAACGCCAAGCAATATGTCCGGTACGTCACCATCGACTGCGACCATGATGATATCGACCTGTGGAAAGCCATCGGCTTGCCGCCGCTTATGATCGTCTTCAATCCCTGGGATCATCCCGACCCGGAGAAGCGCGGGCGGCATCACGTCACCTATGAGCTTGCTGGGCCGGTCAGCTTCGGTCCCAAAAGCGACCGCAAATTTCAGGTCAGATTGTCACTCATCCAGCGCGCTTTGAATCGCGCCTTGGATGGCGACCCTCACTACACCATGCAGACCACCAAGAATCCCTTGCACAGGGATTTTCAGGCGATTTTCCCAGACGGTGGCCGCCCGTACTCGTTTGACGAGTTTGTGGCGGCCTTGGGAGTCGAAATCGAGGCCGTCATTGAAGATGAGGCCAAGGCATACGAGGCCCGCCGCCATGGACGCCGTAAAGGGCTGGCACTGGCCTCCCAAGACCCTGGCAGCCGCAATACCACCCTGTTCGAGGAAGTGCGGTGGTGGGCCTATGACCTGTGCTGGGATCGTTGGAACGAATGGCATGGGGGTGGGAACCTGCCATGGGTCGAATTTCGTTCCGAGGTGCTGGAGCGGCTTGAGGAGCGGAACGTCGGTGGGTTGCCCCACTGCGAATTGGAGGCCATGGCGAGCAGCATGGCAAAATTCTGCCGTTTCGACCTGCGCCCCCGCGCCCAGAGCGACGGCAAGCAGCGCGGCGTCATGCGCCTGGACGACACCTTGCCCTTGGCAGAACGGCAGGCCCGAGGCGGTAAGTATGGCCCGGCGCAAGCCAAGGCCAAGAACCGGGCCGCCATTGCCGATGCCTTCTGGCGGCTGACCATGGCAAACGCAGGCATCACCCCCACTCAGATCGCCGTCGCCGAGGCCGCCGGGGTATCCCTGGAAACGGTCAAGCGGGCCTGGAAGGAGCTTCGGCACGACCATGAGGGCGGCAACGCCAATCATGCCGAAAGTTTGGTGTCAAATGGTGTCCTATCAGATAGCCCCGCAGGGTCGCGGGTGGGCACCAGGGGAAAAGTAGGGGTGGAATCCAAGGAAACGGGGGAGCGGAAAATGGAGGAAAGTCGGCAGGAGATGGAAAAGGTCATGGAGCAGGCTCGGCGGAAGCCTCCGACGTTTCTGGGCAAGAGGCCACAGACCAACAGCTTCATTTTGCCCCCAGGACAAAAGCCGCCGTCCGATGATCCGCAATGGCATTACCACCCTGAGCGGCAGCAGTGGCTAAGGATACCCGATGGACTTTGGAGTGCGTCCAAGGTGGGCCGGGTAGCCTTGGGCTTGCCCCAAGGCTCAGGAGGCCCGACTGCGGCCCAAAAAAGAAAAAGAAAGGGCTGGGCTGCGGCCTGTTAGATGGCGGGGTTAACCTGCCCCCCGTCTCAATTGCCCGTTAGAAGTCGCTCCGAAATCTTGTCCATGGCAGCCAGCAATTCGGCCCTTTTCACTTCGGTCTTGGCACTGTGAGCATCCTTGCAGAGCTTCGCCAGCTTTTTATGCTCTCCGTCCTTCGGCTCGAATTCGGGCAGGCTCAGGTGCTTGAAGATGTTGGACACCTGGATTTGGATGGTGTGGCTTTGCACGTATTCCCGGACAAGCGACGAGTTCAGTAGGGCGCAGACGTAATGCGCTTCGGCTTCGTCGGTGAAGTCGGCGAAATAGATTTTGTGGTCCGGGACGAACACTCGCTTACCGCCGTTGGGCATCTCGGCGCTGGTAACAACCGCAGCCTCGAAGGTCTTGGAAAGTTCGGCCCAGACCACTTTGTATGGGGCGAACGTGTAAGCGCCGACATTATAGATGACGTATTCCGGCGCACTGCTCTGGCGCTGCTTGTATGTCGATCTTGCGAGCAGTTGCTTCCGGTAGGCGCGGAAATACGCACTGGTCTTCGGCAGATCGTCTACCACGGCTTCTGCCGCTTCATAATCGGCGCGGTTGATGCCCGTGTTTGGGACGAACACATAGAGATTGTCCTGAACATGGACATGGCAGGCCGAGAAATCCGCAGCACCTTTGAGCAGCGGATAGAGCAGATCGGATTCCACCCAAAAAGTCCTGGCTGGGCCGATATCCGTCCGCCCCGCTTCCGGGCGGGTCCGAATTTGCACCAGTCCGTCGGTTGGATTCACATCGAGGATATTCACCAGCAGCACCCCGTTGAGATCGCAGGTGACGCCCTTTCGGCCCGCGAGCCAATCGCTCTGCCCCTGAATTGCCGACATGGCCGCAAACCGCCCTTTGGGCAAGATGGCCCAGGGAGAATTGCCGCCGTCTACCGGGGTCGCTTCCCAATTCAGGATCGAGACCCGACCGAGGACGGTGCCCTTATCGGCATCCTCGGGGATGGTGGCACCGTAGCCGTCCGCCTTTTCCCAAACCCGATAGGAAACGGGGTACTTTGGCTTCTTCTTGCCGACCTTCTCCAGCCGCATGATTGCGGTCTTGTTGGCGACCTTCGGGAAAGGCTTGAGGTTCTTGAGGTCGTCAACCGCGACGGGAAGGAAATTGGTTTCCTTGTTGATCTTGAAGCTTCGGAAGCCCTGGGACGACGGGCTTTGAAAATGGGTTTGGGTGATGACGAACACCAAGGTGCCGCCATCCTTCAGCCACTTGTCGCCGACCGTGTAGGTGATCATTCCCGAGATGTCGAGTTCGTTGCCGCCGTGAAAAGGCGTTTCCGAGAAAATGGCGTATTGCTGGCACGTGGGCTTGATCTTTTCCCGATAGTGTTCCGGGAGGCTTGACCAGCGGACCCACGGGGGATTTCCCACCACAACGTCGAACCGCCCGGCAACGGCTGACCAGAAGAAGTTCCTGACGATGCGAAACCAGATACCGTTCCAATCCTTCTTGTGCAGGTTCAACACCTGCTCATAGGTTTCCGCCAAAGGTTCTTTCCAATTGCCCGCTTCAGAGGCCGTCAGCGCCCCTTTCTTGACCAGGGCTTTCTCCACCTTGTTGTAGGTGTTCTCGGCCTCCACGCAATCGGCCATGACGGCAAACACCCGATCCAGGCGCGCCCGGTTGAAGGCAAGGTCCGCCGGGATTAGCACCTTGAGATCGGATTGCGTGCTGCCAATCCGGTACTCAACCACATCCTCGTCCGCATCGGGGGAACGCGCCGGGGAGTAAACCGCGTCGGCCAGCAACACCGGCAGTTCGACCTCGGATTTGCTCGCGGCGATCAGATCGGCGATGGCGATGAGGAAATTGACGCGAGACGCCTGTACCGCCAGCGGATTGAGGTCGAAGCCCCAAACGGTGTCGAGCAACAGACTCAGCGTGTCCTTGGGGGACATCGCCATTCCGGTGGCCTCCAGGCGCTTCCGGCGGATCACTTCCAACAGGAATGACCCTGAGCCGCAGGTCGGATCAAGCGCCCGAACCTTCAACCACGCCCTAACCCCGGCCCGGTCGCAGGTAACATCAACCAGCCAATCGGGGGTATAGAACTCCCCCAATGCCTTCCGCAGAGGGTCGGGCACCAATGCTTGGTAAAAGGACTTGAGCACGTCACGCGAGCGCGCTGCCCCGAGATCATCCATCCGATAGAGCGCGAGTTGGGTGACCAGGGAGCGAATGGCCGCCGCAATAACGGTGCGCCCTTTGGCGGACAACGAAGTGTCCGCGTACCAAGCAAAAACGGCCTCTTCGACAAACCCTTTGATGCGGGCAGCCTCGAAGAAGGCACTGCGTTCAATCTCTTCGTTCAGGCGTTCAAGGAGGTCGCCATCCCCCAAGCTCAGGAGGTGTTCGCAGAAATCAGGGTAGGCGCTTAGGCCATGCTCCGAAACGATTTCGGCGGCCAGCATCTTCATGACGAAGGCGTTGTAGGTATGAACCACGAAGAGAAGGCCAGCTACGGCATCTTTCGCAGGCAGGTGGGCTGCCAGGGGAACTGCCCGGCGAATGGCCTCTTCCTGTGCCCGTGTAAGGTCGGCAACTTGGCCGAACAGCGTCCGCCATTCCTCGAACAACATGCGGACCTTGTTGTTTCCCGTCCCTTTTAGATGCGCGCCAAGCTCCGACGCCAGCGCAGCCATAAGGGCGGCCCCAACACCGGAGGAGTGGCCGAAATCTTCAACAAGGTTTTCTGCGGTGACGGCCCGACGCTTGGCATCTCGGCACGCCTGCGCAACCAATTCAACGGAGGCTTCGTTGAAAGGCAGGAGGTGGCGGTGGACGATGCTTCCTGCGCGCCAGAAGGCAAAGCATACATGGTCGCCATCAATGGCGATCCCAATGTATTCCTCCTCGGGGATGCCTTCAGCCTTGGCTCGCGCAGGGATATATTTCGCCAGTCGATCATAGATGGCTTCCTTGAAGGACGCGCTTTTTACGCTCCCCTTGAAAAGCCCCTTATCCTTGAATTCAATAATAACCTGATTGTACGAAGCATCGTTCCGGCCTCGCTCGGCATGGAACGTAATGTCCAATTGGTTTTCGAGGTGCTTCAACCACCCTTTGCGGACTTCTTCTTCGGTGCCCCAATGAGGGCGGTCCTTGGAAAGCTTGCGAAAGAGTGCCTCGGCCATAGCTAAATTCCCCTGCGCTTATGGGCGTGTAGGTCTTACACCGTGGCCCCACAATCAGGAAGAATTGTTTGCGGGCCGCTTTGGCTGGTGATGGGCATTCGGGCAGAGTCGCCTATTGCTCTATCCGAACCCGCAGATATCGAAATCCCCCTCCAAGCCCTTCAACGACAGCGGTGGAATCGCGCCGCGACGGCCTGCGATAGCCTTCGATGACCCTGCGGATGCGTTCGGCGGTTATATCGCGGCAAAGGTTCTTGTCTGGCTGTTGCTCGGTGGCTTCCGTGTTGGAAACCATGATGAAGCGTCGTTCGCCGCCATCTTCGTCGTTCAGAGCCAAGACGGCATGGGCGGTGGTGCCCGAACCCGCGAAGAAGTCGAGCACCACGTCATCCGGCCCGGTGGTTTGTGCCAACAACCCCTTGAACAACGATAGCGGCTTCGGGTGGTCGAAAACCTTGCCTCCCATGATTTGACGCAGCAGAGCCGTGCCATCGCCGAACAACGCGCAGCCCCCATCATCGGTCTGCCCGATCCATGACGAGAGTGGCCGATGCTCCCGAACCTCGGACAGGTAGCGTTTGAATGCGGGACGGCCCATGCCGATGGGCTTCCCGATCCAGAAATCCAAATCAGGCAGATCGCGGCGCAGGAGCGGATTGCCGCGCCGATCCTGGGGAACATGGTGGCCGTCAATAGCTCGTATTAACTCGGCCATGCTGTCGAAACGAATGGGGATATCCTCCGCAGGGAAAAGGACACGCCCTTGGCGGATGTATTCCTCCATCGTCTCCTTTTTGAGACGCCCGCGCGCCTTACCATCAAGGCGAGCTTCAGAGGCGAAACGCCAGACATTGCAGGGGCTGCACGGATACCAAAGCCCGTTGGCTGGGTTGCGCAGTGGAAAATAGGTATTGGGCCGTTGGCGGAAGGTGTGGGCCTTCGTGAGGTTGTCGCGCATCCAGGGACCACGCGGATCGCCGTCATCGACATAGGCTGACGTATCCCGAGCAACGCCGTTGAAGCGAAAGCCAGGATTTCCATAGGCCAAAACATATTCATGATCCACCGACAGGAGGCGTTCGGCATCGTTGGCCCCACTGCGGCACCGCCAAACTAAACTGCCGATACGGCGGCCCGGCATCACCTCGCCCAAGAGCATGTCCAATGGGGCAAACCGCTCTTCGTCGATGCAGACAAGCATCACGCCGTCATCAGCCAAGAGATCGCGCGCCACTATCAATCGGGCTTTGAGCCAAGCCAACCACTCCGCCGTGCCGAAGCGGTCATGATAGACGCGCTCTCGATTGCCGGTGCCATAGGGCGGGTCAATCAGGATGCAGCGCACTTTTGCGCGATACTGCGCTCTCAGCCATCTCAGGGCGTCAAGGTTGTTGCCTTCGATGACCATGTTTTCGTGCGGCTCATCACCGCAGGACAGGGCTTCATCGACCAGGACCTTCGCTCGCCGACCGTCGCCCCTGCCGCAGCCACTGCCAGGAAGCTGAGTGCCGACAACGCCCCGTAGTGGGAATCGGGTGGGGTCGGCCATCATCGTCCGAATGCGCTTCGAGAGCGCCCAGGCTGTCGCATAGGGCAGCCCCAGCCTCTCACCTAGCTTTCTGGCGTTCACCCCTTCCGCCACCAGAAACATGGCCTGAAACCAAGTCGTCAGGGGCAGGTGCGATCCGTGCATCGCTGTTCCGCGCGTCACCGTGAACTGCACCTTGCAGGCGCGGCAGGCATATAATCCGGCGCGGGTGCTCACCCGCCCCGCATTGCCGAGCGCCCCACATGCCGGGCAAACGGGACCATCGGGCCATAGCACGGCCTCCATATAGGCGCGGCACCCTTCGTCGGTAGCGAATCGCAGGGTAAAGGCTTTCAGGTCCATTGGCACTTCAGCGGTCATATTGACCGTCAACGATATCGGTGTATTCCGATGTACAAAAGCGATAATTCGACATGTTTAAACGCGATAATGCTGACTGCTAAGGGACCCTTGGTCCCTGGCGCGCACAAGGGGCAAGCGCCGGTCTGACGCCCGTCGTCGGTGGCCGGGATGCCCCATAAATCTGCAAGCAGATCGCGCAAGCGCGCCTCCGGTTTTGGGAGCTACCCCGCCCGGCCACCGACCCCTTGCACTTGCCTCCCCCGACGCTCGCCGCGTGGCAAGGGTTGATGCGCAAAGCATCAACCCGAGGACCAAGGGGTGCCATGGCTTGCTCGTTGGCAAGCCACCCCCGGCAGCGGTGGGAGACGGACATGGCGAATACCATCACCAAGGAGAACAACCGCCGTGCTGCGCTGCGCCGCCGCCTGAACGCGCGCTATCCCCTGTTTGCCGATGAGTTTTACCAACAAGACATCCTGCGGCACCGAGCCTACTTCAGGGGCCAGCCGGTGCCCGCGCCATCGCACCCCCGCCGACGCCGACCGGCCCGCCGTCCCATCGACACGAAGGCCCTGGCAGCGTTCCGCGCCCGGCAACTGGACCTGTTGGCTTGGAAACGCCCCAGCCGGACCAGGGGCATGGTGCGGCAGGTCGTTGCCGCCATTGCCGCTTTACTCCAGAAAGTTGTGCCGGTTATTCTAAAGCCTTGCGTCAGTAGGGGGCAGCGATGGCGGGAATTTTTGAATTTGCGAAAGTCGCGGATTGGGATGATCGCTTAGAAGGGCTTGCGGATTTGGCGGAGAAGGAGCGCTGGACGTACTTGCATGTGCCGTCAAAGAACAAGCTTCCTGTACTAGATAAATATATTAAGCACACCTTTAAGAGGGCGTCGGAGCAGCAGAAAATAATCGAGTCGGATAGGTTGGCGTGTTTCAACACAGGACTTCTTACCGACGGCCATGAGGAGATATTTGGCGTATTTACAGTCTCGGAGACATACGATCCAACTTCGCCAATTTCTATCCAAAATAAGAAATGGTGGCTGAAGGCGTGGTTGCGGGCCGGAGATCGGGCGCTAACAGAATTTATTGAATTGCCACCGCTAGCCGATTACTGGGTTGATTCCCGTGAACTAATTTTTGACCCAAAAATCGAGGTCCAACTAAATCTAGATCACATCGTAAGGGATAACCTAAACCGCTTTCCCGAGGAATTTGGCGGATGCGTCAATAAGGATGGCGTGCCTACGGATTTGCTTGTCGATGCAGAGGACTATGATTTTGAGTCAGATGTTGTAGCCGTTGATAGAAATATACCACTAATTACGAGAAACGCCCTTGAGGGGGCAATGAAGCATAGCGTGAGACTCGCGCAGAGAAGTTATCGGATTGCTGTCCCGCAGTTCTATCGCGGAAAAATACAACTGCTATTGCCAATTTATCTACGAGATTCGAGCCGCCCTGATTTGGCTTTGACGTTGGAGCGGCATGGCGGGTGGTATCGAGGCGCGACCGTGCTGTACACTGATTGGGCTTACACTCATGCCCGCCTCCTGGCGCGTCCGAACAGCGAGTGGCTTGGCGGTTTTCGTGAAGACCTTGATCCGGCGGCAACAGGTTAATCGCTAGCTCTTGCTTTCGTGTGGCAATGGCAGCCATTGCCTTACGGCAGCTTCCTAACCGCCGCGCGCATCATCTCGTCATTGACCTCGATATAGCGCTGGGTGGTGGTCAGGTGCTTGTGACCGGCCAGGGTCATTATGACCTTGGCCGATACCCCCGAATGCGCCAGCCTCGTGATAAACCAGCGCCGCCCGCTGTGGCTGCTGGCACCATCGACACCTGCCAGGGCGTATAGGTGGCTGAATAGCTGGCATAGGGTGTTGCCGGAAAACGCCGTCCGCTTCTGGGTCTCCAAAAACGGCGCAGTCGCAGGGCGCTCAGCCACCCGCAACTCCGCCGCATACCGGGCCAGTTCTTGGCGCAGCTTGGCGCTGACGAACACCGTGCGGGCTTCGCCGCTCTTGGTCGTGGACGCCCGGAGCAGGACTTGCTCCTTCACCTCGCCCTTGGCCGTCAGCACGTCTCCGACCATCAGGGCGGCAATCTCGCCCACCCGCATTCCGGCGTAGTGCGACAGCATCACGGCTGCCCGGTTCCTGGCCGCGTGTTTCATGCCGGTGATGACTGCCAGCACCGCCCGAAATTCCTTCTCCGTCAATACCTTGGCCTGCTTCACGGCGGAAACCTCATGAAATGTGCAAAGCATGAGATGTGGTCAGTCCGGATAGGGCTGCATCTCCAAGGCTTTGGGCACCGATTCGGTTCCCCGTACCGCATCGCGGAAAGGTAGCGCACAGAATACACAAAGCCTTGCTGGCTGCAATATCCATCATCTATAGAATATAACAAAATGCACAGAATAAAAGATTATTGGTCACTTGGGGTTTTATCTTTCATAGGGGAAGTGAAATGAAGTTGAGGGTGGTTGCATCCATTTTTCCTGTCGTTGCGCTGCTCGCTTGCTCACAACCTCAACCGCCAATCAGCCGCATCGACCGCGTTCAGCCGGGCGACAGTGCTTTGACTTGCGCTCAATTGGCCGAGCAGATCGAGGGCATGAACAAGGTGCTGGGCATCTCCAACGACGCCCAGGGCCAAGCGGCGGACGCGAATAACACCACCGGGGCAGTCAGCACCGCGTCCGGCATTGGTGGTGCGTTGGGTGGCGTGCCGCTGCTGGGTGGCGCTGTCGGCATGGTTGGAGGCGCGGTGCGCAACCAGCAAACCAGCAATCAAATGCAGGCCGAGCAGGACGCCGCCGACGCCAAGGCCCGCAAGGAGAACCTTGTTGCCCTGGCGAACGCCAAGAACTGCTACGCGGCTTCGGCGGCTTCTGAAACTCCTGCCTCTGTGGTTCCGGCGAAAGCCCCGGCGAAGCCCACCAAGAAAAAGTGAGGGCGAGATGGCCAAAGCAAACGGTGCGCAGATCATCAAGGGGCCGATCAAGATGATTGGTCATGGGGAATGGAAGAAAGGGCGCACAACCAGCAGCATAATGGAGATCGGCGATCAAACTTTGCGCGACGTGGCGTACAATGATGAAATCGGCACAGCAATAACAAACAAGCCTGTGGCAATTTCGCTGGTATGGCGTAATTCGCTGACTTGCGTTATGACGACAGATGGCAGAATTTATGGAGAAACCTCAGAGAATGTCGCTTTCTGGGGCGAGTTAATCGTTCTGCTATTATTGGGCTTCGTTGCCAGCCTCACGGGCATTGGCATCGTATTGTTGCCTTTTGCCATCTGGGTGGGCGTCTCAAATGGACGTGCCGCAGCGGCGGCGGTGCGTGAGTTCAAGGCCACTGTTGCAGCGGCGACAACGTGACTCGTCTCTCTGCCCTTGCCTTGTTGATCCTGGCCGCTTCCCCAGCCATAGCCGCCGAGATCAGCTACACCCGCACTGCCGCCCCTGCCGAAGTGCAGACCGTCAGGAAAGCCGCGCCTGACATGATGAAGCAGGCCGAGGCCATGCCGCCGGTCACCTTCTGGGCCGCCGATGGGCCGGGCGGCAAGGTGGTGGTGCGGATCGAGGGGCAAGCGGTGTGCGGCAGCATGGTCGGCTGCCCCGCCTTCGTCATTGCCAAGGGCAAGGTGACGTGGCGGGGCATGCTGCCCGAATCAGCGAGTTGGCCTCAGCGATAAAAAAGCACCGATGGCCGACGTGGCGGTGCCGGGGGCCAATCGCTAGACCCCAACCGGGAATGGGCTGCCAACTGTCTCGGCAGATCAACCCTGGCTCGCCGCAAGGTTGTCGCCATGGCCTCGGCAAAGGCCGGGGTCCGCTCGTAATTGCCCCTGGTGTGCCAACCACGCCTCGTTACCGTCCAAGCCCCGGCGCGCTTTGCAGCCAGGGCGATGGTCTGCGCCGAGGCCGGGATATGGGCACCGGCAAGTATTTCCTCGGCGGTTGGAGCGATGGTCTGAATGATGGGCCATAAGGCAGATACGGCTTGGCGCAGCCGCATGAGCCGTCGAGTCTCCAGGGCTGCGACACATCGCTTGGCCCGCGCCCGCGCCGCTTCGTCCGCCGCCCAGCGGTCAGCTTCGGCCAAATACCATCCTTCCTTGGTTTCTGAGGCCAGTTCCCGAGCGGCCCGCTGCTCGGCATACTTTGCTCGCCGCGTCTCGGCTTCAGCGTCCTCGCGGTCCACCGAGCCGACATACGGCGAGATCGCCGCAGCCCGCTATCGGCGAACCAGGAAGCCCAGCAGGAATCAGCAGCTTGTCGCCCTGATTCGCGCCCGCCGTCGAGCAGAACAACTCGCAATCAGCACGGAGATAGCCATGGAGCACGCAGTACAGCGCACGAGCAAAATTCCCTACGCCCAGCCGAAACAGGAGATCAAGGAATCACTCCTACGGGAGCGATTCCCGGATTTGGACACCAGCCGTTTGGCACACGGCGACATCTACCGCGTGGACATCAGCAGCAAGACCGCCACCAAGGTCATGATGCGCGACAACAGCATGGTCGAGGTGCGCGGCGGCAAGATTTTGCTGTACGGCCCGGATGGAACCGCCCAGCAGCTTGCCGAGGCCCTGGCGGACGCCCAGGGGTGGGAACGCGACACCATCAGCCACTTGCCGCCCAGCGCCAGGGCGCAGGCCCAGCCGGGCGGCTATCGCCGTCGCCAGACCAAGGAAGAGATCGAGCACCTTGTCGCTTACTGGCAGGAGCAGGGCTACACCGATGTCACCGCTTCCCCCAAGGGCGGAGTGTGGATCGCCATCGGCAATAGCCGCCTGTTTGACCGAGGCGACCGCATGTCGCTGTACGGCAGTGTCACGCCCGACGCCCTCGCCGCCATGGTGGCGAAGGCCAAGAACGAATGGGGTGGACGGCTGGAGATCGTCGCCGGGTCCGACGATTTCAGGGCCAAGCTGTACCTGGAGGCCCAGCGCCAAGGCGTGGAGATTGTCGGCTACGAGCCGCCCGAACACGTCAAGGCCCAGGCTGCCGCAGAGGCCAAGCAGCGGGGAAAAACCGAAATCGCCGTTGCCACCGTTGCCGACCGTGCAGCGGAAGCGCGCGAGGTGCTGCGCTTCGTCCGGGGCGAGATCACGGCCCCCAATCTCAGTCCAGAGATGGAGGCGTACCTATCCACACTGATGGACAAAAAGGGGCAGTTCGACACCAGGGGCGGACGGGCTTTGGCAAACCTCGACACGGCCCAGCTTATCCCGTTGCTGACCAACATGGAGGCCAAGGGGGCAAAGATCATCGAGGAGCATGCTGCCGCCGAGACGGTGCAGGCACCCAAACCCCAAGCCAAGCGCCAAGATGACGACGGCCCCGACGCAGACACTCCCGACGCACCGGGGAGGAAGCGGTAATGTGGACCGGCGTCAGGGACGCCAGGGCAGAAGCGTGGCTGGATATCGGCCAGCAGCACCGCGACATGACCGACGGCACCGTGCGAGCGGTGCGAGCACTTGTGACCGCCGCCCGCCGTGGTCAGCGCCAGGATGGGACGGTGCCACCCGTGCCCCTCCATGTGGTGGCCGACATGCTGGTGCGCTCCGCGCAGGCAACCGTGAGGGCAGGCACCAAGGGGGAGATGGATGCGCAGGCCCGCGATGCCGCCGCCCGCGTGGACAGCCTGGGGGCTGCCCTGGGGCTGGACATCAGCGACAGCTACCGAGAGGTAGCCGCCAGCGTGAACAGCCGCCCACCGCCGCCCCAGGGGGCGACGTTCGCCCTGCATAGGGAGATCGTTGCCGCCGATCCTACCCTAACCGCCTTCTTCGAGGTGGTGGAGGACTGGAGCGCTCTGGCGGCTCAGCTTATCGGCAGCGGCGATATGATTCCGCCGCCCAATTTGGACGGCTCAGCATCCCGTAGGCAGGAAGACCAGGGGGACATTGCCAACCCAGCGGCAAGGGGGCGCTGGGGAGCCGTCAGGGCGTGGCGGCATCAGGGCGCTTTGCTGCTGGGCACCGTCTAGTTGACAGGTTAATCTGCAACTTTACCAAAGGATGCTGGTGACCCTGATCAGCCACCAGCATTTTCCATCCGCATTCCTCTCGCCGGACTTCATTGCCATGCCCTCTGATACGTCCACGCCACCTGAACCCCAAGATAAAGGCGCGCCAAAGAGCGATTCATATGGGAAGAGGGTCCTTGTCTGGACAGCCTGTGGCCTTGGGGTCTATTGGGTGGCCTCACATGATCCAGAGGACCGATACCCAATCCGGGTTGAGTACGAGCTTGCGAGGGCTTGCATCGACGGCTCGGGCGGCCTTCTGTCGCGCGATTCTTATCTTGCCAAACAGGAGCGGTGCCTGTGTACGCTTGAAGCGACGATGAAAAAGATTTCCTATAAAAAATACACGGAATCCAGCGACGATTTTGCATCGACGTTCCGCAAGATCGCGCCAACCTGCACGAACAAAGGCCGATCCTAGGACCGGCCTTTGTGGTTGCTTACTTGCCTTTCGGCGGGTTGTTGCCGCGACCAGGGCCAGACGGATTGCCCGTCTTGCTGGGACCATTCGGAGGGGGCGGATTCGACATCGCGCGTTCCTTTGCATGGATGCCCGCATGTGTCTCTGCGGGAATGACGATACATTTATCGCGGCCAATGGGACAATCAGGGACATGGGCGCAAAAAAATTACAGCAGGAAATAAAAAAGTTGCTCCGCGAGATGGGGTGGACGCAGGCCAAGGCCGCGCGATGCATCTATTGTGAAAACAACGAATTAGACGATGAGGACGAAATTCGCCGCTATGCGGAGGCATTCAAAAAACAACTGAATAGACCGACAACCGCTCCTGAATATCTAAAGAACGTTTATGATACCCTCTGCCGCCAGCGGCCCGCCCAACGACTCCGGAAGGTCAAGCCGACATATGTTGCTGGTCCTGCTCTCCCGCCCACTATCCAGGTAGAAATGCTGAAGATTTCCCAAGAGTTTGATCGGCAAATAGAGGGCGAGAAGTTGCCCGAATAGGTGCGCGCTTTGGTTGGGGTGTTTGTGTCAGGTCGGGATTTGCTCCCCACAGGATTGGCAAAACACTTCCTGCGTCGTCGTGCTTGCCCCCATCTGACGGACTTCAAAGCCATCAGAAATCGCGTCTACATGACGGTGCGGATCGCCATGGATATAGCCGTCATCCTCCGACCAATACACGGTGCCGCCTTTCCCGCAATGTGGGCACCGAAAGTCCTGACTCCATCGGTCCCGCGCGCTCATATCCAAACCTCCTCTGCCTGTTTGCCATCAACGGCATCGTCAATCGGGTAGAACCGCGTTGCGATAGCGGTCGCGGTCGTTTCCGTCATGGCGTCGAAAACAAATTTGCTCTTGGATACGAGGTAAACGCAGGGAAGGCCGGATTCGTCATAGATTTCCAATTTCGCCAACAGGTCGCCGCCGAAATCTATGTAGACCGGGCAGGCTGCATCTAGCCAAGTGCTTCGAGGGCGCACCCAGTCATACTGGTGATGCCCCATATACTCGCGTTCCACCTCGGCTCGAATATCGCCCATGCCGTGTATTTCGCACATTCCCGCATGCTGGAGGGTCGCCTTCGTAAAGCCCGGGTTTTCAGACAGTCGGAAGAACATCCCTCGTCCCGCGCCGCCGCGCGTAGGGCGTGTAGCCTTCATCCATACAAGGTCTTGGGCCAACTTGGAATTCGAGTCGGGAAGCATGTGAAAAATGTCGAAATTCTGGCGGAATGGAGTGCCGTCGATCACCCAAACCATGTTTTGGTAAAAGGCTTCGCGCGACGCTCTTTCAGCATCAGTCATCGCCGAATGCTGAATCTCGATCACGATGCCGGTTGGGGTCTTGATGTCCGCCCGATGGATTTCTCCATCCGGTGCGACATGCGATACCTCACGGCACTCCTCGGGAAACAGGTTCTTCCAAGCTCGGTGCCAGGGAGTTTCGTTTTCCCACCAGGGATCGCAGTTGCGGCGCTGGGCATGTGCCCAGTGGTGCATGACTCGGGGGCCGCACTTGGCGACCATCGGCGCGCCACAGGTGGGGCAGGTGCCCCGTCCACCGGGGGAGGCTTCCTGGCGCTGATTGCCGACAAACGCATACTGCATCAGCATCCACCTCCGAGGGCGTTCCACATGCGGAAATGCTATAAATCGGAAGCGGGAGAGGGGCCAGCGCAATTGCCGCACTCCGCGATTTCCGCTACCACATGAAGGCAATCACAAGCATCGTTTGCGGGGGAGCATGTCTTACAACTCGGCTACCGTTGCCAAGATCGTTGACCAGATCAACCGGACCTATTTTCTCCCAGCTATCCAGCGCCCTTACGTCTGGGAACCGGATCAGATCGTGGCTCTGTTCGATTCGCTCCTCAAGGGTTACCCGATCAGTTCGTTCCTGTTCTGGGAACTGCGCCCCGAAAACCGCAGGAACTGGGAAATCTATAAATTCGTCGAACAGTTCCGATACGGCGAGGTGCACAACGAGGAGGCGGACCCGGACGGTCGGGATATCGTCTTGGTGCTGGACGGCCAGCAGCGCCTAACCTCGCTTCTGATTGGGCTGCGCGGCAGTTACACCATCAAGCTGAAGCATAAGCGGTGGGATAATCCGTCCGCTTGGGTGAAACAGCGTCTGTATATCGACTTGTTCAAAGACCCCGGCAGCGATGATGAGGAAGATCGGGAAGACCTTGGCATTACCTACGGTTTGAAGTTTGCGTCAGAACAGCCGAAGGATGACCAAAACCACCTGTGGTTCAAGGTCGGGGCGGTTCTGGATTTTGACGACGAAGATGCGTTCCATAGCTTCGTGGACGACTATCTTGAAAAGCTGCCCGAAAACGTTACCCGAGGGCAGGAGAAGATCGCCCGCCGCACACTTGAGAATCTCTACCGGAAGCTGTGGAAGGACGAGGTTATTGCGTACTACACGGAAAAGAACCAGTCCTATGATCGGGTATTGGATATCTTCATTCGTGCCAATGACGGCGGGACAAAATTAAGCAAGTCAGACCTGCTTCTATCTATGATCACGTCCAAGTGGGACGGTGTTAATGCGCGCGAGGAAATATACAACTTCGTTGAGCGCTTGAATAACGAGTTGGATAGAAAGAACGACTTCGATAAAGATTTTGTCATGAGGTCTTGCTTGGTGGTGTCCGACTTGGACCACGTCTACAAGGTGAACAACTTCACCAACGAGGCGCTTGCCACGATCCAGAAGAAGTGGCCGGAAATCCGGGCTGCTCTTGAAGCGACCATCCGCCTCGTCAATCGCTTCGGCATTGACCGCGATACCTTAACCAGCGTCAACGCCCTCCAGCCCATCGCTTACTATCTGTCCAAGATTGGTGCCTCCCTGGATGGTTCCACGGCATTCGAGGCAGCAAACCGTGAGCGCATCCGACGTTGGCTCCTTGGGGCCTTGCTCAACAACGTCTTCGGCGGCAATTCGGATCAGACCATCGGCGTTGCCCGCCAAGTCATTAAGGACGTGGTGCCTGGGGCCAGAGACTTCCCCTATGCCGAACTTTGCGACGGGTTGCTGAAGCGCCGTGGTCGCGTCCTTGGGTTCGATGACAATAACCTCGAAGCCCTCCTCGACACGCGCTACACCCAACGAACCTGCTTTCTGGCGCTTTCGGTACTCTACGATGAGCACAACTGGGGTAGCTCGCTCTACCATATCGACCACATCATCCCTCGCTCCCTTTGCACCAGAAAAGCCCTTCAGGGGCGGGGGCTGTCAGAGGCAAAAATCGAGGAGATCGTTGGCTGCGTTGACCGCCTCGGCAATCTCCAGCTTCTGCCGGGGCGTGAAAACTCGGAAAAATCCAACCTTGAGTTCGGGGATTGGATCAAGACCCGCGAAGGCGGGTTCCTCGAACGACACCTTATCCCGCCGGAGCCGCACTTGTGGTGCCCCGAGGCGCTTCCTGAATTTGTGGCCGCACGCGAGAAGCTGATCCGCAAGCGCATGGCCTCCTTCGCGTCCATCAATGCTGGCAATGGAGCGGGAGATCAACAGGTGGGGGAAGCTCACCCGGCGACGGCTTAGCGGTCGCTGTCGCCGGGGAAATGCCAGTCGGTAAGGCTCCCATGCCTGCGCACGTGCTCATGGTGCCGGTCGCCCGCGACGGTTCGATGTTTACTCCAGCCCTTCGACGCTCAACCGGCTATTGGGTTGGGGATAAGGGAGCGGAGAGGACTGTGCCGACGTTTGAGGAGGCGCTTGAATTCCTTAAACGCATGCCGGTGCCCCGATGGCGTCGGCCAAATGCCAGCGGTAATTGGGGGATCGTGGCGGGTGTGGATTGGGTTGAGTGCCGGGCCGATGATTGAGGCGCGTGAGCGATGTGCGGTCACGCCAGCGCGCGGGGTTGGTTCGGTAAGGAAGGCATTTCAGCCATGGCACCCCTTCGTTGCGCTGCGGTAGTTCCTGGCGTGGAAGGTCACTGACCCCTTTGGTGTAATTTTAGCTGCCAAAAGGCCGAAACGGCGATGGAAGCGCTTGGGGGCGTGAGGCGCGAAGTGGAATGTCCGTGATCAGCGTGCGAGTTAGCGGCCAAGGGGGGTCCCGTGGGCGTTCCGCGAGCCTTTTCGGTAACAAATCCGGTAACATCACCCGGTAACATTGGCCGGTAACCTGGGGTCTCGGCATTCGGAGTGCCGTTATAAGCCCTTGAAAAATCAGAAAAAAAGCCTGCCCCGAAGGGCAGGCTCAAGTTTAGGGAGGAAACGTCCAAGAAAGACAGCAAGGGATGCCCGGAGACATCGCGTTTGCTGCACTGCAATAGATACGGACTCCCGCCGCTGCTTGCAAGGGAAAAAGCATGCGGAAGTGATACCTCTTCACCAAAATGGCAGAAACACTGGCCTTTTGGGGTGTGCAATGCTGTCATGAGAGGCAGGGGTGGTAATTTTGGCATGCCGTGTGCAATCATCCGAGAGTCGTGCGCGTTTCGGCGGATGGGAAGATGCCAGCCATGATCGGCAAATGGGTGATGGGGGTGACGGCGGTGCTGCTGCTCGTGGCGGGTGGCGGTGCTGCGCGTGCGACCATCCCGGGGCTGCCGACCCAGGCGCTGTGCGCCGCCGAGACCGCCAGGGCCGAACGCGCCTACGGCATTCCGTCGCAATTGCTGGACGCCATCTCGCTGGTGGAATCGGGGCGCTACGATGCCCAGAGCAAGGCAGTTCTTGCCTGGCCGTGGACGGTCATGGCCGAGGGAGAGGGCAGATATTTCCCCACCAAGGCCGAGGCGGTGGCCGAGGTGAAGCGCCTGAAGGCGCGCGGCGTCCGCAACATCGACGTGGGCTGCATGCAGGTCAACCTGATGTATCACGGCGAGGCGTTCCCCACGCTGGACGAGGCGTTCGAGCCGTCCACCAATGTGGGCTATGCCGCCCGCTTCCTGCGCGGCCTTTACGGTTCCACCAACCACTGGCCGACGGCGGCGTCCTATTACCATTCCCAGACGCCGCACCTGGCCGCCAATTACCGCGCCAAGCTGATGAAGGTGTGGAGCGGCGGTGGCAGCGCGGCGGCCATCGCATCGCTGACGCCGGTGATGCCCGGGCGCGCCCAGTTGCAGCCCAATCCGCCGCCGCGCCCGATCACCTCGCCCCGCGTCGAGCAGGCGCGCGAGGAATGGCGCGCCACTCGCAGCACCGCGCAGAACGAGGCCCGCGCCATCGCCAACGCCTATCGCCAGGCCCGCATGGCGGAATACCAGATGCGGCGCGCGCGGATGGAGGAATTGCGCCAGGCGTTGCGCTGACCGCGCTTGATGCACGGCCGGCACACCCCACCTTGTTGCCATGACCAGCGCACTTCCCCCGCCCCCCGATGCCGCCGCCGACTGGGCCTGGTTCCTGGATGTGGACGGCACCCTGATCGACATCGCGCCGACGCCTTCGGCCATCCAGATACCCAAGGCGTTGCCGCAACTGCTGCAGCGGCTGGCCGATGCCCATCATGGCGCGGTGGCGTTGGTGTCCGGCCGCACGCTCGACAACCTGCGCCAGTTGGTGGCGCCCTTCGACCCGCCTGCCGCCGGCCTGCACGGCCTGGAATGGCGCGACGGCGCGGGCATGGTCGGCGCCCTGCACCCCCCCCCCGGCCTGGACGACATCCGCCATCGCCTCGCGCACGAGGCGGCGCAGTTCGACGGCTTGCTGCTGGAGGATAAGGGCAGCGCGGTGGCGTTGCATTACCGGCTGGCGCCGCACCTCGAGGAGCATGTCCGCCGCACGGCCCAGGCGGTGCTGCTGGATCACCCCGAATACGGCATGGTGGCCGGCAAGAAGGTAGTGGAGATCAAACCCAAGGGGGCCGACAAGGGGGCTGCGGTGTCCGCCTTCATGCGCGCGGCGCCGTTTGCCGGGCGGGTGCCGGTGTTCGTCGGCGATGACACCACCGACGAGGACGGCTTTGCCGCCGTCAATCGCCTGGGCGGGGTGTCGGTTCTGGTGGGGCCGCCGCGCGACACCCAGGCCCGCCACCAACTGCCCGACATCGAGGCATGCCGGGCGTGGCTGGCGCACGCGGCCGGCACGGACTGGCTGCCGCAGATGGGCGAGGGCGCAGACTAGAGCTGTCTTCGTTCATGCGGAACCATCCCTAGGCTGTATCGACATTCAGCTTGCGCCGGTGGCGCTGCCGTGATTCACCGGGTCAGGACTTCTGGCTCGGTGGAACATGGCGAAGCGATACGAACTGACCACAGCGCAGTGGACGCGGATTGAGAACCTTTTACCCGGCAAGGTCAGTGACCCTGGCCGCACCGGGGCCGACAACCGCAATTTCGTCAATGCCGTGCTTTGGGTTCTGCGTTCGGGGGCCCGTTGGTCGGACATGCCCGAGCGCTACGGCAAGTACAAGACGGTGCATAAGCGCTTCACGCGCTGGGCGGCCAAAGGCGTCTGGGACAAGGTGTTCGCCAATCTGGTCAAGGACCGCGACAACGAGTACCTGATGATCGACAGCACCATCGTCCGGGCGCACCAGCAGGCTGCGACCGGAAAAGGGGGGCCAAAAACTCGGCTCTGGGGCGCTCCCGAGGAGGATTGAGCACCAAGATCCACCTTGCCGTCGATGGCGAGGGACGCCCAGTGCGCTTCATTCTGACACCCGGCCAAGTCAACGACAGCACCCAAGCTCTGGCGCTGCTTGATGGGGAACGGCCTCGCTATTTCCTGGCCGACAAGGGTTATGACAGCCACGCCATCCTCGATGCGGTCGAAGCATGCGGCGCACAGCCCATCATTCCCCAGCGCTCATGCATGAAGCGGGCGCGCGATTTCGACGCCCGCATCTACAAAAAGCGCAACCTCGTCGAACGGGCCATCAACAAACTCAAGCACTTCCGCCGTATCGCCACCCGCTACGACCGCAAGCCCGCCAACTTCATGGCGTTTCTATGCCTCGCAACGCTGCCGATGTGGCTGCCGCTGAATGTCGAATCAGCCTAGAGCAGGTATGGTGCCCGGCACGCGCCATCGCGGTACTCGTTCTGCTCATCGTTCCAATCCGGTCTATTCAGGTTCGCCTCCTTGATAGCGGTGAAGGAGACGAAGTGGTTTATGACCACGCCACCCAGTCATTCATCCCGAATCCCCTGCCCACGGCCATTCCCGGTCGAAATGAGGGTTGCATCAGGCTGTTCCACGACAATGAGCTTAAAAAGGACATCCTCGGCCTCTGGATCAACACGAACAAGACCAGTGTCGCTGATCCTCGTGTAGACAAAGGATACGGCATACCTTGGTCCACCGAGGAGCTTCGCGGCGTGCTGGATTACCTTGGCCAGTGGCAGCGGCAGTACAATCCGATGCATCGGCCAATCCCCAGGGACGAACTGCTGGAGTCCGAATTACAGCCAAGCGAGGCCCTAAAAGGCGCGTTGCCATCGTACTTCTATCTATTCCGAGACCCGACTACCTCAGTCAACGATCCCCATCAGCCGGTCACGAAACCAAGGCTGGACGTATTTTTCCGCCACCTCATGGCTGAGGTTGAGAAGGAATTACGACGAGAAGACCCTTCACTCACCATGGTGTGGCGGAACAAGTACGGGGCCATCACCAGATGCCTTTATAGCCTGCATTCCCTGCGGGTGACCGGCATCACCCACTTCATGAAGGCGGGTGTTCCCATCCAGGTTCTGTCTGAGTTCATGGCAGGACATGCGACGATCTTAATGACCCTGCACTACGCAAAATTCGGCCCAAACTACATCAGCGAGACCATAGAGCGTGCCAGTCGGGCAGTTGCCGATGGCGAAGATGAAGACTGGGCAGTTTGGCTCGCAGAGCTTGTGGCCACGGCCCCGGAAACCGTGGGCGATTACGTCGCCGTCAACAGCGAGGACGCTATTGCAGAGCTGGCTGATACCCGCCCTGGCCTATGGTCCATTCAGCTTGACGGTATTTGCCCCACCGGCAAGGCGATGTGCCATGTCGGCGGCCCCAACAAGTCCACGAACATGAACGCCCACGAGGCGGTGCCCGGTGGACCGAGAAATTGCCCCAGGTGCCGCTTCTTCCTGACTGGCGACGTGTTCCTCCATGGCCAAGTGATCGCGTTCAACAACCACGTTTACGCCGTAAGCGAATCGGTCAGCGAACTCGATAGGCTCCGGAAATCGCTGGCCCAACTGAAGAACGTCGGTGCTGACAAGCGGCGCATCACGCGGGAAGAGGACAAAATCGACGGGCTTGAAATTCAACTCGACGAGATGCTCGTCACTCTGCAAGCCCGATACCATTTGATCGAAAAATCCAGAGCGCTTCTGCACCGCAATTCAGTGGCTGGAGGTGATCGTAATTCTCTGTTGGCCCTCGGGGGACAGCCGGAATTTGAGTACGTTGTTGAGCAGACAACCAGCGACTTCGATCTTCTGGAATTTGTCGCCCAGTCCGCTGAGGTCTTCCCCGAGCAGGCCGTACCCTCGGTCAAGCTGCGCAAGGGCCGGATCATGGACGCCTTTCTACGCCGTAACGGCTATGAAGCATTCCTCTATGCTCTCCCCGAGCACGAAGCATTGGTCGCCGCAAACAAGATGAGCCGCTTCCTTTGCGAGAAAGCGGGGCGAGATGGACTTCGCAAACTGGTTAATGGTGAGGAAACGATGCAGACGCTCGGCATCGCATTCGACCCGCAAACCTTCGTCTCAGCGCCTATCGACCTGAGCAATCTTTTGCGCCAGAAAGCCTCCGCCTTACTGATCGAAGCCCACGCCAAGTAGGTTGCGGATGTCCCACCTCCCCGTTCCATCGTCTGCCACATTCGCCACCGTCACTGACGAAGCGGAGGCCGCGCTCGCCGCTGCGGAAGCATTCTTTCATCTGCGGCACTCCGAAACCACAAAGCGTGGCCAGAAGACGTTGGAGAACATTCGCGCCGTCTGCCTGGAGATGGCCTCGGCCAAGGAAGAAATCATAGTTGCCAAGGTCGGGCGCACCCTGAAGAAGCGCTACGGCGGCCCAGACGTGCAGTCGATCCGCGATCAACCTGACCGGCTCAAGCGGCTTGTAGAAATGTACGCCGCCTATCAGCAAGCCCTCGTACCCAAGCGTGAACGACCGGAGCGGAGAACGGAGCAGAGGCTGGCTGAAATCAATGATCTCGGTCTGCGAGCGGAGCTTCGGGAGCTAATCGCGGAGCGAGATGAACTAAAGGCGCAGGTTAAAGTGCTAAGGCAAGCGTACAAGAGGCTTCAGCCCATTGAGAAGCTTACACCTGAACAATGCTATGGGCCGGTGGCCGAGCGGACGTCAATTGTGCAGTTTGATGAAACCACCTCGACGCCTTTATTCACCCCTGATGAGGCGCGCGCCGTCACCCACTTCCTGAACGAAGATTTCCTGTTCGACGAGGGGCTGCGTATTGACGAAGGAACTGGCCTGATAAAGGACGAGAGCAACCGTCTGCTTCTTGGGTTTCCGTTCATCACCGCCCTGCGCAAGATCGTGAGGCCGTAGCCATGGCTCGCCAATCACCCGCTGAGCGCATCCTGCCCGTGGTCGAGACATTCGTTGACCGCATCGAGGGTTTTAGACGGGAACGGCTTCGTGCGCAGTTCGCCGAGCGACAAGCCTATGAGGACGCTCTCGCTCGCACCGATACCTGGGTTGGCGATGAGCGGCTTCCCGCGACCGCCGATGGCAAGGTCAATGTTCAGGCCCTGACGGAACGGATGGGGTTGAAGGAATCTGACCGTCAGTGGTTTTACAAGGTCGAAGACCTGGCCGGACCCATCAACGCCCTGGCACTAGCCCAGGGACTCAAGCCCATCAAATCCCGCGTCCAGCAGCAGGTCGATGACGACGCTGCCGTAGCTGCGATCTCTCGGGTTCAGACCGACAGCAAGCGGCTGGCCGAAGCCCTGGTCGAAATGACCAGGGACCGTGACCGGCTTCGTGCTCAGCTTCAGATGCTCCGCGAAGGCGGTTGGGTCCTCCGCACCGGCAAGGTGACGGACGACCGCCGATGATCGACACCTCGATCACGGTCGAGCGCATCCACAGCCAGCGGCTGGGGGGCTGCATTTTCAGTGGCCGCACCTCAGACCGGAAGCCACTGCGCGTGGTCGCTACCGCCAGCCTACTGGGCGCAGCACCCGTTCCCGGCGAGGTTTGGCGGGTCCGCGGCCAGTTGGAGATCAGTAAATGGGGGGCGCAAGTTCGGGCCGCATCCCTGTGGCGGGCGACGCCTTCGGGCAAACTCGTCGGCGAGTGGATCGCCGCCAATGTCCCTGGCATTGGCAAGACACGAGCGAAGCGCCTCATGGACGCATTCGGACCTCGGCTGGTCGATCTGCTCACTGCTGGCGATCCCGAGCCGTTGATCTCGGTTATCGCCCCGGATCATCCTCATCTTGGTGCCCGCCTTGCGTCCAGCGCCATCGGCATCTGGCGCGATCAACAGGCGTCAGCCGATCTGCACGCTTGGCTGGATGGCCACGGCATTCAGGCCGCCGGGATTGCCCGGAAGCTAGCGGAGCTTCTGGGAAGCAACGGCATCGAGGCACTAGAAACCAACCCATACACCCTGGTCGGTTTGCTGCCCTGGGCAGAGGTGGATAAGGTCGGCATGCGGCTGACAGCCGCCACTGCCGACCAAGCGCATGACCCGACGTTGGATGCTCGCCGCATGGTCGGCATGGTCGATGCCATCGTCATTGAGCGCATCAGCGAAACTGGCGATACCGCCCTGACCGCCCGGCAACTTCTGGAACGCTGCAAAGCAAGACTCCGAGGTACGCTCCATTCTGGGGCGGTTTCTGCTGCCGCCATGGAGTCCATCCGCCTCGCAGCAGGGAACCATGCCATCGTCGCCGACGAACTGACTGATGGCACGGCAATCTGGCGCGCCCCAGGCTGCGCCTTCATGGAGACCATCCTGGCCGAGCGTGTTATCGCGCTGACCAGCGGCAGATGGCGCAGCGCCGTAACGGCCTTGAGTTCCGAGGCTGGCCGCGAGCGTTACCTGGACACTGCCTGCGCCGAGGAGGGCATTCATCTACATCCCGAGCAAAGACAAGCCTGCCTGCGAGTTCTGGGGCAACCCCTGGCCGTCCTGACCGGCGGTGCAGGGACCGGCAAGACCACGACTACCAGGGCCGTCGTCTCGGCTTGGGAGGCGGCTGGAGGGCGAGTTGAGCTATGTGCTCTCGCCGGTAAGGCCGCTCGACGGCTCGGGCAGTCTACGCACCGCATGGCCCGCACCATTCATCGCCTAATCCATGACCTGCGTCGCCGTCAGGATGACATCACCCTGCCAATGATTGATACGGATGTCGGCTTCGTTGATGAGCGGACGCTACTGGTGATCGACGAAGCCAGCATGGTCGATCTCGGCCAGTACACCGAGCTACTGGTGGATCACCTCCCGGAAGGGTGCCACGTCCTGCTAGTTGGTGACCCTGCCCAACTTCCGCCGGTCGGACCTGGGCTGATATTTCCCATCTTGTGCCAGCTATCCTCGATAGTCGCCGAATTGACCGTCGTTCACCGGCAGTGCGACGAGAGCGGCATCCCGTCGATCAGCCGGGCCGTGCGCATAGGAGAAATTCCAGAGTTCCGTGCCTTCGATCCGTCAAAGCCGGAAGGGGTGTCGCTCGTTCCCTGCAATCCCTTGGAATTGGAATACCATGTCAAGCGTACTGTGGAGGCATTGGGCGGCCACGGGAGGTCGGGCCACGACCTCCTCATACTGGCCCCGACGAACGGTGGTTCGCCCTGCTCAGTTTCCCAGCTTAACCGGGCCTTCCAGTCCCAGCATTTGCGGACCAGCGAAGCGGGCGAGGAAGACATCCTCGTGGGCAGCTTCGGCCAGCAGTTCGTGGTCGGCGATCCCGTGGTCTTTACCCGTAACCTTTACCAGCAGGGCCTCTGCAACGGCACGTTGGGGCGGGTGATCAGCATGAACGTGCGCGCACGCCACCTGACCATCCGATGGGACGATGGCGTTGAGGGCGAGATCGACGGCGAGAGGGTCGCAGACCTTCAGCTTGCCTACGCCCTGTCGGGCCACAAAGCACAGGGTTCGTCAGCCCGGCGTATCGTGGTGCCAGTTTACCGCAGCCAAGTGCTCGACCGGGCTTGGGTCTACACCGCCATTACCAGGGCGGAGGAGGCATGTGTCCTGGTCGGGGACGCCGATGTTCTGCGGAACGCCATTACCCTCCCGCCGTCCTCCAGCAGGCGGTTGCACGGTTTCAAGTTATGATCTTAATCATAAAAGGTGTTGGCCTACGCGCACTTCGCGCCGGGTGGCGGTATAGTGATTTCCACCAACCCGGCAAGCCGGTCTTGCAGATGCGGACTGCCGAGCCAGTAGTCGGCCAGCAGGTCCGAGGACAGCGAGTGGACCGCCTTTTCATAGTCGGCAGTGGTGGCAATGCCGGTAGCGACCAGATACCGCAACAGCAGGGCATAGGCGACATAGGCTTTGGCTTCTGAGTGTTCGACGGCTCGCTCCAACGGAACGTCGCGTCGGCCCGTGCAAGCCCGCCAAGCAGCCTCGTAGCTGGGCGCGGCGAAGACTTCGCAGAGGTCGATACCCTTGCGCTGGATGCCGACGATGATGGGAACGGGCAAGAGGTTGAGGTGGTATCCCAGCCGGAGGGCTGGCAGGTCCAGGGTGTGACCGCCCAGGGTCACCAGCACGGACTTGTCACGCCCAGCAAGATGAGCATTCAGCTTGACCAGCATGCTGTGCTCGGCAGATTGCGTGCTGGCCGCTTCCGCCCTGGCAGAAAAGCCAAACGACGACTTCGCCTCGACCCACAATCCTTCCGGTCGGGCTGCCATCTCAACATTGAGCACCGTAGCGGCCTGCACTCGGCTGGCCTTTGGACCGTCGTGCAGCGCTTCGGGCCATCGTTGGGGGCCTTGATCATCGGGGCCGACAGCCGTGGCCAGGATTATCACCTTCGTAGGCAGATTGGTGGCGTCGTCGGGTGCGAGCATTGCTAGCCGCTCCATGCTGATGGAGCGGTCAAATTATCGTCTCACTTATAAAAAATAAAGCGTGGCTTAGTTGCTGTTGGGGATGGGGCGAGCCAAACTCCGCCCATGGCCGCCGAATCTCTCCTTCAAACCATTGCATTGCGCCTGCGCGGGCTGCGTGACGAAAAAGGATTCACCCAAGCAGGGTTGGGCGAACTGGCTGGGTTGAGCGGCCCTATGATCTCCCATATTGAGCGGTGCCAGCATTGGCCCTCCTTACCCCAGCTTGCCGCTATCGCCGATGCGTTGCAGGTGCCTGTCACGTTCTTCCTGGCGACAGATAGTGATGGTCATCACCGCGCGCGGATTGCCTACCTGCTCGACACTCTTTCGCCAGAAGACGCAGAACTTGGCGCAGCCATCCTCGCCACCATTGCCCGTCAGCGGCGTCAGCACTGACTGAAGCGGCTTCAATTTTCATTCCCTCTGCATGGCTGCCCGGATCGCAGACAGTTTCTGCATGATGCCTTGCTTCCCTTGGCACAGCAGTTGCTGAACAATGCCGACGATGGCTTGGAAGAAGCCGCGTTTCATTGGACGCCAGCCAAACAGATCAAGCTGACGCGCGTTAAACGCCTTTTGGGCCGCCCGATTTACGGGGCGACGTGCGGGCCGCCGTCGGCGTGGGTTCGCCGGGGCAGGTACTGACTGCCCCCCGTAATACGCTCGGAACTGGGCCACTTCGCGGACATAGAGTTGGTCCGCAAAGAGGGGGTGTCTTGCGGCCAGCCGACGCCGAAGCGCAGCACGCCGGACCTGTGCTCTGCTGAAGCTGCTGGTCATCTTGCCCCTCCTTGATCCTCGGGTTGATGCGCCCCGCATCAACCCTTGCCCGTCGGCGAGACCGGGGTGGAAAGGTCAAGGGTCAGGGGGTGGGCGGGGTAGCGCCCAAAACCCGAAGGGCGCGTGCAGCGCGATCTGCATGCAGATTTTTGGGGCATCCCACCCCCTGACGCCGGGCTTCAGCCCGGCGCTTGCCCTTGACCGCGCAGGGGCAGCGCCCCTCAGCAACGGCCCGCGTCGGCGGGCGTTAAGGGAAACGACTGGGCGCGACCCGCTCAGGCGATGCCCGGACACAATGGCGGCTGAAGCTGACGGATGGCGGAAACATCTTGTCAAAGTGGCTGTTGCGGTTTACATATCCGGCCATATAAGTTGACATGATCCGTGGAACCCGATGCCGATTTTGCCCGAAGACCTTGTCGAACTGTTCGATGCCGCCCTTGCTGCGGATTACACCCGCGTGCGTCGGATCGGTAGCCGTATAGCGAAGGCCCTCGGCGATGAGGATGCTGATACGGCGAAGCGGTTGCGCACCCTTCTGCGGCGTCGAGGGGTGCCCCTGCGGGCTTCTGGTTATGCCGAGGCGCTGCCTGTTGATGCGAAATCCCGGCTACCGCTGATCGAGGAACAGCCCTGGCCGACCACACCCATGTTCCTGGATGAAACTGGCAGGAACCTGCTGACCAGCTTCCTTTCGGATGTTGAGCACCTTGAGCTTTTGAGTGCTAAGGGGCTTGCGACCCGGCTGTGCATGCTTCTCGCGGGGCCACCAGGAACTGGCAAGTCGCTTCTCGCTGGGCATATCGCGGCCCAACTCAATCGCCCCCTCTACGTCGTGCGCCTGGATTCAGTGATCTCCTCCCTCCTCGGCGACACCGCAAAAAACATCCGCAGCGTGTTCGACTTTGTCGCCATGCGCGAGGGCGTCCTGTTTCTGGATGAGATGGATGCTGTCGCCAAGCTCCGGGACGACCAGCACGAGCTTGGGGAATTGAAGCGGGTCGTAAACACCGTGATTCAAGGGCTGGATGCCCTCGATGATCGCGCCGTTGTCGTTGCGGCGACCAATCATCCCCAGCTACTCGACCCGGCCATCTGGCGTCGATTCCCGTACAAACTCGACCTCGGCGCACCGGACTTCGCTGTTCGGGAAGACCTCTGGCGTCACTTCTTGACCAATGACGACGAGACCTCGCCGATTCCCGCCTTATTGGGGCGGATTTCAGAAGGTCTCAGTGGTGCGGATATCCGCAACCTCGCCCTTGCTAGCCGCAGGCATGCGGTGCTGTCCGAACAACCGCTGGATACCGGGTCGGTCGCGTGGGCTGCGCTCCAGAAGGACAAGGGACGGCTGACGCTCCCAGAACGCACTGGCCTGTCAAGCGAGCGTAAAAAGGCGCTTGCACAATCTTTGGTAAAGGATTTCAACATCAGTCAGGCCGACGTTGCCCGGTTGCTGAATGTCAGCCGACAGGCCGTGTCCGGCTATCTGAAGGACGACCCGCATGGTGACGGATGACCGAAGGGATTCCCCTCTCTTAAACCCGGTTCTTTCCCTTCGGAAGGAGCCTGCGCCTGAGACAGTACAGGGCGGGGGACGTGGCGCTGGTGCCATCGTTACCGCCCGCCTTGGACAGCAACGCCAGAGATTGTCTGCGAGCCTTCGTGGCTTGGTCAGCGATCCGAGCCGGTATAAGGCTCACGGAGGGCGCGTCCATCTGGTGGCGAAGATGTTCGCAGACTCCTTGGCACCCAGTTACAAGCCGAGCGGCCTGTTTGAGCATCCCCGCATTGGTTGCCGCCTCGTAGCGCCGACTCACGGTGGCTACCTTGTCGAAGCGGATACATCCCGTCTTGAGGAACTGGCGGGTTTCGCCCAGAGCACCGAAATGATCGAGGCTCAGGTGGCGATCTCGCGCGTCGAGACGATTGAACCCTTCGGCGAGAAAGCGCTGCTCCACGGCCTGACCAAGGATGCTCTCTGGGATGCGGCTGCCGACGTTGAGGGTGGAAAGGCGTTCATTGTTTGGTTCGCCCCCTTCCGAAACGAAACCGCCCGCAATTCTGTTATCCAGACTATGGCTCGCCTCGAAAGCGAGCGCATCTTTCTGCCTTCCTACCCTGGCTTGGCGCTGACTTCACAGCAGGAGTCAGAAGACGCCGACGAACAGGTTGCCGTTCCAATGGTGCGACCCGACCAGACTGGCCTTGCGCGAGCAATGCGGCGGTATCGGGACCAGCAGGTCGCCAAGACGTTCGTGACCGTTCCCTCGAAGAATGCCCTTGTGCAATTGATTGCGTCCGGTGCGTCGTTCCGCCTCGACCCGGTTCGGCGGATCGAGGTTACTGCGCCCGGCGAAGGCGCTGAACCTCCGCCGCCTGTCCCGAACGCAAACGCCCAGCCAATCGTGATGGTGGTGGACGGCGGCCTGACCGCTAATAGCTACAAGCCGCTTGAAGTGTGGCGCATGTCTCCTCCGCTGATTAAGGATCGCGTTGCGGACCATCCCCACGGCAATCGGGTGACGTCGCTGGTTGTCCACGGACATGCTTGGAATAACCTGCTGGACATTCCCCCATTGGAATGTCGGGTGGCTACCGTCCAGGCTGTTCCTCGCCAGGGAGCGAACGTCGCAGCCAATCCTGAGCAACTGGTCGAATACCTCCGCCATGTCGCCCGTGCGTTTCCCGAGGCCAGAGTCTGGAACATGTCGTTCAACCAGACCGAGCCAGAACTGGATACGGAAACCGTCAGCTACCTGGGCCATGAGATCGCCTCGCTTGCCAGGAAGGCGGGCGTATTGCCGGTGATCTCTATTGGCAACCGCTCTGCTGCAAACGCCGAACGCCTTTGCGCCCCGGCAGATTGCGAGGCGGCACTGACGGTTGGTGGTCGTGCCCACGACGACGACGGAAAGCCCGCAGGAAACTGCCCGGTGTCGCTTAAAGGGCCGGGGCCGGATGGCATGCTGAAGCCGGACGTGTCGTGGTACTCGCACCTGCGCATGCTCGGCGGTGGCCGCGATACCGGCAGCAGCTATGCCACTGCGCTTGTTTCTTCGCTGGCAGCCCATACGTTCGCCAACCTCAAGGACCCGTCCCCGGACTTGGTGCGGGCATTGATCATCAACGCCACCGAGCAGGAACAGCACGACGTTGCCCTGGGCTGGGGTTCTCCCAACCACATCCATATGCCCTGGGCCTGTGAGCCGGGCACCGTAACCTTGGCATGGCGCGCCAAACTTCGCCCCGGCTATGCCTATTACTGGAACGATATTCCCATCCCGCCGGAATTGGTCCGCAACGGCAAGCTGTATGGGAAGGGGCGGCTCACCGCCATTCTCGACCCTGTGCTTTCCGACCTTGCTGGGCCGAACTACTTCGCTACCCGCCTCCAGGTGGCCTTGCAGTACCAGACCGGGGCGGGGAAGTGGGACAATCTGCTGGGCAGCATGAAGGAAAGCCGGATCAAGGAGCCGGACGCCCGTGCCGACCTCGCCAAGTGGCATCCGGTTCGCCGTCATAGCCGGGATTTCAACAAGCGTGGGGTGGGCTTTTCGGGAGATACCTTCCGTCTTCATGCCCGCGTGTACACACGCGACCTTTTCCAGTTCGACATCCCCAACCACCACGAGATGGGTGAACAGGAAGTGTCCTTCGTTCTCACCCTCTCGGACGGCTCCACCAGCCCGGCGATCTACAATTCCACGGCACAGCGGCTGAGCACCTTCGTGGAGAGCGCGGTGATCGGCCAGGAAATCGAAATCCACCGTTAACAGCAGAGGAGATGGCGATATGGCCAAGAACACGGGTGAAGGTTTTCGTCGCGGTTCGGTCAATGATCGGACCCAGGTTTACAACTCCACCATCGACCGCTGGGTAAAGCGTGATGCGGAGACCGGCAGGTTCATGGACCAGAAGGAAGACGGTGACCCGTTCAAGGGTGTGGCGAAGGAAGAAGACGGTCGCCGCCGGTAGTTTGCTCTGTTGCGGGACGGAAGCGCCATAAATCATGCGCTTCCATCCCTGTGATGTCAGGGGGGTATCCCATGGCCAAAGGCTTGCGGATGGAAGCTGCTTTCGACCCGGCACAGAATGCCGTGAGGAAGGCGGAACACGTCGGCTCGGAAGAAACCGGGTTCTTGTGTGAACATTGCCGTGTACCTGTCGAGCACGTCAGCGGCTATGTCGTGAATGGCCATGACCAGCGCCTACGCCGGGAAGTGCCCTCATTCTTTAAGTTGCCGTCGAAGGGTGGCGCGGGCCATCAGCCTGGATGTGAACACACGCCACTCGGCTTGGTGAAAGCGCTCGTTCATGCATCCGAAGCCGTCGAAGACGCCCTGAACCCGTTTGCCGAAAGCGAAGCTGACGGTAGCTATATCTTTAGAATCAATATCGCTGCCCATGAGGTTGCCCAGCAGGGGGAACCCGGTGAAGGAAAGCCTTCACGCGAGGAATACCGCGAGCGGATTGAGCGGGTCTGGAGCGGAGAGCGGATCGCGCCGTATTGCCGGTCAGCGGTCGGCCTTGCGCGGCTCTGGGCCATCATGGAAGGGGCAGAAGGGCACCGTGACCTACGGCAGGCGGTGACCATCCAGGACCGTGGAACGGTGATCAAGTGGGAAGACTTCTTCTTCTCAATGAGGCGCTATTCACGACTTGCCAACAGGCTCCAAAAAGGGAGCATCCAACACCCGGTCGCGGCCCTGATTGAGGTTCGGCAACTCGGTAACGACCGAGGGGGAGCTTTTCTCGACTGCGTGGCTATGCCGGAGGCCGGTGGCGAAGTCGAAACGCGGATCGCGCCCAAAATCTACATTCCAGAAAAGTACGCGGGTGCCTTTCAGGCGCATGGACGGTACATCGTCTTCGGAAACTGGCGCTACTTCGAGCCAGAGCAGCCCTGGGTATCGCCCGACGGGAAGAAGACTATTCGCTATCGGAACATCATCCTGCGCATTCTCAACAAAGCCCAGTTCGCGGCGGTCCAACTCCCCGGCGAGGGGGAGGAGAACGGTGGTTGATCAAACAAGTTCGGGCCTTTCGCAATCACCGAAAAGGCTGACAAATCTCATCAAGTTCTGATCCGGGCCGCGTTACACAATGGGGTTCCATCCAGCTTGGCCTGTTCCGCCAAGTGCTCGCTCCGCGCGCTAATCGCCGCCATTGCAGTATGGTTGGTGGTGGACGCGGGGGGCCTGCAATGGCAAATTAGTGCGCCAATGTTAGACGAGCGGCAGTTTAGGAGTAGTGACGTGCCGAAGTCCTTTGATGACGCAACCGTGGAAGCAATCGCCTCGTCACTGCGGGCCGGTCAATACAATCTTCTCCTCGGGGCTGGGGTGAGTCTAGACTCAAGCAACAGCAAGGGGGACTTGCCCAGCGGCGAGACCTTTCGGCAAGACCTGTGCAAGCTGAAAGGAGCAAATTCGCGCTCCAGCCTTCAGCGAGTTTATTCCAGCCTGACAAAGGCCGAGATTGACGAACACGTCATAGAGCGCTTCTCGGCCTGCAAAGCTGGGCAGACTGTTCAAAAAATTAAAGGCTTCGTCTGGAAAAGAATTTTCACATTCAACATCGATGACGCTTTGGAGGCGGCATACGCTTGCGGTGGCCTGCAAAACGCAATGCCACACCATTTTGATGATACTTTTGTAGAAATGGAAAGCGCTTGTGATGTGCCCATCATCCACCTTCATGGTTGGGTTGGCCATCCTGATCGGTAATTTGTGTTCGCCTTATCTGAGTATGTGAGACAGATAAAGAACATAAATGCTTGGATGGTCGTATTAACTCAGCAGCTTCGTTCCGACCCGTTCATAATTGCTGGCACCGCTTTAGAAGAAGTCGATCTTGAGTTTTATCTGGCGCATAGAAGCTCCGCAACGTCTCGAAAAGACAGGGGGCCATCAATCCTTGTCGAGCCATTCCCAGACGCCGTAACCATAAAGGATTGCGAGAGGTACGATCTCCTCCTATTCGAGGGTACGGCCGTAGAATTCTTTGATTACATTGATGCGCGAGTACCTAACAGACCACGCCCTGTTGATCTTGTTCCGCAAACAACAAGGAAGCTATTTCCGGAGAAAACACCGGAGCGCACTCTGGTTGCCTTCTCTGCGGATTTCGAGCTTGTTCCTGCTTCTGCTACTCCGACAATAGACACGCCACGGTTTCTCTACGGATACCCGCCCTCCTGGTCGGACTTGGCGGCACAGATCGACATCGGCAGAAGTCTAACCTCGGAGATTATTAAAGAGGTTGAGAAGCGGTTTAATGAGCCGCTCCCAGTTGATCGTCTAATTTTGCTGCTTGAAGAAACAGGCGCAGGCAAAACAACCGTATTGCGACGGGTGGCATTCGATCTCGCGCAGCGGGGTTTTCATGTCCTGACCTGCTCCTCCCTTAGCCGCATTGACCCACAATTTACAGCGGACGCAATCGATATGATTGACGTTCCCGTGGTCATATTGGTCGATAACTTCGCAGATCAGGCATCATCAATCTCAGAGGTAATCGACCGCATCGAAAAAAAGGATATCGTTTTCGTTTGCGCTGAACGAGATTACCGCTGGCAGTACATTCGCCGGATTGTGTCAAGCACAGCTATCGATACATGCGATGGCCTATCTCTTACCTCGCAAGAGGCGCAGGCGCTTATCTCCCTCTATACCAACCACGGCCTGCTCGGTGATCACAACGCCTTGAAGAACACCAAGGAGTTTGTTGGTAAGCTAACCAAAGAGCCTGCGGCGATTGCTTGCTGCTCTATTCTAAACGACTTCCGCCCCCTCGACCGCATTATTGACTCCCTTTATGAGGAAGCAAGGTCGCCGGACAGAAAGCGCTATCTAGCTGCCGCACTTGCCCAACACTGCTTCCGTGGGGGGGTGAGATACGAGGTGCTATCTGTCGTTTCTGGGAGGGAAGGATGGGATGGGCAGGTCGATGCAATCCATCCTCTACCATTGTCTTATGTTGGAGGCAGCGACCGCAGCTTCATTGCGCCTGCTAATGCGGCGCTGGCGTTTCGCCTCCTAAACCGCGTGGCGCGAGACGATGCGGAGGCCATTCTCGATATCTTCGTAGAGATCGCCTTGGCCCTTGCTCCACGCGTCAATAGGGATGCAATCCGCCGTAGAAGCCCCGATGCACGATTGGCGAGCCGCCTATTCGACTACGACCAGATTGTCGAACCGCTCCTGAAGGACCTTGCATCCGATTTTTATGTTCGGACCCACGACCTCTGGCTCTGGAATTCGCGGTACTGGGAGCAGATCGCGCTGCTGCATCTGGCCAAATATCGTGAGACTCCCAATTCGGAGGAAGGGCGCGACAATCTTGCGATGGCGGTCAGACATGCGCGGCATGCCGTATCGATTGAACACCATCCCTTGCCCCTTACAACATTGGGCAAAATCTTGCTTGCTCAAATGTCTGCCCCAGGCATTTCTCGCACGGCTGCCTTTGAGGAGGCTTTCCTGCGCCTGACGGAAGCAATTCGTATCGAAAAATCCCTTTCACGAGTGACGTTGCACCCCTTCGTGACCCTCTTTAGGGGGGTGCGCGACTTCATCAACGGCGGAGGCATTCTCACTGGCCGCCAAGCTGAGGAACTTCGCAACTTAACCTACGAAGCCAAGAGCAGGATTGGGCGCGACCGGGAGGTGCAGGAAGTCATTGCAGCCATTCTGCCGCTGCTCGGATGAGGGAATCCCACTAACGCGGTGTAATGCCACGCACGGGAGTGAACGCTAGCTTTTTAGCTCGCGTTCACCTTGCCGAGCGAGTGCCCACCTTCATACGGGCACACTGCTCGCCTACTCTTCGAGAGCGATGTCCCAGTACAGGAAATCGAGCCACGTCTCGTGGAGTTGATCCTTGATCCGGGTGCAATGCTTCGCCGCGACGTCAAGCTCGTAGGGGGTGGGTTCAAAGGGCTGCCGAAGGAGCCTCATTCCGGCTTCCTTGGGGGTCTTGGCCCCCTTCCTCAGATTGTCAGCGTGACAGCAGGTGACGATGTTGTTCCAGGTCGTCTTGCCGCCTCTGGAGCGCGGTACGACGTGATCAAACGTCAGGTCCTTTGGCTCGAACTTTTTAGAGCAATACTGGCAGCGCATCCGATCCCGGATGAAGACGTGGAAGCGTGTGAACGAAACCTTCTTCCGCCGATGGAAGTCTTTTAGCGCAACGACCGAAGGCACGGGAAAGCACTGGTTGGCCGAGCGCACCTCGATATCGTAGGTGCAGACCTGATAGACTCTCTCCTGGAGCACCGCAACCAAAGCGTCCTGCCATGGCCATACCGACAGCGGCCCCCAACTCAGCGGCTGCATGTCCGCGTTCAGGACCAGCGTTTTGAGATCGGGGACGATGAGGTGGCCCATTCATGGCACCTCTTTCATTGGCAGGGTATCGACGGGTTTGGCTATGTAAGGCGATGCCGTTACACGATACATAGTGTCTGTAAGCCATTGCAAACACACACACACTATGTTTCCAACTATAGATAATCTAAGGAAGACGTTGAAGCGGGTGAAGGCCGGCTTGCGGCTGGCCGGCACATATTCCTTGAGCGAAATGACGCTGGGCAGCCGCATGCGCCAGGACGGCGAATGGATCACCCGGTCGTATTCGGACACCACGTTGACGCGCTCGGCCACGACCGCCTTGACTGCCTCCTGCCACGGCCACAGGGACAGGGGCAGATAGCTGAGCGGTCTGAAATCGGCGTTCAGGACCAGGGCGGGATAGCTTTCCAATGCTACCGGTACCCCTTTCTCAAGGTGAGCCTACAACATAGTGGCCGCCTGCCTCCGAATCCACCCCGTGCCGGTTACGGTTGGGGGAAAAAGGTCGCGGCTCAGCCGTCCTCCTCCAGGCCAAAGGCCTGACGCAGGAAGCCGATGGCCAGCGACAGGCCGGGGCCGTCGATGGAATGGCCCAGATCCGGCCGGCTTTCCGCCAGCACCGGAATGCCATGGGCGGCAAGGCTTTGCTCCGCATGGCCCAGGCAGGCGGGATTGACCACCTCGTCGGCGTCGCCGTGCACCAGAAGCACGCGCGGGCGCGAGCGCAATTCGCCGGCCAGGGTTTCGGGCGCCACCATGGCGCCGGAAAAGCCCACCACGGCGGCCAGCGCCCGCTCCCGGCGCGGCGCCACGTGCAGCGCGGTCATGGTGCCCTGGGAGAACCCGATCAGGGCCAGATCGGCCTCGGTCAGGGCGAAACGGTCGAGCTGCTGGTCCAGGAAGCGGTCCAGCACCGGCGCGGCCCGGCGCACCCCCTGGGACAGCGCCGCCACCGACCGGTCGGCCAGCGAGAACCACTGCCGGCCGAAGGGGGCCATGTCATAGGGTTCCGGCCCGTCGGGGGCGATGAAGGCGGCGTCGGGCAGGGCCGGCGCCAGATAGGGGATCAGTTCGGCCAGATCGGCGCCGTCGGCGCCGACGCCGTGCAGCAGCACCACCAGTTGGCGGGCGGGACCGCCCGACAGCGGCTGGGCCTCAGGCCCGGTCAGGATGGGGGACATGGCGGCGGCTCCGGTTGGGTGCGGAAAGCCTGATTATGGTATGCTGGCGGCCATGCACCAACCCCCCATCGTCACCCGCTTCGCCCCCAGCCCCACCGGACGCCTGCATCTGGGCCATGCCCATTCCGCCCTGTTCGCCCGCGCCCAGGCCGGCCCAGGCGGCGGTTTCCTGCTGCGCATCGAGGATATCGACCCAGGTCGTTGCAGACCCGAATTCATCGCCGGGATCGAGGAAGATCTGGCCTGGCTGGGCCTGGATTGGGAGCGCCCGGTGCGCCGCCAATCCGACCATCTGGACGATTACCGCGCCGCCCTGGCCCGGCTGGACGGGATGGGATTGCTGTATCCGTGTTTCTGCACCCGCAAGGACATCGCCGACGAGGTGGCGCGCGCCGGCCATGCCCCGCACGGCCCCGACGGCGTGCTGTATCCCGGCCTGTGCCGGTCGCTGCCCGCTGCCGAACGGGCGGCCCGCATGGCGGGCGGCGAGGCATTCGCCCTGCGCCTGGACATGGCGGCGGCGATCGCCCGCGCCGGGCGGCTGGACTGGCACGACCGCGCCGCCGGCCGCCAGGCCGCCACGCCGGAAATCTTCGGCGACGTGGTGCTGGCCCGCAAGGACGTGCCCACCAGCTACCATCTGGCCGTCACGGTGGACGATGCCGTTCAGGATGTGACCCTGGTCACACGGGGACGCGACCTGTTCGCCGCCACCCATGTGCACCGCCTGTTGCAGGCGCTGCTGGACCTGCCGGTGCCCGAGTACCACCACCACCGCCTGCTGACCGACGAGAGCGGGCGCCGCTTCGCCAAGCGCGACCGCAGCCTGACGCTGGAGGCGCTGCGCCAAGCGGGCCACAGCCCGGAGGAGGTGCGGCACATGGCGGGCGTGGGGGGTGCCGGACACGCCTGAATACGTCTAAATACCTACGCCCTGGGTTTTAGATTGATTATACTTTTGCGTCAGCGCATAAGCGCCCCGGGAAGATAGTCAACGGGGTAATTCCATGGGCGGTTGGGCAGGCCGGATCGGCGGCGGCATGGGGCTGGTGCCCCGCATCATCATCCTGGCCATCAGCGGCGTGCTGATCCTGGGCACGGCGGTGTCGGCGATCTCGACCTATCTGCTGCACGACAGCGCGGAAAAGGCGGCGCGGGAACGCGTCGACACCAACATGCGGGTCGCCTGGCAGGTGCTGCGCACCAAGGGCACCGAGTTCCGCGTTGTCGATGGCCGGCTGATGGCGGGCGATCACGCGCTGAACGGCAATTTCGAGGTGGTGGACCGGATCAAGGAACTGGTGGGCGGCACCGCCACCGTGTTCATGGGCGACATGCGGGTGTCCACCAACGTGCTGAAGGCCGATGGCGGCCGCGCCGTGGGCACGCCGCTGGCCCGCAGCGCCGCCTATGGGGCCGTGTTCGAGCGCAAGCAGCCGTTCCGCGGCGAGGTCATGATCCTCAACGAACCCTACATGACCGCCTATGACCCCATCACGGACGCTGCCGGCAACGTCATCGGCGTGCTGTATGTGGGCATCAAGAAATCCGACTTCCTGCACTCGGCCGAGCAGACCCTGTGGACCCAGATCGCGGCTACCGGCCTGGTCATGCTGGTGGCGTCGGGGGTGTCGTGGCGCATCGCCCGCCGCACCATCGCCCTGCCGCTCAAGGCCAGCATCGGCGCCATGCGCCGGTTGGCCGACGGCGACCTGGACGTGGCGGTGCCCCAATCCGGCCGCCGCGACGAGATCGGCCAGATGGAAGCGGCGCTGTCGGTGTTCAAGGCCAACGCGGTGGAACGCCAGCGGCTGGAAGCCCACCAGCATGCCGAGCAGGAGGCGCGCAACCGCCGCCAGGAAGCCATCGAGCAACTGACCCGCGACTTCAACCAGGGCGTCAGCGGCGTTCTCGCCTCGGTCACCCGATCGGCCCACAACCTGCGCGACGCCGCCCAATCCATGAGCGCGGTGGCCAGCGAGACCAGCCGCCAGAGCACGGTCGTCGCCGCCGCCGCCGAGCAGGCGTCGGGCAACGTGCAGACGGTGGCCGCCGCCGCCGAGGAGCTGGCCGCCGCCGAAACCGAGATCGCGCGCCAGGTGTCGCAGACCTCGCAGGTGGCGACGACCGCCGCCGGCGAGGCCGAGCGGGTCAACCGCATCGTCCACACCCTGGCGGACACCACCGGGCGCATCGGCGACGTGGTCGGCCTGATCAACACCATCGCCGCGCAGACCAACCTGCTGGCGCTCAACGCCACCATCGAGGCGGCCCGCGCCGGCGAGGCCGGCAAGGGCTTCGCCGTGGTGGCCGGCGAGGTCAAGGCGCTGGCCAACCAGACCGCGCGGGCGACCGAGGAGATCGTCGCCCAGATCGAGGCGGTGCAGAACGTCACCCGCCAGGCGGTGCAGGCCATCGAGTCCATCGGCCACACCATCACCGCCATCAGCGAAAGCGCCACCGCCATCGCCAGCGCGGTGGAGCAGCAGACCGCCGCCACCGGCGAGATCGCCCGCAACGTCCAGCAGGCGTCCAGCGGCACCAGCGAGGTCACCCGCTCCATCACCCTGGTCAACGAAGGGGCCGCCACCACCGGATCGGCCGCCACCCAGGTGCTGGGCACCGCCGAGGAGCTGTCGGGCCAGTCGGAAAGCCTGGCCGCCGAGGTCGCCGATTTCCTGGCCGCCATCAAGCAGGCGGGCGAACGCCGCCACTATCAGCGCCGCGCCGTGGCGCTGCCGGTGCGCCTGTCCATCGGCGGGCGCGCCGTGGCCGCCACCATGGTGGATCTGGGGCTGGGCGGCTGCCGCGTGGACGGGGATCTGGGCGTGCCCGCCGGCACCGCGCTGACCCTGGAGGCCCCGGGCTGGCCGCAGGTCAAGGCCCGCGTGCTGCGCTCCGAAGAGGGCCACACCCGTCTGCAATTCGCGCTGGATGCCGCCACCCAGGACAATCTGGAGCGGCTGCTGGACGCGGCCTGAGCGTGAGGACCGGGGCGGCGCGGGCGTCAGCGCCCCCGCGCCGGCGTCCGGCTCAATAGCCGAAGCGCAGCACCCACATGCGGCCCTGGCGTTCGCCGGCGGCGGCCGCGCGGCCGTCGGGCAGCAGGGTCAGCCCCGCCAGCGAAGCGCCCTGGCGCCGCCATTCCCAGACCGTTCCGCCTGCGGAATCAAGCCGGGCGAGCAGGGCCGCGCCCGCCACCTGGCCGGCCACCAGCGCGCCGCCATCGTCCAGCGCCGCCACCGCGTTGATGCGGCCCGCGCCGCCGGGCCAGCGGCGGTCCCAGGCGATGTGCCCGTCAGCCCCCAGCCGCACCAGCCACGCCTGGGGCTGGGTCACGGGCGCGCGCACGCCCTCCGCCACCGCCAGGGTCCAGCCGGCCACCACCAGCCCGCCATCGGCAAAGGCGGCCAGCGCCTCGGGATGTTCGTCGTCGGCCTCGTCGATCACGGTCTGGGCGCGGTCGGCGCCGGTGCCGTCGAAGCGCAGCACCCAGATGCCGCCGGGATCCATGGGCGAGGGCGCGCCATAGGCGGCCACCAGCACCTCGCCGCCCGCCGACAGCGCCACCGCGCGGGCCTCGAACACCCCTTCGGCCGCCACCGGCGAGGCCAGCCGCCGCCAGGCGGGGTCGCCCTCGGCATCCAGGCGCAGCACCCAGGCGCCGTCCTGGCCGGTGCGGCCGACCACCACCACGCCGCCGTCGTCCAGCGCCACCGCGCCGGTGCCGCCATCCAGCGACGTTCGCCGGAAGCGGCGCAGCCAGTCCTGCTTGAGGCGGCCGTCGGCGCCGGTCTGCAGGCGCCATACGGCGATGCCGCGCTCGTGGCCGGGCGGGCCGGCGGGGCCGGCCACCATGGCC
>JAFAAW010000058.1 GCA_023426365.1 Pseudomonadota bacterium
GCCCAAAGCTATCGGGATCGCCTCGCCAGGCATGCCGTCGGGTTCGCCGGGCATGGATGGGCCGAAGGAGGCCAACCCCGTCTTCACCTTTGGCAAGGCGGGCAAGCACCTGCTTGGCACGTATTGATTCGGAGCAGTCATGCGCCCCCTGTTTTGGGCAGTGACCGGAACGGTCACTGCCGCCCTGGTTACCGCAGTAACCGCAGCCAGCCTGTTCAGCGCTTCGGCTCGCGACCCGCACTGGGACCTGACCACCAAGGTAGTCGAGACCTTCCGTCGTTGGTCCATTGCCAAGCAGGCGGCAGATATCAAGATTCCGGCGTTGGGAGATAGCGCCCAACTGGTCCAGGGCGTTATCCACTACCACGCCCATTGCGGTGTCTGCCACGGCGGGCCCGGCTACGAGGCAGGAGACATTGGTCAGGGCATGTACCCGCGCCCCGCCGATCTGAAGGACGTCGCCACCCGGCACACGCCTGCGGAGTTGTTCTGGATCGTCAAGAACGGCATCAAGATGACCGGCATGCCCGCATGGGCCGATCATGGCGACGAGGAGCTTTGGCACGTGGTGGCACTGCTCACCGCGTTCCCCTCGATGACGCCCGAAGCATATTCCGCTCTCGTCGCCGAGGGGAACACCGAGCATCACCATGGGGCCGAATCCGCCGTGCCGCCCGCTATCCCGACTGTGGCGGCCCCCCATGACCTCGGGCACGGTGGCCACAAGCACGCCAACGGCCGCTCCCACAAGCATTAGGTGGGGCGGCCATGAGGTCACTGATCAAAGCCAAGCTCCGCCGCCGGAAAACCACCCCGGTCAACCTGCCCATCTTGGCCGAGGAGATCGCGCGTTCTGTCCGCACATTGGACGAATTGCAGCGCGCGGTTACCGTCTGCGCGTCTGAGCACGGGCTGGGACCGGAGGAGCAGGAGGCGCTGGGGATTGCGGCCGTGGCGGCTTTTCAAGCGAAGCCCTGACGAGAGCCACATCTCTTTACAATATTGCCGGGAACGGCGGTCATTAGGATGAAGCACACAACAGTTACAAATTTTTACCTTCGTCGTCGTCCACTATTTACGATCGAGGATTAGCTTTGTCCGCATCAGGAGTGGCTACCTTGCCGCGCCGAAGACAACAGAGAGATGAGGCTGACCAAGAAGACCATTCGCCTGCTCGCCCTCGCCATTCCCGCCATCGCATTGATGGGGGCCGCCGCAGCGCAGGCCGCCGAGCCGTCCTGCAAGGACAACATCGCTGAGGTTCAGAAGCAGTGGGATAAGGCGTACCACCGGGAGTCCCAGGGCGCCCATCCGCAGGTGAAGGACAACTTCCGCATCGCCAAGGAACTCTGCGCCCAGGGCAAGCGCGCGGAAGCAACCAGCTATCTGGACGTGGTTCGTAGCCATCTGAACATGCCGGTGATCCGGGCCAGCAAGACTGACCGCGTGCCGCCGGAAACCATGCACAGCGACGGTCCGAGCGAGCACCACGATCCGAAGACGACCCCCGCGATGGGAAGCAAGGTGGGTCCTGCGGCGCCCGAGACCATGCATAGCGACGGCCCCAGCACCCATCACGACCCGCAGCTGAAGGCCAAGTAAGAGGCGCGGCGGCGCCCAAGCATCAGCCCCCACCATACGTCGGCGCCGCCGGACGGCCGGAGAACTGATCTCCTGCCGTCGTTCCTTGTGGGCGGCCGCGTCTCCCGATCCGGTCGCACGCCCTTTTTCTCGCACACAGGCTATTCGGCAGCCGCCTTCTTGTCGGTAACGTGCTGATCGTAGGCTTCCAGCGCCAATGCGGCGTACATCACCGAGGGGCCGCCGCCCATGTAGATGGCCATGCCGACAGTCTCGAGAACCTCCTCACGGGTGGCGCCGTAGTCCCGAGCCGCCCGGGCGTGAAAGGCGATGCAGCCGTCGCAGCGGGTTGAAACGGCAATGCCGAGGGCGACCATCTCTTTGCTCTTGGGGTCCATCGCACCGGGCGCAATAGCGGACTTGGCCAGTTGCGAAAAGGCGTTCATGACCCCTGGGATGCCGCCGCGCAGCTCGGCAAGTGCTTGAGACATCTGTTCCGCGAACCCCGGCCAATCCTTGACCATCTCTGCTTCCTCCATCAATGCGGCGATTGCCGTTCCCCAATAGCACCGGGAGCCGCGGGCGAATTTGGCCGAGATCAAGAAACGCCATTGTTTACAAAACTTTACATTGGCCGACATCGCAGGGTTACGGGCGGATGGTCAAATAGAACCGTAGCCACCAGGGAGGCCAACATGTCCGCCCGTATCCCGCACACGACCACCCACGTCCACCCGACCCCGTTCTGGCGCTCCCGCACGGGCATCGCCTTGCTGGTCTTCCTGGGCGCCGCAGCCACACTGCTGGCGGCTGAGCACTGGGCCCACCTTGTGGGCACCCTGCCATTCCTGCTGCTGCTCGCCTGCCCGCTGATGCACCTGTTCATGCACGGTGGTCACGGCCATGGCGGCCATGATCACGGCGATGCCAAGAAGGAGTGACGGCCATGACCGACACCGCTCCCGCCTATGGGCTCTGGTTCCTGGTGGCCGTCAACTCGGCGCTGTTCATCCTGTTCGCCTTCAGTTTCTCGAAGCCGCAGACGAAGCGGGACTGGCGCTCGTTCGGGGCATTCTCGGCCTTCGTGCTCGCGCTGTTCACCGAGATGTACGGCTTTCCGCTGACCATCTACCTGCTATCCGGCTGGCTGGGCAGCCGCTATCCGGCGCTCGACCCGTTCAGCCACGAGGCGGGCCATTTGTGGTCGACGCTGCTGGGGCTGAAGGGCAATCCGCATCTCAGCCCGCTCCACTTGGCCAGTAACCTGCTGATCCTCGGCGGTTTCGTCGTGGTGGCCAAGGCCTGGCACGTCCTCCATACCGCCCGGATCAAGCATGAACTGGCGGCTACAGGGCCTTACGCGGTGGTGCGCCATCCCCAATATGTCGGCTTCGTCGCGGTGCTGCTGGGCTTCCTGCTGCAATGGCCGACCCTGCTGACCCTGCTGATGTTCCCGGTGCTGGTGGTGATGTATGTGCGCCTGGCGCGCACCGAAGAGCGCGAAGCCCTACAGCAGTTCCCCGTGCGTTATGCCGACTATGCGGCGCACGTCCCGGCCTTCATTCCTCATTGGGGCGGCGGCAACGGCACGGCCCACCCGCTGCATAAGTGACAGGAGGCAACCATGACGACCTCGCATGCGTGCAGCCACGGCCACGATCACTCGATCGACCATCAGGTTGCCCACCCGGCAACCGTGCGCGATCCGGTCTGCGGCATGACCGTGGACCCGAGTGCGACGCCACACCGCTTCGAGGCGAATGGCGACACCACCTATTTCTGCAGCGCCCATTGCCGCGAGAAGTTCGCGGCCGACCCGGCCAAGTACACTGAGCCGACAACAGTGAAGCCGCCGGCCAGTGCCTCGGGCATCATCTACACCTGCCCGATGCACCCGCAGATCCGCCAGCAGGGGCCGGGCAATTGCCCCATCTGTGGCATGGCGCTGGAGCCCAAGATAACCACCGTCGAGACCGGCCCCAGCCCCGAGCTGGTGGACTTCACCCGCCGCTTCTGGATTGGCACCGCGCTGTCCATCCCGCTGGTGCTCTACGAAATGGGGGCGCACATCCCCGGCCTTGGCATGCATGGGCTGGTCGCGCCGACGACGGCGATTTGGCTCCAGCTGGCCTTGGCGACGCCGGTGGTGTTGTGGGCAGGCTGGCCGCTGCTGGTGCGTGGCGCGCAATCCTTCGTCCGCCGCCACCTCAACATGTTCTCGCTGATCTCGCTGGGCACCCTGACGGCTTATCTATTCAGCGTGGTCGCCACTGTGGCGCCCGACATCTTCCCAGCAGGCTTTCGTAACGCCGAGGGCGTTGTCGCGGTCTATTACGAGGCCGCCGCCGTCATCACCGTGCTGGTGCTGCTGGGCCAGGTGCTCGAGCTGCGCGCCCGCGAGCGCACTGGCGGTGCCATCCGGGCGCTGCTCAACCTCGCTCCCAAGACGGCGCGCCGCATCCGTGCCGATGGCCAGGATGAGGAAGTCCCGCTGGCCGAGATCCATGTGGGCGACCGCCTGCGCGTCCGCCCCGGTGACGGTATGCCGGTTGATGGCGAAGTGCTGGAAGGCCGCAGCGCCGTGGACGAGTCCATGGTTACCGGCGAGTCCATGCCGGTCGAGAAGGGCGCCGGCGACAAGCTGATCGGCGGTACTGTCAATGCCACTGGCGCCCTGATCATGCGGGCCGACAAGGTCGGCGCCGACACCATGCTGTCGCGCATCGTCCAAATGGTGACCGATGCCCAGCGCAGCCGAGCCCCCATCCAGCGCCTGGCCGACGAGGTCGCAGGGTGGTTCGTCCCCGCGGTAGTCGCTATCGCGGTGGTGGCGTTCGCCATCTGGGCCATCTGGGGGCCGGAGCCTGCGCTGGCCTACGGGCTGATCGTCGCCGTCTCGGTCCTCATCATCGCCTGCCCGTGCGCGCTTGGCCTCGCCACCCCCATGTCCATCATGGTGGGTGTCGGCAAGGGCGCCACCGAGGGTGTTCTGATCAAGAACGCCGAAGCACTGGAGCGGTTCGAGAAGGTCGACACCATCGTCGTCGACAAGACCGGCACCCTGACCGAGGGCAAACCGGCTGTCACCGCCATCCTCACCGCGCCCGGCGCCGACGAGGGAACCGTCCTGTCGTTCGCTGCCACCCTGGAGAGGCCGAGCGAGCACCCGCTGGCTGCGGCCATCGTCGCCGCTGCCAAGAGCCGGGGCCTCGCCATCGAGGAAGCCGGCGACTTCCAGTCCCTTACCGGCAAGGGCGTCACAGGCACGGTGTCCGGCCGCGTGGTGGCCCTGGGCAATGCCAAGCTGATGGAAGACCTCGGCATCGACCTGGGCAATCTCCAAGCCCGCGCCGACGAGCTCAGGCGGGAGGGAGCCACCGCGCTGTTCGCCGCCATTGACGGCAAGGCCGCTGGTGTTATTGCCATCGCCGACCCAATCAAGGCGTCCACGCCTGCCGCGCTGGAGGAGTTGCGCGCCGAAGGCATCCGCATCGTCATGCTCACCGGCGACAACCGCACCACCGCGCAGACGGTGGCGAAGAAGCTGGGCATCGACGACGTGGAGGCCGAGGTGCTCCCCGAGGACAAGCATCAGGTCGTGCGGCGCCTGCGGGCCGAGGGCCGGGTCGTGGCCATGGCCGGTGACGGCGTCAACGACGCCCCTGCCTTGGCCGAGGCCGACATTGGCATCGCCATGGGCACCGGCACCGAAGTGGCCATCCAGAGCGCCGGGGTCACCCTGGTGAAGGGCGACCTGGCCGGCATTGCCCGCGCCCGCGCGCTCAGCCGCGCCACCATGCGCAACATCCGCCAGAACCTGTTCTTCGCCTTCGCCTACAACGCGGCAGGCATCCCCATCGCCGCCGGTGTGCTGTTCCCGTTCTTCGGGGTGCTGCTCAGCCCCATCGTCGCGTCCGCGGCCATGGCCTTGAGCTCGGTATCGGTCGTCGGAAACGCCCTGCGACTGCGCCGAGTACACCTGGCTGACCGCTGAATGCAATTCGAGAGGAGGAAATCATGAAACGCACCATGACCATGACTGCCACCGCCATCCTCGCCATGCTGCTGGCGGCTCCCGCCTTCGCCGACGATTCGCACCACCCGCCGGGAGATGCCGCTGCTCCGGCCCCGCCCGCGCCCGTGCAGCAGGTGCGGCCCCAGGCTCAGCCGCAATCCGGCATGCCCATGGGGATGATGAACATGATGGGCGGCAGCTCCGCCATGATGTGCCCGATGATGGGCGCCCAGGGCACTGGTGCCCAGGGAATGGCCGACATGGCCAAGCACATGGACGGCCACATTGCCTTCCTGAAGGCCGAGCTCAAGATTACCCCAGCCCAGGAGGCGGACTGGAAGGCGTTCACCGACGCCCTGCGCACCTCGGCCAGCAATATGGCTTCGATGCAGGGAATGATGGGCGGCTCGAATGCATCGATCGGGCAGTCCTTCGATCAAAAGGAACGCCTGCTCACCACCCGCCTGGAGAATACCAAGCGCCTGCACGCGGCCTGGACCAAGCTGGATGCGACCCTGACGGCTGAGCAGCTTCAGGCGGCGCAACAGGTGTTGGTGCCGCACCTGACGATGATGTGAACGACCGCTTCCCGGCATAGCCCCCTCCGGGGCTGCGCCGGGTCGCCTCTCAGATGGTGGCTGTCATGACCCTGAGCACCTTCTCCCCCAGCGCCGCCTCCACGGTCACCCGCACCCTGGTGTTGACCGACCCTGCTAGGTTCTGTACCCATAAACAGGATTCCCATTGAGGCGGGTTTGTGATTCAACCTCCCAAATGCTTGGGAGTTTGGTCATGGCCCGCTTCGACCTGTCGGAAAAAGAATGGGAAATCATCGCGCCG
>JAFAAW010000087.1 GCA_023426365.1 Pseudomonadota bacterium
ATAATCGCGCCGATCACTTCGGCGCGATCACCATGACCATCTGACGGCCTTCCATCTTGGGGATCTGTTCGATCTTGCCGAGACCTTCGAGGTCGTCGCGGACACGCTCCAGCACCTTCATGCCCAGGTCCTGGTGCGCCAGTTCACGGCCGCGGAAGCGCAGGGTGACCTTCACCTTGTCGCCTTCCTCGAGGAACTTGCGCATGTTGCGCATCTTCACGTCGTAATCGTTGTCATCGATGTTGGGGCGGAGCTTGATCTCCTTGACCTCGATGACCTTCTGCTTCTTCTTCGCCTCGTTCTTCTTCTTCTGGGCTTCGTACTTGAACTTTCCGTAGTCCAGAATCTTGCAGACCGGCGGTTCGGCGTTGGGCGATACCTCGACCAGGTCCAGACCGGCCTCTTCGGCTATGATCAGACCTTCGCGCAGGGTAACGACGCCGATCATCTCGCCGTCGGCGCCGACCAGGCGAATGGAACGAGCATCGATCTCTCGGTTGACGCGGGGCCCATCATTTTTGGGCGGCGTCTGCATTGGCGGCCTAGCTATGAAAACTTCTCCATCGGCAAGAACAAAACACTGGACCCGTCCCTTCTATCCCCTGGGATCGGGTCCGGCTCCCCGTACGCACACGCCCCCGGTCTAGGCCGGAGGCGTCGCTTCATGCACGAGTGTAGCAACTGCTTGGTCCAGCGCAACAATTTCTTGGCTTTGGCTGCCCAGGCGACGCATGGCCACCTTGCCCTCCTCGGCCTCGCGCTTGCCCACCACCAGCATCACCGGCACCTTGGCCAGCGAGTGCTCGCGCACCTTATAGTTGATCTTCTCGTTGCGCAGGTCGGCCTCGGCGCGGATGCCGGCCTTCCTGAGCGCATCGACCACGCTTTGGGCGTAAGTGTTGGCGTCCGACACGATGGTCGCCACCACCACCTGGGTGGGCGCCAGCCACACCGGGAAACGGCCGGCGAAATGCTCGATCAGGATGCCCAGGAAGCGTTCGAACGACCCCAGCACGGCGCGGTGCAGCATGACCGGGCGGCGGCGCGAGCCGTCCTCGGCGGTGTAGCTGGCGTCGAGCCGCTCGGGCAGCACGAAGTCCACCTGCAGGGTGCCGCACTGCCAGTCGCGGCCGATGGCGTCGCGCAGCACGAATTCCAGCTTGGGGCCATAGAAGGCGCCCTCGCCCGGGTTGAGGATGGTTTCCAGCCCGGCGGCGTGGGCGGCGGCCAGCAGGGCGCCCTCGGCCTTGTCCCAGGTCTCGTCGGAGCCGGCGCGCTTCTCGGGGCGGTCCGAGAACTTCACCCGCACGTCCTCGAAGCCGAAATCCTTGTAGACCGACGTGAGCAACTGGCAGAAGGCGATGGTCTCCGAGGTGATCTGGTCCTCGGTGCAGAAGATGTGGGCGTCGTCCTGGGTGAAGGCGCGCACGCGCATGATGCCGTGCAACGCGCCCGACGGCTCGTAGCGGTGGCACGAGCCGAACTCGGCCATGCGCAGCGGCAGGTCGCGGTAGGATTTGATGCCCTGGCGGAAGATCTGCACATGGCAGGGGCAGTTCATGGGCTTCACCGCCAACTGACGCTCGTCCTGCGTCTTGATGGTGAACATGCTTTCCGAGAACTTGTCGGCGTGGCCCGACGCCTCCCACAGCGAGAAATCCACCAGTTGCGGGGTCTTCACCTCCTGGTAGCTCTCGGCCTCGAGCCGGCGGCGCATGTAATTCTCGACCGTGCGGTACAGCGTCCAGCCCTTGGTGTGCCAGAACACGCTGCCTACCGCCTCTTCCTGCTGGTGGAACAGGTTCATCTCGCGGCCCAGGCGGCGATGATCGCGCTTCTCGGCCTCTTCCAGCATGTGCAGATAGGCGTCCAGGTCCTTCTTGTCGAACCAGGCGGTGCCGTAGATGCGCTGCAGCATCTCGTTCTTGGAATCGCCGCGCCAATAGGCGCCGGCCAGCTTCATCAGCTTGAACGCCTTGCCCAGCCGGGCCGTGCTGGGCAGGTGCGGGCCGCGGCACAGGTCGATGAAGCCGCCCTGGCGATAGAGCGAAATCTTCTGCTCGGCGGGGATCGAGGCGATGATCTCGGCCTTGTACTTCTCGCCCTGGTCCAGGAAGAACTGCACCGCCTCGTCGCGGTCCCATTCCTCACGCACGATGGCCTCGTCGCGGGCGACGATCTCGTGCATGCGCGCCTCGATCTTCTCGAGGTCGTCGGGGGTGAACGGCGTCGGGCGGGCGAAGTCGTAATAAAAGCCGTTCTCGATGGCCGGGCCGATGGTGACCTGGGTCTCCGGATACAGCTCCTTCACCGCCTCGGCCATGACGTGGGCGGCGTCGTGGCGCAAAAGCTCCAGCGCATCCGAGCCGTCCTTGGCGGTGACGATGGCCAGGTGGGTGTCGGTGGTCAGAGTGGTGGTCAGGTCCTTCATCTCGCCGTTGACACGAATGGCCAGCGCGGCCTTGGCCAGGCCGGGGCCGATGTCCTTGGCCACGTCCAGGCCCGTGACCGGACCGGCGTAGCTGCGGACGCTGCCGTCGGGAAGCGTGATGGCGACCATGGAACCTGCTCTCTGTTGAAACGAAGAAAACGTGCGACTTTAGAACCTTTGCCCCCCAAGTCAAGGCGGGCGAACGTCATCAACCCAGCAATGCGGCCAGCGCCTGCTCGACCTCGGCCGCAGGCAATTCGGCCAGGGTGGGGCTGCGCAGCACGGTGACGCGCCCACGCGGCGCACACAAACTGGGATCGGACTCGTGCGAGAACAACACCACCGACGGGCAGCCGGCGGCCGCGATCAGGTGCATGGGACCGGTGTCGTTGCCGATGGCGGCCAGCGCGCGGCGGCCCAGTCCGAGGATGTCGAGGAAGCCGGTCTTGCCGGCCAGGCTGACGGCCTGGGGACAGGCGGAGCGGATGGCGTCGATCTCGGCCCCTTCGGCATCGGTGCCCAGCAGCACCGGGGCGGCCCCCCGTTCGGCCAGCCATCGCGCGGTTTGGGCGAAGCGCTCGGCCGGCCAGCGCTTGGCCGGCCGGTGGGCGGCGCCGCCCGGACACAGCAGGACGAAGCGCTGGGCCAGCCCGAAGCGGCCGACGTCGCCGTCGGCCCATGACAGGTCGGGCGGCGGCACCGCTTCGATGCCGGCCTGGGCCAGTTGCTCGGCCTGGCGGTCCATGGTGTGCATATGATCGCGATCAGGATTGGCATGGGGCAGCGAACAGCCGGCGGCGATGCCCGACCATTCCACCCCGCCGCCCATGAGCCGGAAATACCAGCCCGAACGGTCCGAGGTCTGGAGGTCGTAGACGCGGCTGAAGCGGCCCGACGTCAATCGCTTCCTGAGCTTGAGGACGCGCGCCACCTGCCACATCTTGGGCTTGTCGTCCACCCAGACATGGTCGAAATACGGGCTGGCGGCGGCCAGGGCGGCGAACGGCCGCGTGGTCAGCAAGGTGATCTCGGCCCGCGGGTGATGGTCGCGGATGGCCGCGAACGGGCCGAACGCCTGGACGAAATCGCCCAGGGCGCCCAGCTTGATGACGAGGATGCGGTCACTCATGCTCATCCCCAACCATGCGCCGATCCGTCTGCCGTCCCATGTGCCGTGGTGCTGACATCGCGATGCCCGGGCGCCGCCGTCAGGCCGCCTCCGGGTCCACCGGCTGGATGTTCTGCACCACTGCCGGGCGGCCCGACAGCACCTCGTCATAGACGGCCAGCGTGCGGGCGCACATGGCCTCCTTGCTGAAATTGGCGCGCACGAAGCTTTGCGCCAGGGCGGCCATGTTGCCGCGTTCCTCGGCCGACAGCGCCAGGAAGCGGTCGAGCGCGGCAGCCAGGGCCGAGGCGTCGCCGGGCGCCGACAGCCAGCCGGTGCGGCCGGGCAGGATGGTCTCGCGGGGGGCGCCGTGGTCCGAGGCGATCACCGGGCGGCCCATGGCCTGGGCCTCGACCACCACGCGGCCGAATGCCTCGGGGTCGGTGGAGGCCGACACCGCCACGTCGGTCAGCATGTAGGCCGCCGGCATGTCGTTGCATTCGTCCACGATATGGACCACGTCGGTCAGGCCCAGACGGCGCACCAGATCGGTCAGTTCCTGGCGATAGCCGGTGCGGCCCTGGTCGGACCCCACCAGCAGGCAGCGGATGTCGTGGCGGCCCAGTTCGGCCAGGGCGCGGATCAGCACCTCCTGGCCCTTCCAGCGGGTCAGGCGGCCGGGCAGCATGATCACCGGATAGCCGTCGGGCAGGCGCCAGCGCTGCGCCAGGGCGATGATGCGCTCGGCGCTGACGCGCATGGGGTCGAACTTGGCCAGATCGACGCCGCGGTGGATGACGCGGATCTTTTCCGGCGGGGTGCCGTAGACGCGGCGCATGTGCTCGGCGATGAATTCCGAGATGGCGATGACACGTTCGCCCCGGGTCATCACCGAATTGTAGAGGTGCTTGAGGCCGAAGCCGCCCAGATTATAGGTGCCATGAAAGGTGGTCACGAAGCGGGCGCCGGTGCGGTTGGCAGCGGCCAGCGCGCTCCAGGCCGGCGCGCGCGAGCGGGCGTGGACGATGTCCACCTTGTGCTCGCGGATCACCGCCTCGAGCCGGCGCACGTTGGCGCGCATGACCAGCGGGTTCTTCGACCCCATGGGCAGGTCCACATGGAGGGCGCCGCAGCGGGTCAGCTCGCGCACCATGGGGCCGCCGGCGCTGGCGACCACGGCGTTGTAGCCGGCCTCGGTCAGCGCGTTGGCGATTTCCACCGTGCCGCGCTCGACGCCGCCGGTGACCAGGGCGGGCAGCACCTGCAGCACGGTCGGGCGGTGGCCGTCGGCGAACGGCGATTGACGGCCGGCGGCGGGAAGGGCATCGATGGCAGAAGTTTCGTCCATGGACATGTGCAAAGGATTTCACGCAATGGCTGAAGCGACCAACGCCGCCCCCGGTGCTTCCGGGGCCGGGATATTAACACGCGACGACGGCGCGTCCATGGCCTACCGTCGCCTGGACGGCGTTAATCCGGGCGTGGTCTTCCTGCACGGCTATCGTTCCGACATGGAAGGCGGCAAGGCGCTGGCGCTGGAACAATGGTGCCGCGAGACGGGCCGCGCCTTCCTGCGCTTCGACCTGTTCGGCCACGGCCA
>JAFAAW010000090.1 GCA_023426365.1 Pseudomonadota bacterium
GCCGCCTTCCCCTTCGGGCTTTAATTATCCGGGGAAGCTGGCCGGCCGCCTTGGGATCGACAGGCGGCCGGCACGCAACGAAGGGGGGCCGCGTGAACGCGAACTGGCGACGGCTGATGCGGCCGCAAGGGCTGCTCATCGTCATGGCGGTGGTGCAGGCCGCCATGGCGGGCGCCGTTGCCGTTGCCGTCATCCGGTCCGATCTGGCCCAGACCCAGCGTGCCGCCGAGGCCCGCGTGCGCGAGGCGTCGCGGCTGCTCGAGGAATTCACCCTGCGCACGCTGGAGGTGGCGACCGCCGCCGGGCGCAGCCTGGGCGACCGTGTTGCCGAGGCGGGCGTGGGCGCGGTGGCCGGTGCCAGCGGCCGTGCCGCCGTCCTCGCCCAACTGGCGGGGGCGCCCGGGATCGCCAATCTCTATCTCGTCGATCCGGCCGGCCGTGTCCTGCTGGATGCCAAGGGCTTCAACCCGGTCGGCACCAGTTTCGCCGACCGCGACTGGCTGCGCGCTCTCAGCGGCCCCACGGCGCCTCAGCTTTACGTCGGGCAGGCGGCCTTCGACGACGCCTCGCGCACCTTCGGCTTTCCCGTGGCCCAGCGGGTCACGAACGCCGCCGGCTCCACGCTGGCCATCGCCGTGGTGCTGGTGGACATGGATCATTTCAGGCGCTTCCACCAGCGGCTCGGGCTGGGGACCGCGCAGGTGTCGGGCCTCTATCGCCGCGACGGGTTGGTGCTGGTGCGCCAGCCCATGAAGACCGAGGACATCGGCCGCTCGCTCGCCGGCAGCCAGTTGTACCAGCACCTCGACCAAGCGCCCGAAGGGGTGTTTCGCGGCCGCTCGCCCTATGATGCGCTGGAACGCGTGGTGGCTTATCGCGCATTGCCCCATCACGATCTGGTGCTGTGGGCCGGGATGTCCGAGGGCGCGGCGCTGGAGGAATGGCGCGGGCGCGCGCTGCGCACCGCCGCGCTGACGGTGCTGGCGGTCCTGCTGCTGACCGGGCTGAGCGCGGCGATCCTGCGCGGGCTGGCGCGCGAACGCCGCCAGTCGGCCGATCTGGCCGATCTCAACCGCGACCTCGAACGCTCCAACGCCGATCTGGAGCAATTCGCCTACATCGCCTCGCATGACCTCAAGGAGCCGCTGCGCAACATCGCGTCCTATGTGCAGTTGCTGCAGCGGCGCTATCACGGGCGGCTGGACCCCGATGCCGACGCCTTCATCGGCTACACCGTCGATGGCGTTCGCCGCATGCAGGCCATCATCAACGAATTGCTGGCCTATTCGCGCATCGGCACCGGCCAGTTGACCCTGGTGCCGGTCCAGGCCGGCATATTGGTCAGCACGGCCCTGGCCCATCTCAAGGGGGTGATCGCCGAGGCGCAGGCGGCGGTCGAGGTCAAGGGGCCGCTGCCGGTGGTCGAGGCCGATGCCGCGCAATTGGGCAGCCTGTTCCAGAACCTGATGGCCAACGCGTTGAAGTACCGCCGCGACGACGTGCGGCCCGAGGTGGTGGTCGGCTGCGAGGAACGCTCCGAGCATTGGGAATTTTACGTGCGCGACAACGGCATCGGCATCGACGGGCAATATCACCGGCAGATTTTCGACCTGTTCAAGCGGCTGCACCCGCGCGACCGCTATCCGGGCACCGGCATCGGGCTGGCGATCTGCCAGCGGGTGGTGGAGCGGCATGGCGGCCGCATCTGGGTGGAATCCGAGGCCGGCAAGGGGTCCACCTTCCGTTTCACCCTGCCCAAGGACCGCCGGCTTTAGGCTATCGCGGGTCAATTATGATGCACGCTTATGTCCGGCCCTCGCCGGGTGTGCGCCTGTGCGCGCTTCGCCGCCGCCTCAAGGCGGCACATTGCGGCGCTGCGCCAGATGGGGCGCTTGCCGCTGACCCCTGCCGTGGCCGGGGTCAGCCCTTTTCCTCGTTGGCGGCCAGCAGGCTGTTCAGGCTGGCGGTGTCGGCGCGCGCGCCCGTCACGGGCGGCGGCAGCGGCACCGGATAGAATTGCGGGGCGTCGCCCTCGCCGCCGGGGGCGGCGCGGGGGCGCGGGGGCAGCCGGGCCGGGAAGCTGCTGACCGCGGCCGGGATGCCGGCCATGCTGAGCGCGATGCCGGCGTCGGCGGCAATGGCGGCCGCCGCCTGCGGGGGCTGGCTTTGGCCGGCCGCTTCGGCCAGGGTGGCGGGGGCGGCCTCGTCGGGGCGTTCGGCTGGCCGCAGCGCGGCCAGGTCCACCTGCGGGCGCAGGGCGCCGGCCATGCGGTTGGCCTCGCCCATGGCGCGGCGGAACCGCTTTTCCACCGCCGCATAGACCGAATCCAGCGAGCGCTGTTCGCCTGAAGCCGGGTCCATGAACACGTCGGGATTGGCCTGGGCCGCCTTGGCCAGTTCGGCGGGGGATTGGTCGCTGTCCGGCTGGTGGCGGCCCTGCAGCACTTTGAGCGCGCCGCCGGCCCCCAGGAAGTGGGCCAGGTAAAGGTCATGGGTGGAAACCTGACGGCCCAGGCGGGCCTCGAGCACGCGCTCGTTGTCCTTGGCGTACTCGGCCGCCATCAGCGCCGACAGCCGGGGATCGCGCCGCAGATCCAGGATTTCCTTTCTGAGGTCCTTGTCCTTCACCGTCAGGCGGCCGTCCGGCCCCTTGACGATGGCGTCCGCATATTCGCCCAGGCCGTGTTCGGCGCCATGCTTCCTGACCATGTCCAGCCAGGTGCCGGCGGTGAACTGGAACAATCCCATGGCCGAGGAGCGGCGGTTGTGGGCCTCCGGGTTCAGGCGGCTTTCCTGGTTGGCCTGGGCCAGCAGGAACTCGAACGACACCCCGGTGGCCTGGGCCGCGTCGCGGATGTGGGCGGCGACCTTGTGCTCGGGGCGCTGGATGGTGGGAATGTCGGTGACGATGGTGGCTGACGTGGTCATCTCGGCCGGCTCCGGTGCGGGGCTGGGGCATCATAACACGAAAATGGTTACCTCCATCGCCAATGGGATGGGCGGGGGGGCGGGTGCCTGCGCGGGGGCGCGCACGCCGGGAGGGGCGGGCGACTCTTTCACTTGACGCGGGGTGGGCGGACTCATAGGATGCGGCGCTTCTGGGGACTGGGCGTCCGCGGCTTTGTGCGCGTGCGTCAAGCCCCCGGGAACACTGAGCCAATTGTCTAACGCCGGACGGGTCGGCGGCTTTAACCCGAAGGAAGCCCCGGTGGCACGCCACCAGCGGGTTTTTTTCTGGTTATCCGTACCTCGTTTCCGAAGGGAATGACTTATATGCCCACGATCAATCAGTTGATCCGTAAGCCGCGCCAGCCTTTGACGGCGCGCAACAAGGTGCCGGCCCTCGAGGCTTGCCCGCAGAAGCGTGGTGTTTGCACCCGCGTCTACACCACCACCCCGAAGAAGCCCAACTCGGCGCTGCGTAAGGTTGCTCGTGTGCGCCTGACCAACGGCTTCGAGGTGACCAGCTACATCCCGGGCGAAGGTCACAACCTTCAGGAACACTCGGTGGTGATGATCCGTGGCGGCCGTGTGAAGGACCTTCCCGGTGTCCGCTATCACATCATCCGCGGCACTCTGGACACCCAGGGTGTGAAGGACCGTAAGCAGCGTCGTTCGAAGTACGGCGCCAAGCGTCCGAAGTGAGGTATTAGACCATGTCCCGTCGTCACGCCGCCGAGAAGCGCGAAATCAATCCCGACGCCAAGTATGGCGATCTGGTGATTGCCAAGTTCATGAACTGCCTCATGCTGGACGGCAAGAAGTCGTCGGCCGAGGCCATCGTCTATGGTGCCCTGGAGAAGATCGGGGCCAAGACCGGCCAGGATCCGCGTCAGGTTTTCCATGACGCCCTGGACAACGTGAAGCCCGCCGTCGAGGTGCGTTCCCGCCGTGTGGGCGGTGCCACCTATCAGGTGCCGGTCGAGGTCCGTCAGGACCGTCGTCAGGCCCTGGCGATCCGTTGGCTGATCGAATACTCGCGCAAGCGCTCCGAGACCACCATGGTTGACCGTCTGTCGGGCGAGCTGCTCGACGCCGCCAACAACCGTGGCGCCGCCGTGAAGAAGCGCGAGGATACCCACCGTATGGCGGACGCCAACAAGGCGTTCTCGCACTACCGCTGGTAAAAGGCCGGGGCCGCGAGAGTTCCCAATGGCTCGTTCGACGCCACTCGACCGTTATCGCAATATCGGCATCATGGCGCACATTGATGCCGGTAAGACGACCACGACCGAGCGGATTCTGTACTACACCGGAAAGTCCTATCGGATTGGCGAGGTCGATCACGGCACCGCCACCATGGACTGGATGGAGCAGGAACAGGAACGGGGTATCACCATTACCTCCGCGGCCACCACCGCCTTTTGGCGCGACCATCGCGTCAACATCATCGATACGCCCGGCCACGTGGATTTCACCATCGAAGTGGAGCGCTCCTTGCGCGTCCTTGATGGTGCCGTGGCCGTGTTCGATGGCGTTGCCGGGGTGGAGCCGCAATCCGAGACAGTGTGGCGGCAGGCCGACAAGTACGGCGTGCCGCGCATCTGTTTCGTCAATAAGATGGACCGCGTCGGCGCCGATTTCGCCGCCACGGTATCCATGATCGCCGACCGGCTGGGCGACCGTCCGCTGGTATTGGCGCTGCCCTATGCCCGGGACGGCCAGTTCCTCGGCATCATCGACCTGCTGCGCAATGTCGCGGTGGCATGGAAGGACGAGACGCTGGGCGCCGAGTTCCTGGACGCGCCGATCCCGCCCGACATCGCCGAGCAGGCCGCCACAGCCCGCCAGACCTTGATCGAGGCCGCCGTCGAACAGGACGATGCGGCCCTTGCCACATATCTGGGCGGCGACGAACCCGATCTTGGCACCCTCAAGCGCTGCATCCGCAAGGGCACCCTGGCGCGCGCCTTCGTGCCGGTGCTGTGCGGCGCCGCCTTCCGCAACAAGGGCGTGCAGCCGCTGCTGGACGCGGTGGTGGATTACCTGCCGTCGCCGCTGGACCTGGCCACCGTCAAGGGCTTCTTCGGCGGCCGCACCGGGTCGGTGGACCGGGCCGCCAATGACGACGCGCCCTTCGCCGGTCTGGCCTTCAAGGTCATGCACGACCCGCTGGTGGGCAACCTCACTTTCGTGCGCGTCTATTCCGGCACCGTGCGCTGCGGCGACACCGTGCTCAACAGCGCCAAGGACTGCTCCGAAACCCTGGGTCGCATGCTGCTGATGCATGCCAACCTGCGCGAGGACGTGACCGAGGCGCGGGCCGGCGACATCGTCGCGGTGATCGGCCTCGAGAACACCGGAACCGGCGACACGCTGTGCGCGCCCGAGGCGCCGGTGGTGCTGGAGAGCATGGATTTCCCCGAGCCGGTGATCGAGGTGGCGGTCGAACCCAAGACCGAGGCCGATGCCGAGATGATGGCGCGCGCCCTGGCCCATCTGGCGGCCGAGGACCCGTCCTTCCGCGTCGATGTCGATGCCGAGACCGGCCAGACCGTCATCCGCGGCATGGGCGAGCTGCATCTGGAAATCATCGTCGATCGCCTGCGCCGCCAGTTCCGCGTCGAGGCCAATGTGGGCAAGCCCCAGGTCGCCTATCGCGAAACCATCACCCGCGCCGCCGAGGTGGACTACACCCACAACCGCCAGGCCGGCGGCATGGGGCAGTTCGCCCGCGTGCGCGTCGCCCTCGAGCCGGCCGCCGTCGGCGCCGGGGTGGTGTTCGAGAACAAGTCTCCCGCCGGGGCCGTTCCCAAGGAATACGTGCCCGGCGTGGAAAAGGGCCTGCGTTCCGCCATGGAAGGCGGCGTGGTCGCCGGTTTCCCGGTGACCGACGTGCGGGCCACGCTGACCGACGGTGCCGCCAACGACGTGGATTCGTCGGTGCTGGCGTTCGAGATTGCTTCCCGGGCCGCCTGCCGCGATGGCCTCGCCAAGGCCGGCCCGAAGCTGTTGGAACCGGTGATGCGGGTCGAGGTGGTCACTCCCGACGACTATCTCGGCAACATCATCGGCGACCTGAATGGCCGACGTGGCCAGGTCACCGCCATGGAGACCCGTGGGTCCGCCCGCGTCGTCACCGCCATGGTTCCGTTGGCCACCATGTTCGGCTATGTGAACACCCTGCGCTCGATGTCGCAGGGCCGTGCCCAGTACACGATGGTCTTCGACCATTACTCGGACGTCCCCGGCTCGATCGCCGAGGAGGTCCGGGCGCGACTGGCCGGCTGACCCAATGAACCTTTATTCGAGGACGGAGTAAGAGAAACATGGCTAAGGCGAAATTCGAGCGCAGCAAGCCGCACTGCAACATCGGCACCATCGGTCACGTTGACCATGGCAAGACCTCGTTGACCGCGGCGATCACCAAGGTTCTGGCCGAGGCTGGTGG
>JAFAAW010000116.1 GCA_023426365.1 Pseudomonadota bacterium
TACCGCCAGAAGTTCGCCAACCCCTTCATCGCCGGCCATCGCGGCTTCATCGACGACGTGATCATGCCGCACTCGACCCGCAAGCGCATCTGCCGCTCGCTGGCCATGCTGAAGGACAAGGACCTCAAGAATCCGTGGCGTAAGCACGGAAACATTCCGCTTTGATGGGGGCTGCGAGCATGTTCACCAAAATCCTGATCGCCAATCGCGGCGAGATCGCTTGCCGCGTCATCAAGACCGCCAAGAAGATGGGCATCAAGACGGTGGCGGTGTATTCCGACGCCGACAAGGATGCGCTCCACGTGCAGATGGCCGACGAGGCCGTCCATCTCGGCCCGCCCCCCTCGGCCCAGTCCTACCTGCTGGCGGACAAGATCGTCGAGGCCTGCCTGAAGACCGGCGCCCAGGCCGTGCACCCGGGCTACGGCTTCCTGTCCGAGAAGCGCGAGTTCCAGGAGGCGCTGGCCAAGGCCGGCATCACCTTCATCGGTCCCGACGCCCACGCCATCTTCGCCATGGGCGACAAGATCGAGTCCAAGAAGCTGGCCAAGCAGGCGGGTGTGAACACCGTCCCCGGCCACATGGACGTGATCAAGGACGCCGACGAGGCGGTCAAGATCGCCCGGGACATCGGCTATCCGGTGATGATCAAGGCCTCCGCCGGCGGCGGCGGCAAGGGCATGCGTCTGGCGTGGAACGACGCCGAGGCCAAGGAAGGCTTCATCTCGGCCACCAACGAGGCCAAGGCGTCCTTCGCCGATGACCGCGTGTTCATCGAGAAGTTCATCGAACAGCCCCGCCACATCGAGATCCAGGTGCTGGCCGACAGCTTCGGCAACACCATCTATCTCGGCGAGCGCGAGTGCTCGATCCAGCGCCGCCACCAGAAGGTGATCGAAGAGGCCCCGTCGCCCTTCCTCAGCCCCGAGATGCGCAAGGCCATGGGCGAGCAGGCCGTGGCCCTGGCCAAGGCGGTGAACTACAAGTCGGCCGGCACCGTCGAGTTCATCGTCGGCGGCGCCACCGGCGAGTTCTACTTCCTGGAAATGAACACCCGCCTGCAGGTGGAGCACCCGGTGACCGAAATGGTGACCGGCCTCGATCTGGTCGAGCTGATGATCAGGGTCGCCGCCGGCGAGAAGCTGCCGCTGACCCAGGACGACGTGAAGCTGAACGGCTGGGCGCTGGAAGCCCGTGTCTACGCGGAAGACCCCTTCCGCAACTTCCTGCCGTCCACCGGCCGCCTGACCCGCTATGCGCCGCCCGAGGAAGGCCCGCATGTGCGCGTCGATACCGGCGTGTACGAGGGTGGCGAGATCAGCATGTTCTACGATCCCATGATCGCCAAGCTGATCACCTATGGCCCCACCCGCGACGCCGCCATCGCCCACATGCGCGACGCGCTGGACGCCTATTACATCCGCGGCCTGTCCCACAACATTCCGTTCCTCGCCTCGCTGATGAGCAAGGACCGGTTCGTCAAGGGCAACCTGACCACCAACTTCATCGCCGAGGAATACGCCAACGGCTTCCACGCCAACGATCTGCCGGCCGATGATCCGACCGTGCTGATCGCCGTGGCGGCCTCGGTGAAGAACGCCATCGTCGGGCGCAACATCCGCGTGTCGGGCCAGTTCGCCGGCCACGAGATGAAGGTGCCGGTGGAATGGACCGTGGTCCTGAACGGCCAGTACCATGACGTGGAAGTCCGTCCCCAGGTGGGCGGCTATGCCGTCGTCATCGGCAACGAGGCGGTCAGCGTCAAGACCGACTGGCATATCGGCCAGCCGCTGTTCAAGGGCACCGTGGACGGCCGCAGCGTCTGCGTCCAGGTGGATCGCGACGGCGTGTCCTACACCCTGGCCCATGCGGGCAGCCGCGTGAAGGCCATGGTGCTGACCCGCCGTGCCGCCGAGATGAACAAGCTGATGCCGTTCAAGGCCCCGCCGGACATGTCCAAGTTCCTGCTGTCGCCCATGCCCGGCCTGCTGCGCGCGGTCGAGGTCAAGGAAGGCCAGGAAGTGAAGGCGGGCGAGGCCCTGGCCGTGGTCGAAGCCATGAAGATGGAAAACATCCTCAAGGCCGAGCGCGACGGCGTCATCGCCAAGATCCACGCCCAGCCGGGCGAGTCGCTGGCGGTGGACCAGAAGATCATCGAATTCGCCTCGTAAGGCGGAATCGCTGATGGCAAAGCCCCCGGCGCCGCACGGCGCCGGGGGTTTTTGTTTGCTCAAATGCGCTGAGCCTGCCGGTGGCCCCGGCCTCAGCCCAGAAGCGAGCGCAGCATCCACGCCGTCTTTTCGTGCACCTGCATGCGCTGCGTCAGCAGGTCGGCGGTGGGTTCGTCGTGGGCGTCGTCCACCACCGGAAAGATGGAGCGCGCCGTGCGCACCACCGCTTCCTGATCCTTGACCAGGATGCGGATCATCTCCTCGGCCGTGGGCACGCCCTGTTCCTCCTTGAGCGAGGTCAGGCGCATGAACGCGCCATAGGTGCCGGGGGCGGGGAAATCGAGGGCGCGGATGCGCTCGGCGATCTGGTCCACCGCCAGGGCCAGTTCGGTGTATTGCTGCTCGAACATCAGGTGCAGCGTGTTGAACATGGGACCCTTGACGTTCCAGTGGAAGTTGTGGGTCTTGAGATAGAGGGTATAGGTGTCCGCCAGCAGCCGGGCCAATCCGTCGCCGATCTGTTTGCGGCTGGCTTCGTCGATGCCGATGTCGATGCTCATGATGCTTCTCCTGCGTCTGGATTATCCTACCGACGCCGCCGCGCCCGGGCGTGTTCCCACGCCTTGTCGTGCAGGGCGCCGGCCACCACGTTGCACACGGGTTCGACCAGGGCCACGGCGCCGCCGATGGCCAGGCTGCCGGTGATGGCGTAGCCCACGCCGACCGCCACCCCGAAATGCACCCCGATCTGGGTTGCCGTCTTCACCACCCTGGCCATGGAAACCCTCCTTTATTGCTGGCCGCCTTGCGCCGCTGGAGCACGGGACCTACCTTAGAAGTGGCTGCGCAATCGATCCAACAGGAAGTGTCGGCCATAAAAATCGATCCCTTCGATCAGGCGAGGAGTCCATGGAGCATCCCCGGTGCGTGCGCGTTCTTGTCTCGGGGCGCGTGCAGGGCGTTTGGTATCGCGGCTGGACGGTGGAAACCGCGCAGGCGCTGGAACTGACCGGCTGGGTGCGCAACCTGACCGACGGTCGGGTCGAGGCGGTGTTCGCCGGTCCCCACGCGGCGGTGGACACCATGCTGGCCGCCTGCCGCCAGGGGCCGTCGGCGGCGCGGGTGACCGCGCTCGAGGTCGAGGAATGGGCCGAGCATCCGGGCTATGGCTTCCATCAGCGCTCGACGATCTGAGCGGCCGCGTCACCTCCATCTCGGACCAGGCAATGACCATCACACGACGCCAGCTTCTTGCCGGCGCGGCCGCGCTGGCCGCCGCGCCGGCGCCGGCCGCCCTGTCGGCCCCGGCCCCGACCCCCGCCCCAAACCGGAAGTTCCCCGACGGGTTCATGTGGGGGGCGTCCACCGCTTCCTACCAGATCGAAGGGGCGCTGGACGTGGATGGCCGTGGTCCCGACATCTGGGACGCCTTCACCCAGGCGGGCCGGATCATGGACGGGTCCACCGCCCAGGTGGCCTGCGACCATTACAACCGCTATGCCGAGGACGTGGCGCTGATGAAGGCGGCGGGCTTCAACGCCTACCGCTTCTCGCTGGCGTGGCCGCGCATCATTCCCGCCGGCACCGGCGCGGTGAACGCCAAGGGGCTGGATTTCTACGACCGCCTGGTCGATGCGCTGCTTGCCGCCGGCATCCAGCCCATGGCCTGCCTGTACCATTGGGACATGCCGCAGCCGCTTCACGACCAGGGCGGCTGGCAGGGACGCGCCATGATCGGCCCCTTCGCCGAATATGCCCGTGTCGCCGTGCGCCGTCTGGGCGACCGCGTGAAGAACTGGGTGATGCTGAACGAACCCAACGTGGTCGCCATCTTCGGCTATGGCGTCGGCGAACACGCCCCCGGCCTGCGGCTGGGCGAGACCGGCATCCTCAGGGCGTTGCATCACCAGAACCTGGCCCAGGGCGCCGCCCTGCGCGCGGCGCGCGCCGAACGCGGCGACGCCGTGCTGGGCACCGTGACCAATCTCAGCCCGTGCGTGCCCGATACCGGCTCCGAGGCCGATCGCCGCGCCGCCGCGATGTGGGATGCGGTGTGGAACCGCGTCACCCTGGACGGCCTGTTCAAGGGGGAGATTCCCGCCGTTCTGGCCGACCGCATGGCCGACCTGGTCCAGCCCGGCGACCTGGAACTGGCCCGCTTCCCCATCGACATGCTGGGCATCAACTATTACAGCCGCAATACCATGCGCCACGACCCGACCCGGGCGTTCAACGCCGGCTGGGGCGATCCCAAGGTCACGCGCCGCACCGGCCTGGGCTGGCCGATCCAGCCCGAGGGACTGTACGAACAGTTGATGGATCTCAAGGCCAATTACGGCAACCCGGCCTGCTACATCGCCGAGAACGGCGCCGCCTATGACGACGTGGCCGGTCCCGACGGCCGTGTCCGCGACGCCGACCGCAGCCGGTTCATCAAGGAACATATCGAACAGATCCACCGTGCGCTGACCGACGGCGTCGATATCCGCGGCTATCTGGCGTGGTCGCTGCTGGACAATTTCGAATGGGCCTTCGGCCTGTCCAAGCGCTTCGGCATCATCCGCGTCGATTTCGACACCCTCAAGCGCACGCCCAAGGACAGCTATTACCTGATGCAGAAGATCGCCCGGGAAAATGCCATCTAGAAAGGAAAGGCCCCCGCCCGATCCGGTGGGGGCCTTCCTCTTCAAGCTCTCAGCATTTCTTGAAAGCGTGTAGCTGGTTCAAGGTGTCGATGCGCGCCTGGGGGTGCCCCTGACCTGCGCAACACGCGGGCGATGACAACAAAAAAAGCCCCTCTCCGGCGGGAGAGGGGCTTCGTCGTCGCGGGGCCGGATCACTCCGCCGCCGGCTTTTCCACCTTGTAGATTTCGCCGCCTTCGGCGCGGAACTTCTCGCTCATGGCTTCCATGCCCTGCTCCGCCGCGATATCCCGCACCTCCTGGCTGATCTTGTAGGCGCAGAATTTGGGACCGCACATGGAGCAGAAATGGGCCAGCTTGGCGCCCTCGGCGGGCAGGGTCTGGTCGTGGAAGTCCTGCGCCTTCTCGGGGTCCAGCGACAGGTGGAACTGGTCCCGCCAGCGGAACTCGAAACGCGCCCGGCTGAGCGCGTCGTCGCGGGCGCGGGCGGCCGGATGGCCCTTGGCCAGATCGGCGGCATGGGCGGCCAGCTTGTAGGTCACCACGCCCTCGCGCACGTCCTGGCGGTCGGGCAGGCCCAGATGCTCCTTGGGGGTGACGTAGCACAGCATGGCGGTGCCGAACCAGCCGATCATGGCGGCGCCGATGGCGCTGGTGATGTGGTCGTAGCCGGGCGCGATGTCGGTGACCAGCGGCCCAAGCGTGTAGAACGGCGCCTCGCCGCACAGCTTGAGCTGCTTTTCCACGTTGACCTTGATCTTGTGCATGGGCACGTGGCCGGGGCCTTCGATGATGACCTGGCAATCGTGCTTCCACGCGAGGTGGGTCAGCTCGCCCAAGGTTTCCAGCTCGGCGAACTGGGCGGCGTCGTTGGCATCGGCGATGGAGCCGGGGCGCAGGCCGTCGCCCAGGGAGAACGCCACGTCATACGCCTTGAGGATCTCGCAGATGTCCTCGAAATGGGTATAGAGGAAATTCTCCTTGTGGTGGGCCAGGCACCACTTGGCCATGATCGAGCCGCCGCGCGACACGATGCCGGTGACGCGCTTGGCGGTCAGCGGGATATGGGCCAGGCGCAGGCCGGCATGGATGGTGAAGTAATCGACACCCTGCTCGCACTGCTCGATCAGGGTGTCCTTGAAGACCTCCCAGGTCAGGTCCTCGGCGCGGCCGTCCACCTTTTCCAGCCCCTGATAGATGGGCACGGTGCCGATGGGAACCGGGGAATTGCGCAAGATCCATTCGCGGGTGGCGTGGATGTGGCGTCCGGTGGACAGATCCATCACCGTGTCGGCGCCCCAGCGGATGGCCCAGACCAGCTTTTCCACCTCTTCCGACACGCTGGACGCCACGGCCGAATTGCCGATATTGGCGTTGATCTTGGTCAGGAAGTTGCGGCCGATGATCATCGGCTCGGCTTCGGGGTGGTTGATGTTGCTGGGGATGATGGCGCGGCCGCGCGCGATCTCCGCGCGCACGAATTCCGGCGTCACCTGATCGGGGATGTCGGCGCCGAAATCCTCGCCGTCGCGCGCCGCCGCCTCGCGCGCTTCGGCCACGCGCAGGTTCTCGCGGATGGCGACGTATTCCATTTCGGGCGTGATGATGCCGGCGCGCGCATAGGCCAACTGGGTCACGGCGCGGCCCGCCTTGGCGCGCAAGGGGCGGCGGCCGGCTCGCTCGAACACCGGCACGCCGATGGTTTCGCCGGGCTTGAGGCCGTCATCCTCGGGGCGGTGGGCGCGGCCCTCATAGGTCTCGACGTCGCCGCGCTCCTCGATCCAGGCCCGGCGCAACTGGGCCAGGCCCTTGGTGATGTCCACCTGCGCGCCGCAATCGGTATAAGGGCCGGAGGTGTCGTAAAGCCGCACCGGCGCTTCGTTGGCGGTCGCCTCCAGGTCGATCTCGCGCATGGCGACGCGGATGTCGGGGCGCGATCCCTCGACGTGAATTTTGCGTGAGCCGGGCAGCGGCCCGGTGGTGACCTTCAGGTCTTCGGTTTTCTTGGACATTGGCCTATCCCTCGGTAAGGGGCGACAGGCCGGCGGGTGCGGAAAAGCGGCTTCCGATCCCTTCGCCGGCATGACCCGGATCAGGTTCCAAGGGTCGCCGGCGGAGGATGCTCCGGCCTCTCAGTCCCGCTTCCAGGACTCCCCTTCGGTGAAGCCTGGAGAGTGGGGGTGAGGGTGGGGCAAAGTCAACCCTCCCAGGTGTGGGGGCTATGACCGGGGATCGACAGCGCGAGCGGGGTTCGCTATCATTGCGTGTGTTCTTAAGGGGTGCCATGTCATTGGTTGCGATATTCCTGTCGGCCATACTGGGATACGTCTGGATGGGCGAGGGCGGCGCCATCGCCTTCGCCCTGGGCGGCCTGTGGGGAACCTACGGCGCCGCCCGCCCCTGGCGCATGGGGCGCAGCGGCGCCGGGCTGGTGATGGCCTGGGCCACGCTGACGCCCACGCTGCTGTGGACGGTGGGAACGCTGCGGCCCGATTTCTCGGCCCATCTGCTCCTGTTTCTCGGCCCGGTGCTGGACCGCGTGCTGGATTTCACCCTGGCCGACAACCGCGCCTATGGGGTGCTGTCGAGCCACGGCCTGCTCAATCGCATGCCGACCATCCGCATGGGTGTCGGCGTCTCGTGGCTGTGCGCCCTGCCGGCGGCGGCGGCCATCGCCCTGTGGTATGACGGCCGCCCGGCAATCCGCTGGCGCGGCGGCGGCCGCCATGGCGATCCCATGGCGGCGCTGTGTGTCGGCCTGACCCTGCTGGCGGTGTCCGCCGCGCTGCTGGTGGGCGGGTTCGGCTTCGGCGATGGCCGGCTCAGCCTGTCCTTCGGGTTCGGCATGGTCCTGTACCCGCTGCTGGTCCTGGTGTGGCTGTGCGGCGTCGTCTCGGTGCGCGCCTGGGCCAATTGGTGGTTCGCCACCCATCAGCCGGGCCGCGCCCCTATACCCTGACCAGCAGCACTAGCGAACGGGCGTCCAGCGGATAATCCTGGCCCGATTCGTGGACCAGGCTTTGGCGCATGGGCTCGAAGGTGTCGATCCACACCTCCCAGCGGCGATCCTTGTCGGGCAGGCGGAACGGCACCGGCTGCCAGAACGAGTTGAGCAGCAGAAGGAACGGCATGTCGCGCTGCGGCAGGCCGCCTTCGGTGGTGTAGTAGAAATCGCCGGTGTCGCCGGTGAACAGCATGCCCAGGGTGCGGCCGTCGGGGTACGCCCAGTCGGCCTCATTCATCTCGCTGCCGTCGGGCTTCAGCCAGACGATGTCGGCGCCCTGCTCGGTGCGGCCGCGGAAGAAGCGGCGGCGGTGGAAAACCGGGTGGTGGCGGCGGATGGCGATCAGGCGGCGGGCAAAGGCGATCAGATCCTCGTCGGCCTTGCCCCAGTCGATCCAGGCGATGGCATTGTCCTGGCAATAGGCGTTGTTGTTGCCGCCCTGGGAATGGCCCAGCTCGTCCCCCGCCAACAGCATGGGCACGCCCTGGCTCAGCATCAGCGTGGCCAGCAGGTTGCGCTGCTGGCGGCGGCGCAGTTCCAGGATGTCGGAATCCTGGGTCGGCCCCTCGGCGCCGCAATTCCACGACGTGTTGTCGTTGGTGCCGTCGCGGTTGTCCTCGCCGTTGGCCTCGTTGTGCTTGTCGTTGTAGCCGACCAGATCGGCCAGGGTGAAGCCGTCATGGGCGGTGATGAAATTGACGCTGGCATAGGGGCGGCGCCCGCGATGGCCGAACAGGTCGGCCGAGCCGGTCAGGCGTGACGCCAGTTCCGGCAATTGGCTGCCGTCGCCGCGCCAATAGCGGCGCACCACGTCGCGGTAGCGGCCGTTCCATTCCGACCAGCCGGGCGGGAAGCCGCCCACCTGATAGCCGCCGTGGCCCAGGTCCCACGGCTCGGCGATCAGCTTGACCCCCGACAGGACGGGGTCTTGGCGGATGGCGTCGAAAAAGGCCGAGCCGGGGTCGTAATGAAGCCCCTCGCGCGCCAGCGAGGCGGTCAGGTCGAAGCGGAAGCCGTCCACGTGCATTTCCGTGACCCAATAGCGCAAGGAATCCAGCACAAGCTGCAACACGCGCGGATGGCTGAGGTCCAGGGTGTTGCCGCAGCCGGTGGAATCCCAGTAATAGCGCGGGTCTTCCGGCACCAGCTTGTAATAGGTGGCGTTATCGATGCCCTTGAAGCTGAAGGTCGGCCCCAGGTGGTTGCCCTCGGCGGTGTGGTTGTAGACCACGTCCAGGATGATCTCGATGCCGGCGTCGTGAAAGCGGCGCACCATGGACTTGAACTCGGACAGCCGCCCGGTGCCCAGATAGCGCGGTTCCAGCGCGAAGAAGCCGATGGAATTGTAGCCCCAGTAATTGCGCAAGCCCCGTTCCACCAGGGGGCGGTCGTCGAAGAAGGCGTGGATGGGCAGCAATTCCACCGCCGTCACCCCCAGCGCGCGCAGGTGCTCGATCACCCCCGGCCATGCCAGCCCGGCAAAGGTGCCGCGGCGGCGTTCGGGCACGTCGCCGTTCAGCATGGTCAGGCCGCGCACATGGGCCTCGTACAGCACGGTCTGCGACCAGTGGGTATTGGGGCGGCGTTCGTCGCCCCAGGTGAAGGCGGTGTCCACCACCTGGCATTTGGGCATGGAACGCGCGTTGTCGCGGCGGTCGAAGGCCAGGTCCTCGCGCGGGCTGCCCAGGCGATAGGCGAAATGGGCGTCGGTCCAGCGCAAGCCCCCCACCAATTGCTTGGCATAGGGGTCCAGCAACAGCTTGTGCGGGTTGAAGCGGTGCCCCGCCTGGGGCTGATAGGAGCCGTGGACGCGATAGCCGTACAGGCGGCCCGGCAGCAGGTCGGGGACATAGCCGTGCCATACCTCGTCGGTGTATTCGGGCAGCGGGATGCGTTCGACCTCGCGCTCGCCGGCGGCGTCGAACAGGCACAGCTCCACCCGCTCCGCATGGGCCGAGAACAGGGCGAAATTGACGCCCGCGCCGTCCCAGGTGGCGCCCAGCGGATGGGGCGTGCCGGGCCAGATGCGGGCACGGGGCGTGGCGGCCATGGCGCGCTCTCTCCTCGTGCGAGGGGGATAGCGGGCAGATGGTGGGCGCGGGTGCGCCCGCCAGCCTGTCCTTTCGAGAGGGGGCCGTCACATCTTGACGTTTGCGCGGGCGTGCCGGTCGCGCGATAATTTGCTTCCCGATGGGGCGGGGGCAACGGCGGCCAGGGGACGGTTGCCATGAAGGACATTGGGCACAACGCGGCGGTCAGGCAAATCACCGACGCCCTGAAAGGGCCGGTGGCGGCGGTTTTCCGCGACCTCATCCCCTCGTTCGGCGACATGGACGGGGACGAGTTCTACGACTCCGTGCTGGCGTCGTCGGACCTGCTGCACGGCCTGATCCTGATTTTCCACAAGCGGCGCGACGCCTTCGCCCACCTGCTGGTGGACGCCCAGGGGCGGCCGGTGGGCGACGATTTCGTCCGGCTGCGCTGCGGCCGGTCGGTGCACGACATCATCTCCATGATCGTGCGCACCCATGCGAAAAAGCACTTCCGCAAAACCCTGGGCGGCGATCCCAACGATCCGCGCAGCAGGGCGGGCAGGCTGTACCAGGCCATGAACGAATACCTGATCCATGAATGGCAGGTGCCGCTGGTGCCCCATTACGCCGGCATCTCCGAAGCCAAGATGCGCGAACTTGGCCCCATGCTGCTGGACCTCAAGACCGCCGAGCAGGTCAACGAGGTGGCGGCCCGTTCCAGCGCGCCGCGCGCCGCGGTGGCCGAGGCGCCCGGGCCGGTCCAGGCGGCCAACGCCAACAGCGACGCCGCCGGTCTGGTGGAGGCGCGCCGCCGCCTGGAGACCATGGTGGTCGAAAACCGCTCGCGCGAGGAGGAGTTCTGGTGGGAAACCCTGAATGACCCCGTGGTGCGCCAGAGCCTGGGCAATCCGGTCGAAAGCGAGATGCGCGAGCTGACCGCCGCCTTCTGCCAGTTGGGCGACGCCACCCGCAGCACCCTGCTGGCGCCGTTGGGGCTGTCGCTGCATCAGGCGGCGGTGCTGCTGGGCACCTGTTACCGCACGCTGGGGCGCGCCGGCTTCGGCCAGATCTTCGGCAAGCCGGGCAGCGCCGGCGCGGTCGGCGGCTTCGCCGCCAAGCTCAAGGCCAAGGGGGTGTCGTCGCGCAGCGACGTGCGCTCGCTGGGCCGTCAGGTCGAGGGGATCCTGGCCACCATGCCGCGCCCGGCCGGCGCCCGGCCCACCGCCCGCCCGGCCACCCCCCGCCCGGCGGCGCAATAGCCCGTTTCCCCATACCGCCATCGCGCTAACGCGAGTCATTCGCATTTGCTCTTGCGCGCGTGTGGCGGGGCATGCCACCCTGTCGGTTAGCATTCCATCTCGCCCCGCGCCGTTCGCGCGGCAGGAGGGTTGCAGGAGGGTTCTTCATGTTCCTGTGGCGCAGTCTGACCCCGGCCGCCATCGCCGCCGCCGCCGCCGCCTTGACCCGGGCCAAGCCGGCGGACAAGCCGGCCGGCGCGTCGGCCGCGAAAGGTGATGTCGGGTCTTCGCCCGCGGAGATTGCAAAAAATTAATACCCAACTTGCCTGCTAAGCTATTGACGCGAAGGCGGCTTGTGGGCGTCATAGGGGCCGGACGGAAAAGGCTGGGACCCCATGACCCTGGATCATCGCGCAACCTTGTGGAACCAGTTCATTCTGGCGGCTGCGGTGGGCCGTATGGCCCGGCCGGTGGCGGAACGGGCGGGCGACGATCTGGTCTATTTCTCCTATACGGACACCCATGCCGGGGCGGGCGCCCTGCCGGGGCCGCTGCCCTGCGTCGGCAGCATCATCGAAAATCACGGCCGATTCACCAACCGGGCCTGGTTTTCCGCCGTTCCCGGCCCGTTGCCGCCCGATTCCCATCCCGGTTCGTGGGTGGTGGCGGGGCGCGTGCTGGCGGCGGTCGGCGGGCCGCAACTGGCCATCGAGATGGACGTCAACGACCTGGACCCGGCCATGATGGAAGCGGCCAAGGCGGCGCGCGAACGCGGCTGGGTCCGCCTGTGGAGCCATGACTGGTTCTTGTTCCTGCGCTCGCGCCTGAACCGGCCGGAACGGCCCCATTTCGTGTTCGTCGATCCGCCGTCGGATGACCCGCGCGGCCCCGCCTATGGCATCGACGCCGCCATTCTGATGGACACCATGGCGGTGCCCTACATGCTCAGCTATCCCGTGCGCGGCTGCCAGACCGCCATCGATCAGGTCGGCCGCACCGGGCTGGAATTGGTGCTGGCGGACGGGTCCGGTTTCGGCGTGCTGTTGGGGGGCGGTGCGGAAACCGCGCTGCTGGACGTGATCTCGGACCTCAAGGTCCTGGCGGAACTGCTGGGCGGCGAGTTCGTGCCCCGCCTGCCGGCCACGGTGGATTACTCGATCTAAGCCCGCCCCCAACTGGCTTCGCCCCAGCCTCCGCTCGGGCGTGCCAGGACAAGCGGGCAGGGATGCGGACACGCCCGCATGCCTCCCTCAGAAGAACCGGCCGGCCTCGGTTTCCGCCTGGGCGGCGCGGTCGTCGCCCAGCCGCCGGAACAGGCTGGCCGCGTGCTTGAAGGCGGCCTGCGCCTTGCCCGCCTCCACCGGGGCCAGCAGCCGGCCCAGATCCATCAGCACCTCGGCCTCGCCCTTCAGATGGCCGGTGGCGGCGAACAGGTGGCGCGCGGCCTCCAGGTGCTGGCGGGCGTCGGCGGCATTGCCCAGATGGATCAGCAGATTGCCCAGCGCGTGGCTGGCCGCCGCCTCGCCCAGCGCGTCGCCGGCCTCGCGGTACAGCTCCAGCGCCTGTTCGTATTGCTCGTGCGCGCGGTCGGAATGTCCGGCGCGGCCGTGTAATTGGGCGGCGGATTTCAGGGCATGGGCCTGGCCCAGGGTGTCGCCGGCGCGGCGGTACAGCGCCAACGCCTGGGTATAATGGTCGAGCGCAATATCCTGGCGGCCCTGGTCGCGCTCCATATGCCCCATGCGCTTGGCCACATGGGCCAGCCCGGAATGGTCCGACGCGCTGTCGTACAGCTCGCGCGCGGACGCATAGAACTGCCCCGCCTCCTTGGCGTTGCCCTCGCGGTGGGCCAGTTCGCCCAAGCGCACCAGGATGCCGGCCTGATCGCGCTGGTCGCCGTCGCGGGCATAGAGCGCGCGGGCATCGGCATAGGCTTCGCGCGCGGCGGCGAAACGCCCGCTTTCGCTTTCGAAATCGCCCAGCATGGTCAGCGCCTGGGCCTCGCCCGGCGCGTCGCCGTTCTCGTGATAGACCAGGCGGGCGCGGCGGAAGGCTTCGCGCGCCTGTTGGCGCTGGCCGGCAAGCCACAGCTTTTCGGCATCGTCCAGGATGGTGTCGGCGGCCGTCTTGGTCATGGTTCGGCTCCTCGTACCCCTCTGTCTTCAAGGTAGGACCGATTGCCGCGCAGGTAAACCATCCGCGCGGCGGGGGTGGGCGGTGGAATAATCGCGTTGCCGCCGGCCCGTTCCGGGATTAAACCTAAGGCTATGCGTGCTTGCTTCCTGCTGCTTTTGGTTTTTCTTGCCGTTGCCGGCCGGCCGTGGTCCGCCGCCGCGGCCGATTGTACCCAGCCGGCCGAGGCCAAGGTGGATTGGCAGCGGTGCTATGTGGACGGCCGCGACCTTGCCGGCCACGACCTGTCGGGCGCGCGCCTGCGCGAGACCAGCTTTCAGCGCGCCGTGCTGGACCGCGCGGTGCTGACCGGCGTGGACGGCTATCGCGCCCGTTTCGTCAGCGCCAGCATGAAGGCGGTGCGGCTGGACGGCGGCGTGTTGGCCGAGGCCGATTTCACCAAGGCCGATCTGGCCGGCGCCTCGCTGCGCGACACCGATTTGCGCCGCGCCAGGTTCTTCCGCGCCAACCTGCGCGGCGCCGACCTGACCGGCGCCAAGATGCTGGGGGCCGATTTCCTGAATGCCGACCTGTCCGGCGCGCGCTGGATCGACGGCAGCCGCATCTGTGCCGAAGGGTCCGTCGGCCAGTGCAACTAGGTCCGGGAGTGTAGTGCCGTGGGCATCAAGTTCACCGATCCGTACGACGTCGCCGCCCATTGCGCGCGTGCCGCGCTGGGCATGATGGATCGTCACGGCGTGCCCGCGCACCCCAACAATTTCATGGTGTGGTACGCCTTCGTCGCCGACCGCAATCCCGACCTGACCAAGGCGGTCAACGGCATCCTGCGCGCCGGCCAGAAGTTCACCGACGACGTCTGCGCCGAACTGTACGAGCGCTTTTTCGGCACCAGCCAGCACGAGGCCGAACTGCGCGCGGTGGGCAAGCGCATCGAGGATGCGGTGGCTCGCGTGCTGGAATATCTGGTCACCGCCAATGCCGGCGCCACCCAATACGGCGAGGCGCTGCAGAACTTCTCGGGCGAGCTTGAGGGGCGCGACGCCGCCGATCTGGGCGCGCTGGTGCGCTCCATCCTGGACGAAACCAAGATGATGATCGAGGTCAACCGGCAACTGGAGCAGCGCCTCGAAACCTCGTCGTCGGAAATCGCCCGCCTGCGCGAGGACCTGGACCAGCTCAAGCGCGAGGCGACCACCGACGCGCTGACCGGGCTGGCCAACCGCAAGCTGTTCGACGTGGCCCTGCGCGAGGCGGCGCTGGAGGCGGAGGAGGAGCGCAAGTTCCTCTCGCTGCTGATGATCGACATCGATTTCTTCAAGCTGTTCAACGACAGCCACGGCCACATGCTGGGCGATCAGGTGCTGAAGCTGGTGGGCCGCACCATTTCCGACAGCATCAAGGGCAAGGACACTGCCGCCCGCTATGGCGGCGAGGAATTCGCCGTCATCCTGCCCGACACGCGGCTCAAGGACGCGGTGGCGGTGGCCGAGAACATCCGCCGGCTGGTGGCCGGCCGCAAGGTGCTGAACCGCCGCACCGGCCAGGTGTTGGGTCAGGTGACGCTGTCCATCGGCGTGGCCGAGTACGAGTTCGGGGAAACCCTGGGCGCCTTCGTCCACCGCGCGGACGAGGCCCTGTACCTGTCCAAGCGCCAGGGCCGCAACCGGGTGATGAGCCAGGACGACCTGACCAGCACCAGCCACCTGGAATTCGACGAAAGCGAATGACCAATTTCGTCGCCATCGATTTCGAGACGGCCGATAACGGCCGCGACGCCGCCTGTTCGGTGGCGCTGGTGGTGGTGCGCGGCGGCCGCATCGTCGACAGCATCAGCCGCCTGATCCGCCCGCCGCGCCCGCGCGTCCTGTTCACCGAAATCCACGGCCTGACCTGGGCCGACGTCAAGGACGCCCCCAATTTCGCCGGGGTGTGGCCCGATCTGGCGGACGCCCTGGCCGAGGCCGATTTCCTGGCCGCGCACAACGCCGCCTTTGACCGCCGGGTGCTGGAAGGCTGCTGCGCCGCCTATGGCCTGCCCGAACCGGTCAAGCCGTTCCTGTGCACGGTGCAATTGGCGCGCGACGTGTGGAACCTGCGCCCGACCAAGCTGCCCGACGTGTGCCGGCACCTGTGCCTGTCGCTCAACCACCACGACGCCCTGTCCGACGCCACCGCCTGCGCCAACATCGTGCTGGCGGCGCTGGAGGAAGGCTACGA
>JAFAAW010000130.1 GCA_023426365.1 Pseudomonadota bacterium
CGAACAGGATGCCGTTGGGGTTGGTGATGATGACGGTGCCCTTGGCCGAGAGTTGGCCGAGGATGGTGCTGGCTCCGCTCCCAAGCACCCGGTTCAACGCCTGCATCAACTGGTCGGCCTGGACGAACACCACCTTCTCGCCGGCGGCGATGTTGAAGCTCTGCCAGTCGATGACCAGCTTGTCCGAGTGCTGGATGACGGCGATCTCGGTCGGGCTCTTGACCACGATCTGGCCGCTGCCCTCGGTGATGGTACCGCCTTGCGGCAGGGCGCGGGCCGGCTGGGCCGCCACCGCGAACACCATGCTGAGTGCCGAACACGCCAGCAGCGCCGACCGCAGCCGGCGGAAACGTGGCCCGAGGGGGAGGCCCCGGATCTCGCTAGAGGCAGGAGCCGGCGCCAGTCTCCGGCGCTTGGTCGTCCGCGTCATCATCGTTTCCCCGTTCCTGCCAGTCGTCCCTTGTGCGGAAGGCGCCTAATAGCGCACCACTAGCCCCAGGTAGCCCCGTACGTCCTTGCCATTGTCCTCGCCCACCGACGCGACCTTGTGCGTCAATGGTGCTGCCAGCTCGGCGTTGATCGCGGTCCAGTCGTTCAGGTTTGAGCGCACGCCCAGGCCCGCCGAAGCGAGGTCGCGGGTCCGGCCGCCGTCGCTGGGCGGATCGGCGATCCAGACACGGCCGCCATCCCAGAACCCATAGGCCTCCCAATCCTTGACGAAGGGGAGTTCGGGGCCGGCATAGCGCAGCTCTACCTTGCCGGCGATGCCGTGGTCGCCGGTGATCTCGGCCGGGTCATAGCCGCGCCCGTACTGGCTTCCGCCCAGCGCGAACTGCTCTGCCGACAGCAACGGATCGGCCGCCCACTGCCCCGAGACGCCCACCGTCACACTGAAGCGCTCGTAGACGCGTTGCGTGCGGTTGGCCTCCAACGTCGCCTTGGCGAAGTCGGACCGGCCATTGGCCACCGAAAGGTTGGGCGCCCCCGAGCTACGCGCGCCAAGAACGTCGAAGCCGCGGCTGAACTCGAGCGAGATCTGGCTGACCGCCGGCTCCGACACCCAGCTGTCCACCCAGTCGTAGGAGCCACCCAGCCGGAGCGCGCGTACCGCATCCTTGCTGACCAACTGGTCCACGTACTGGCTGGTCTCGGCGTTCCGCGCCTCGGCCCGGCTGCGCAAGGTCAGATTCTCGGCGCGCGACCGGATCAGCGGATGGCTGACGCCCACGCCGAGCACGGTGGAATGGCTGCGCACCGCCGCTTCCTTCAGCGTGTAGCCGGGATGGGAGGCCACGTAACCGACATCGGCCGACACTTTGGTGCCCTCGACACCCAGGGGCTGTTCGTGCGACAGGCGGCCGTACTTCAGTTCCTCGCCCTGAAACGGCGTGGTGGCGAGCAGCAGGCTGGAGCGTTCGAACATCCCGAGGGCTGAATTGAGGTTCAGCCCGGTGGTGGCCTGCCACGGCCCAACATAGCGGCTGCCGCGATTGTCCAGGCTCGCCACCGCGTCCACGCTCTTGTGGCGCACCTCGAAGATCAGGTCGGCGGCGCCCGGCTGGGTGTCCGACGGTGCCAGGGTGCCGCTGGCCTCCACGCCCGGCAGGTCCGAGGCCAGCAGCAGATAGCGTTCCAGGGTCTTCAGCCGCAGCGGCCGCTCGGCCCGGATGGCGTCACCATAGGCGCGCAACAGGCTCTCGGGTCCCTCGACATCGCCCTGGATGTGGACCTTGTCGACATAGCCTTCCACCACGCGCAGCCGCACGACACCATCCTTGCCGATGGTCTGCGCGGGCACCACCGCCTGGCTCAGCACATAACCCGCCGAGGTGTAGCGGGCAGTGATGGCCGCCGCCCATTCATAGAGCGTTTTGACCGACACGGTGGACCCCAGGCGGTCCTGGTAGAGGGGCAGGAACTCCTGGGCGGGAAATGCGGTGGCGCCCTCGATCTCCACGCCGCCCAGCATGAAGGTCAGGGTCTCGGCCCCCTCCGGCGCCACCACCCCTTGCCGCTCCGGGGTGGTGATGCCGTCGCCGCCCGAAAGGGGCGGCTCGGGAGTTTCGAAACGGCGTTCGATCAAAGCGGGATCAGCACTGCCCGGCACGGCGGACTGCGCCAGCACCGTCACAGGCGTTAGCAACGTTGACCCCGCGAGGACGCCCCCCAGCAGCGCCCAAACTCCCATTCCGTTCCGGATCATTCCCCCGGCGCCCCTTTCCACTCGGCAGACTGCCGAGACGCTAGCGAAGGCTCCAAGCACCGGCAACGCATGGTCCGCCCGGATAAACGTGGGTTTATTTTGCGCTGCCTGTTGCCCCCGACAGGGGGCGAAGGCGTTACACTCGGGTGATTGCAGCATCAGAACGTCGCGGTACTCTTGGCACTCTTCCGTTGGATTTGCGGGCTTTTCTGCCTTGTGCTGATGCATGCCCCCGCCGTTGCTTGGGGACACCAACCCGGCCTCGTCGACCTTCGCCACTGGAATCCGGAAGTCACACCGGTGCTTTCCGTGACCGGTGAATGGAATGTGGCGTGGGAACGGCTGGCGGGTGCCGAATCCTCCCAAGCGGCGGCGGAAAACTGGCCGTCCACGCCCTTTCCCGAACTTTGGAACCATGCAGCTACAGCGCCGGCGGGCATGCGGGACGGCCGCGGAGCGGCCACCTACCGTGTCAGGGTGCTGCTTCCGGCCGACCGACCGGAATTGAGCCTGCGGCTGCCGCAGATGAAGTCCGCCATGCGCGCTTGGATCGACGGCCGCTTGGTGGCCCGGTCGGGCGAACCGTCACTGGATGGGAAGACCGAGATTCCCCACACGGCCACGCGGCTGGTGGCCGTTCCCTCGGGCGTGCGGGAATTCGTTCTGGCCGTCGAGATCAGCAACCACTTCCATTTCGAAGGCGGCCCGGACACCGAGCTGCGGATCGGCGCCACCACCCGGATTGAGCGGGACTGGCTGCTCCATCTGCTGGTCAACGCCGGCGTGGTGCTGTCGCTGTTCATGCTGGCGGTTTACGTGGCGGCGTTCGGCCGCCGCGCCACGTCCACGAGCTGGAGCCTGGTGCTGCTGCTGGCGGTCACCAGCCTGCGCATGAGCAGCACCAGCGAATTGCTGACCACGGTGTTCCCTCATGCGTCGGCACAATTGTCGTACCGGGTGGAGTACCTGGCCATCTACCTGTTCTGGCCGATCTGCTTTCACTTGCTGCACGATCTGTTCCCCGGCTATATGCATCGCCGGGTCGGCTGGGCCATGTCGGCGCTCGGACTAGCCGGATGCGCGCTGGTCCTGCTGACGCCGCCCGCCATCTTCACCGCGTCGCGCGACGTCGCCAGCTCGCTGCTGGCCGCCTCCACATTGTATTTCGCTTGGCGGTTGTGGGCCGCCTGGCGTGGCAGGCAACCCTATGCAGGCTTCCTGGGTCTCGGCGTGATGGCGTTCACCGCCTCGGTGGTCCATGACGGGCTCATGTATGCCCATGCCTTTGAGAGCATCGACCTCGCCCCCTTCGGCCTGCTCCTCCTCATCGTGGCCCAGAGCATCGCCCTGGGGCGTCGCGTGCTCACCGCGTTGACCGATGTCGAAAGGCTCTCAGTGCAATTGGGCGACCTCAATCGCGACCTGGAGCGGCAGGTAGAGGAACGCACGGCCGAGATCGTCAGTACCCATGCCGAGCTTCGCCGTGCCAAGGAGGACGCCGAGCGGGAGGCGGCCATGAAGTCGCGCTTCCTGGCCGATCTCAGCCACGAGGTGCGCACGCCGCTGAACGCGCTGGTGGGGATGACCTGGCTGCTGCTGCAGGGGCAAGCCGACCCCGACGGCGAGGATGGCCGCAAGCTGCGCCTGATGCAACGCATCGGCGCCTATCTGGTACGCCTGATCGAGGACGTCCTGGACCTGTCGCCGGACGGCGCCGTGGTGGTGGTGCCGGAACCCGTGGCCCTGCCGGAACTGATGGATAGTGTGCGCGACATGCTGTTGCCGCTAGCCGAGGAAAAGAGCCTGCGGCTGCGGTTGGAGTGTCCCCATGGCGACCGCATCATGCTCGATCCCTTCCGCGTGCGGCAGGTCGTGGTCAATCTGGCGGGCAGCGCCATCCGCTATTCCGCCAAGGGAACGGTTTCCATTAGGGCGGAACTGACGGGCGGACGGCTAACCTTCTCGGTAGCCGACCAAGGGCCGGACATCCCCTCCCATCTGTGGGGACAGGTGGATGAAGCTTTTGCGGCGCTGGACACCTCGCTCGGGCGAGGTGGCTTCGGGCTGCGCCTGGGCATCGTCCTGCGTATCGCCCGCGCGCTGAACGCGCGAATCAGTGTGACCGGCGGGTCCGATGGCGGTGCGACCTTCACCCTCGACATGGCCGCCCCGCCGGTGAGCGCGGTGGCGGCCCCGCCGGGATTGGCCACCCTGCCCTTGCCGCCGCCACCGCGCCTGCGCGTGCTGATCGTCGAAGACACACCGGAGAACCAGATCGTGCTCGAACACTATCTTGCCGATCACGACGTGCTGTGCGTCGAGCGCGGCGAGGATGCGGTGGCGCAAATGGCCGCCCATCCGTTCGACCTGGTGCTGATGGACGTGCGGCTGGCCGGCGCCATGAATGGCGTGGACGCCACCCGGGCCATCCGCGCCCTGGAGAACGAGGCGGCGGCATTGACACCGATCCTTGCCATGACAGCCAATGTCAGCCGCGACGATCAGGCGCTATACTGCGCCGCCGGTATGGACGAAGTGCTGGCGAAGCCCATCGACCGCGAGCGGCTGCTGGATGCCGTGGCGCGCCACGCCCCGGTACAAGGTCCCTCGCGCACCTTGGATCCAGCCATCCATCGCCAGGCACTCGACCTGTTCCGAAACGTTTGCGAGACGCTGGCCACCGAGGCGGAGCAGGCCGCACGAACGGGAGACCACGAACGGATGTCGGCGATTGGCCATCGTCTGAAGGGAAGCGCCGGTCTCTACGGCTTTGCCGGGTTGCAAAAAGCCGCCGAGGCGGTGGAGGAAATCGCGATCCGGCGCGGCGACATCTCGGCGGCGGCGGCAACGCTGGTGGCGAACCTTCAACGGGTTGCTCGGGAGGGGCTCAATGTGCGCTAAAACGGTATCGCGGCCCACCGCCCTGATCGTCGAAGACGCTCCCGAAACGCTGGAACTGCTTTCGGCCATTCTGCAAAGCAACGGTTTCGATGTGTTGCGGGCAAGCTCCGGAAGGGAGCTCGCCCGCACGTTGGAACGCACCCTCCCCGACCTCATCCTGCTCGACGTGAACCTGCCCGACGGCGACGGCCTGTCCATCGCCCGCACCCTGGGGCTCGCCCTACGGACGCGGTTGATTTTCGTTTCGGCACGCGGAGGCATGGAAGACCGCGTAACCGGACTCGAGCTCGGCGGCGACGACTACATCGTCAAACCGTTCCACGCGCGGGAATTGATGGCGCGGGTGCATAACGTCATGCGCCGTCACCTTGCTCCGCCCTCGGTCATCACCTTCCACGGCTGGACCCTTGACCCGATCCGGCGCGAGTTGTTCCGGCCGACGGGGGAAATGCTGTCCTTGACCGCAGGGGAATTCAACATTCTGGCCGCCCTGGCTTCAACCCGACCCGCCGCCATCCACCGCGACCTGCTGCTGGACGTCATCAGCAACCGCGATCCCACCTCGGTTTCCGAACACACGGTGGTCATCCTGATCGGCCGCCTGCGCCGCAAGATGAGCGTGGTGCCGGGTGCCGAAGACCTGATCCTGACCGTGCGCGGTGTCGGCTACATGCTGGCACCCGATCCGACGTGACGCCTATGGACACGGAAACGCAGCCCCTCGCTCCACCGGCTTTTTCTTGGCTCGGGCGCTTCCGCGACCGCCAGGTTGAGGCCGCCTTCCAGCAAGCTACCGCCCGGGCGGCGCAGCGAGCGTTGCAAAGCGCCGTCCACATGCTGGCGCTGATTTATTGCCTGTTCGCCTTCAGCGACCTCCTTGCCCTCAGCGGAATCGAGCTGGCCGTATATCTCGGCCATCGAACGCTGGTGGGAGTGGCCGCCGTGATCGTTCTCCGCCGATTGGCCCAGGCGCCCGGTCACGAGGCGGTTCTCGGCTGGGGATATGGTTTCCTGTTCGCCATGAGCCTGGTGGTGGCGGTGGTGGTCGGGCACCACCCTTCGGTCGCCATGGACCATCCGGTGCCGGTGTTCCTGCCCGTCATGGTGCTCAGCCTGTGGCTTGTCGACGCCGGCCCCTTTCGCCTGTCGCTGGCGTTGGCGTCGTTCGTGTCGATCGCCACACTGATCAGTTGGTTCGGCGCGCGCGAGCTGCCCCTGCCCGAGATGGTGGTTGGCACGGCCATGGTCGTGGCCGCCAACATCGCCGGGCTTCTGATCCAGCGCCGCTCATGCCGGGTGCACCGCGAGGCATGGGCGTCACTGGAGAGCGAGCGGACCACCCGCCGGGCACTGGCGGCAAGCCGTGAACGAGCCGAGGCCGCCGTGCAGGCAAAATCGGACTTCCTGGCAACCATGAGCCACGAGTTGCGGACCCCCATGGGGGGAGTCCAGGGATTGTTGGGACTGCTGCGCGAGACCCCCCTGGACGGCCACCAACGTCAATTAGTGGACACGGCCTGGACGGCCACCGCCACCCTGCTCAATCTGGTGGACGGCGTGCTTGACCTGGCGAAGATGGAGGCAGGCAGCCTGTCGCCGGTCACCGAAACAGTAGACATTCCAGACATGATGAACGGCGTCGTTGCTCTGCTGCGCGGACGGGCGGCGCAGAAGGGCATCCACCTGCAGGCAACCACGCCCCCCGCCCTTCCCCCACGGGTAAACACCGACCCGGTCTGCCTGCGCCAAATCCTGTTCAACCTGGTCGGAAACGCGATCAAGTTCACCGAACGCGGTAGCGTGATCATCAGCGCGATCCCCGTCGCCGCACCCGACGGCGGTCTGCGGCTACGCTTCGACGTGGTGGATACCGGCATCGGCATCCCTGCCGACCGACGCGACCGGCTTTTCCAAGATTTCGTGCAGGGGGATGACCAGATTGGGCGTCGCTATGGCGGTACCGGGCTGGGGCTGGCCATCTGCCGCCGTCTGGTTTCCGTTCTGGGCGGACGGCTGGGGGTGGAAAGCAACCTGGACGCCGGCAGCCGCTTCTGGTTCGAGATTCCCGTCGAGGCGGCGGATCAGCTTGCGCCGGGCGACGCCCCCCAAGCGCCGCAACTGGAACAGAAGCTGCGGATTCTCCTGGCAGAGGACGACCCGCTGAATGGCATGGTCTTGAAGACCATCCTGACCAAAGGCGGTCACGAGGTCGTGCATGCCGACCAAGGGGAGACGGCGCTCCGTCTGGCGGCAACCGAGTGCTTCGACGCGGTGCTGATGGATGTGCAATTGCTCGGCATGGACGGACTGACCGCGACGCGACGCATCCGCGAGTTTCCAGCACCGCACGGACGAGTTCCGATCCTGGGCCTTTCCGCGATGGCCACCAGTAGCGACCGCCTGCAAGGCCTCCAGGCGGGAATGGACGAGTATCTCACCAAGCCTACTCCGCCAGACGCATTGATGGCCGCAATCGCTCGTGTCGTGCAGCATGGTTCCAACCGTTCAAAACCCACTTTCGCGGATAAGCACGCGGGCAATTGCTTGCCATAGGCGGAGAGCCAGGCTTTCCGGTTGGGCACGCACGTGCAAGGTGCCCCGGCGCATCTCGGTCGGCGCCACGCCGTCATCCACCGTTACAAGCACGCGGTAGATCGAACGTTCGGGCCTAAGACGCCGCTCGCCGTCTCGGCGCACGGCGATGCCCCCTCCCTGGTCAGAAGCCAACATTGGATGATCGAGGACCGGGCGATTGGCCGTATCCACCCTGGCGACCTGCCCCAAGCGCACACGCCCGAGCGCATCGTCCGGATAGAAGCGGGCATCGGCTCCCTGTCCAAGACGCGGCAAATCGCCCTGCCCCGCGTAAGCAATGATGCGTGCCGTCGAGCGGCCAACCACGCGAAGCAGCGGCAGGCGCCGATCGACCCACAGACCGGGGCGCAGGCCAGGCAGCAGGTCGGCGACCTCGCCATCGACCGTAGAGGTCAAAGTCATGCGCTCCTGCCGCGCCACATAGCCCGCTTCTTCGGCCATCAGCTTGTCCAAATCGGCCATGAGGAGGGGCACGCTGGACCGCGCCTCACTATCGGTGACCGCCCGGGCCAGGGTGAGGCGGTTAAGGGCAATGCGCTGGCGAACAAGGTCCAATTGCAGGCCGAGATCCGGCGCCTCCAGCACCATCAGTGGCTGCCCCGCCGTAACCGTGTGCCCGGGAACCACAAGCACGGCGGCGACGCGGGCCGGTTCGGGCGCGCGGAGTTCGAAACTGCGTTCGGCCTCGATCACCGCCGGCAGCGACACGCTCGACCGCCAGGGCACGAACAGCGCTGCCAGGGCCAGCAAGACGCCGCCGACCGCCCCGAGGGAGCGGCGCGAGCGCCGCAACTCATGGCGGCGTTGCCACCATACCCTCATCTCGGCAGTCACCGGTTTGGCGACGAACCAACCAATCTCGATGGCGAACAGCAGGATGCCGACCAATTTGATAAAGAAGTGATAGACCAGCAGCGCGATGCCCAGGAACAAAACCAGCCGATAGGCCCAGGTTGCCCAGGCGTAGGCGACGAGCAGACGCCGCCGCCGGCCCGGCAGGGCTTCGGGCGGCGGATCGCCGAGGGCGAACAGCAGTTCGCGCAACGCCCACCGCCCCAGGGCAAAGGCGCGCGGCTGCAGATTGGGCTCGTCCAACCAGTCGCCCAGCAGGTAATAGCCGTCGAAGCGCATGAACGGGTTCAGGTTGACGGCCAGGGACGTGGTCCAGCCGGCGGTAGCCAGGAAAAACGCCGCCGACCGCACCGGCCCTTCATCCAGAAACACCCACAACAGGGCGGCCAACACGCCGACACAGAGCTCCGCCGCCATGCCGGCGGCGCCGATGGCCAGGCGGTGCCGCCGGTCGGTCAGCCGCCAAGCGTCCGAGGTGTCGGTATAGAGCACCGGCCACAAGACCAGGAAGGCCACGCCCATGGTTGGCACCCGGCACCCGAAACGGTGGGCGGTATAGGCATGCCCCATTTCGTGCATGACCTTCGACGCCGCCAGCGCCAGCCCCATATAGGCAAGCCCCTCCAGATTGGCGAAACGGGTGAAGGTGGTCCGGAAGGCATCCCACTGGCGCGCCACCAGCACCAGCGCCAGCGCGGCCAGCAACGGCAACAGGATCGCGGCAGTGCGCGAAAACAACGGCCGGACCACGGGCCAGCTGGCCGCGAGGAAACGCTCGGGTCTGACCAGCGGAATTCGGAAAAAGAGATAGTTGTGCAGCAGCCATTTGCTCCAGTGCTGGCGCATGCCCTCGGCCTGCCGCATCCATGTCTCGCGGTCGGCCGCCCCCATGTCCACCAGCGCATTGGCGCGCAGGAAATTCACGAGCTCCTCAACCTCGCGGATGCCCGGCGACAGAGGCGTCTCGGCCGCGACCCGCTCGCATAGTGCCTGGGCGGTGCCGCACCGCCAGCGCGCCAGCATTTCGAAGGCCAGCCAGCTCAGCCGGTGATAGCGGCCGCGAACGGGATCGTGGATTGTCCATGTGGGGGAGCCATCGCGCGCAGCAGGCCCGGGCAAGAGCCGCAAATCCTCGCGCAGCCGCGGCAATGGCGGGAGGTTTTCCTGGGTGGGGATCACAGGCCTACCATCTGGCGCACGGTGGCGATCGGCCGACGCAGCAGGGTGAAGGCGAATGGCGCGTAGGTGCCGTAAAGCTTGGCCGTGCCCTGCAACCCGAGACGGGGGACGGCCTTATCTTCGCGAAAAGCCGCCTGAAGGCGATAGGACAGCACGCCCTCGGGCGTCAACTCGGCGTCATAGCTGGTGCGGCGCAGGATTGCCGCGACCGGGTTCAGCGGATCCACCGCCAGGAACAGCCGCACGTCGCTGCCGACCTCCAGCCCGATGGCATCGGAAACTGGAAGCCAGGCACGCATTTCGGTATGGGCCGGGTCGGCCACTACCATGACCCGCTCGCCCACCGCCACCGGCCGCCCCACCCACTGGTCGGCGTCGGCGAAGACCGCGATTCCCGCCGCCGGTGCTCTGACCACCCCGCGTGCGAGCAATTCGTCGGCATAGGACAATTCCGATTGCCTCAAAGCCACGGCGGCCAATTTCACCGCCACCTCGCCCTTGTGGGTATCGTCACGGAAGGCCGCCTGCTGGGCCTGGCGCAATTCAGCCTCGGCCACCGCCAGCTGCCGGGCGGCCACATCGCGGCGCGCCCGCAGGGGGGCATCTTCGAAACGGAACAGTGGAGCGCCCTGGGTCACCAGTTGATTGGGCTCCACCAACATGGCCTCGATGACGCCTTCCAGGGGCGCTGCCACAAGCCAGGGATCGCGGGGCACCACCTCGGCCGGGGCGAGCGCCGATTGCCGCACCGGAAACGCCAGAACCAGCAGTACCGCCGCTGCCGCCGTCCACAAGACGCGACGGCGCCCATGCCGCCGGACCGCCGTGCGAAGACTGCCGGAGGGCGGTCGCAACCCGCGCCAGGCATGGGCATAGGCATCGCCCAGCCGATCGAGCAGGACCAACTCGGCGGTAGAGAATGGGTGGTCGCGCAGGAGGATCAGGCCGCCCAGCATGGCTCCGCCGGGAGCAACCAGCGGCTGCCACAACGCCTCGGGCGGCCACCACGTATTCCATTCGGCACGCAGCGCCTCCGGCAGGACCGCAGCATCGAGGCGCACACCGCTCGGCTGACCGGCCGCAGCCTTGTCTTGGTCGGGCGACCAGGTCGTCAGAACGCGCGACAGCCATTGCATCAGGGGGGCTTCAGGGTCGATGACCGGCACATTCGAGACGGCCTCGACGGCATAACGGCCGGGCCCATCCATCCGCACCAGCACGGCCTGGCGATAGGGCAATAACTGGTGTGTCCGATTGACCAGGACGAAGCGCAGCGCGTCCTCGTTCAACGCGTGACGCGCTTCGCGCTCAAGCTGCAGAAGGGTCGGGTAGATGCCGTTCGCTGCGGTCATGGCTTGCTGAAGCGTGCCGCACCGCTCATCCCGGCCACCAGAGCCGGCGCCGGATCGCTCAAGGCGGCATGCACGGTCACCGATTGGCTGACCGGGTCAACGCGCGCGCCCAGGCGGGTCAGCTTGGCGGGATGGGAAGTTCCCGTTTCATCGACGGTAACGGTCAACGCCTGCCCCACTTTCAGCCAGCCGAGCCACGAGGATGGAACGATGACCTCCAATTCCAGCGCCGTGTCGTCAACGATCTCGATCAACTGGCGGCCGGCCTCGACGCTTTCATGCGGCTTGGCGTGCTCGCGCACCACACGGCCGGCCCAGGGCGCGGTCATCCGGCAGCGATCCACCATGACGGCGGCCCCCTCGACCGTCGAACGTGCCTCCTGTGCCTCGGCGCGCGATATGGCGAGGTCGAGGTCGCCGATGGAGTTCAGCTTGCGCATCTGCTCGTTGGAAGCCAGACGGGACTGGACGGCGGCCAGTCGCCCCTGCACCTCGCCCAGGCGGGCCTGATACAGGCGACAGTCGAATTCCACCAGCACGGCCCCTTTGTTGAAACGGTTGCCGGCCCGCACCGGCATGGCAGCGATACGGCCGGCGATCTCGGCGGACAGGACCGCCTCGCGCGACGGCACCAGAAGCCCACGCGCGGTCAATTCCGCCGCCTGCACGCCAGCCGGGAGCAGCAGGCCAAGGATGACGGCCGCCGCGAGCGCCAGCCGCGTCACTCGCCCCCTCCGGTCTGTGCCGACGGGATTGACCAGGCGAACCAATCCTTGGCCGGCCAGGAAACCTGCTGAGGTTCGCCGCCGGGGGGGTGGGGCTCGGCCCGGCTTTCCGCCACGGGCGCGGGCACCAATTCAGGTATGTCACCCTTGCCCCAACGTTCGAAGGTGCGTCCCACGGCGGTCGCAACCGCCGCAACGTTAGAAGATTCGATGGTTTCGGGAAGGGCGTCGGCACCGATGGTGGCGAACATCCGTCCCCAGGCCGCCTGCATGTCGGCGTAAGACATGTCGCGCCGCAGCTCGGCCAGGACCGCCCCCACCCGGCCACGCACCACGGCGCGGCGGCTTTGCTGTTGGGCGGCAGCGCCGGCATCGAGCTGATCGCGCATGCGCCCTTCCACCTCGGCCAGACGGTCGGCCAGTCGATAATCCTCGACCGCCGTGCGGAACGTCAGGTCGGCCACCTTCATCTGGCTCAGCACGGCCATGGACAGGGCATGGCGGCGGACTTGCGCCAGTTGTTCCTGGCTTTCCGCCAGTTCCAAAGCGCGCGGCCCGCTCAGCACGTTCAGCAAGTTCCAGGTCAACTCGACGCCACCCGTGGCCCAGGTATCGTTGAGCAGGTAGCGGTTGCTGGAGTAATCGAGCGAGCTGGTCAGCTCCAGGCCCGGCAGCATACGCAGCAGGGCGACCCAGCTTTCGTTCTCGGCGACGCGCAGCTGATAGGCCTCGCCCCGCACCTCGGAGCGGTTGGCCAGGGCGGCCCGCTCAAGCGCGTCGGGGGCGCCCGGCAGGCTCGGCACCTCGCGCGGCGTCGGCGCCTGGGCGGCAGCTATGGTGAAGGGCGTACCCGGACGCAGATTCATCAGCGTCGCCAGTTCGGTCTTGGCCTGCAGCATCTGGCCGCGCAGGGCTTTGAGCTGGCGCTCGGATTCAAGCATCGACCGCTGGTAGTCGAGGGATTCGATCTGCGGTCCGACCTTCTGGACCACCGCCCTCTCGGCATCGGCCACCGCTCCCTGCACGTCGGCCAGCAGGGGCTCCAGCCGGGCCAACGCCCGATCGGCCGCCGCGGCCCGCCAATAGGCGGCGCGCACGTCCTGCACCACGTTCTGCACCACCTGGCGTCGCCGCTCCGAGACGATGAGCGCCTGGTCGGCCTGTTGCCGCGTACGGATGTAGCCAATGCCGAAATCCAGCACGTTCCAGCTTGTCACCAGCCTGGCGGTGCCGTAAGAGCGTTCGCTCGACGTCGTGTATTCGTCGCTGACGCTTCCGGCGCGGGGGCCGCTCAGCGTCTGATTGACCGAGGTGTCGTAGTTGGAACGGGCGGTGTAGCCGGCCGACGCCGCAAGACTGGGCAGCAGCGACATTTCAGCAAGATCGAGCTGGCGGCGCGAGACCGCTTCCTCCATCAGCTTGAGGCGCCGGTCCAGATTGTACTTGAGCGCCCGCGCCACCGCTTCCTCGAGGGTGACGGGGCCGGCCAGCGGTTCCTGTTCCCGGAACATCGAGGCAAGGTCAGCAGCCGCACGGGCTTCGTGCTCGGCCTGGCTGTACGGCGTCGGTGTGGCACAGGCGGACAGCGCCAGAGCGCCCAGCACGGCGACACTCGCCCCGATCAGACGGGTACGCCGCGAACGCGAAACCCGGACTGACGCCGCCTTGCCGATGTCGAATGAAGTCACTCTCGTCCCCCTCCCCCGAATAATTTCTTTCTGCGTCATGCCGCAGTGCCCGCCGCTTCCAGCCGCCCCACCGAGGCGGCCAGCACATCGGCCTCGATGGCGAAGCGCGCCAAGGACGCCCCCAATTGGGCGGTGAAAGCGGCAGCCCCCCGCTGTGCCGTGGGCGTGGGGTCCTCCACGGCATCCCCCTCGCTGTCCGCCCTGGTAGCTTCGATGGCGTCCTCGATGGCCGCCCGCATCCCCTCGGGCCGGTCGAAGGAACGCGGGGCGAACCTGTCGAAGGTTGCGATCCCGCGCCGGACGGGCGGCTCGGACGGCGTGGATGAGAGGCTTTCGCGCTGAGTGACACCCAGGCCCAAGCCACCGCGCACCGGCATGTCGGACTCGGCGGGAGCGGAGGCCAGGAGCGTGGCCAGATCGAGTTCGGCGCCGACGCGCCCCGGAACACTGAAGAACGAATTATTCAGACCGTCCCCCATCATGCCGGCGAAGGGATTGCCGGCGCGGTTCGATACCGGTGCGACCGGATCGGCAGCCGTTGGCGTTCCCAGCGGCCGAACCACGGTGGCGGCCGTGGCTGTGGTGGTGTGGCCATCCGAGGCCCGGAAGGTAAGGCTAGCTTCCCCAACCTTTCGTTCATCGGCGTTGAAGCGCACCAAGGTTCCCGCATCCAGGCGGAGTGGGCTTTGGCCCACATCCCCGATCACCGACCAATTGTGGCCGCCATCGGTAGAGTATTCCCAGGCGCCCTGGCCGGACCACCCGGTGACGAGCAGGCTGACCGGATCGCCATCCACCTCGCGCCCCCCGGCAAGGGTGAAAAGCTGTTCCACGCTTTGCGTCGGCGGGGGCTGGTCGAACCCCTGGGCGGGCAGCCGGACGCTGCCGTGGCCGAGGATGGGCGCATCGTCGGCCGGCGTCACGTTGATGTTGAGCGTCAAATCGGCGCTGAGCGGCGGCGCGGACCGCCCGGCCTCCGCGAGAGTGAGCGAGATGGCGACGGCTCCGTTCATGTCGGCATCGGGAGTCCAGGTCAGGCGCCGTTCGGAAATTGCCGTACGCAGGTCACCGACCGCGCCAGTCAACGTCAGGGCGCCCGGCGTGCCGCCGACGACGATGTTCACCCCATCGGGCATGGCAAAGCTGAAACGGCCGGAGGGCGCCGTGAGGGTCAGCGTAACTAGGTCGGTGTCCTCGTCGTCATACAGCCTGAGGCGAAACAGATCCAGGGGCGTATCTTCCGCCGTGGAGGTCGGCTGCCCGAACGGCAGCATCGTCGGAGCGAAGTTCTTTTCGAGGACGGTCTGCTGCAGGGTCGCCGTCTGCTCGGAAAAGGCCGTCGAGCCGCCGATAGCCGAAGGCGCGGACAGGTCCACATAGGCGCCCGAACTCCCACCGGTCGTGCCGTCCCAGGCACGCACTGTCAGGGTCGCCGTCGCCGCAGTGCTGTTGTCGACACGGATCAGAACGTTCCGGCCAAGCAGAAGGGCATTGTTGGCACGCGGCCCGCCCGGCTCGATGTATCTCCAGTCCACGCCATTGGTGGAGTATAGCCAGTATGCCCCGGCCGAACCGATGACGGCGATTCCCCCCAAGTCGCCGTCGGCATCGGAATATCCAAGTTGATCGAGAATGGACTGCACCGTCCGCACCTGAACGGAGTCGTACTCCTCCACCGTTGGCAGGGTGAGTGTCGTTCCCGGGGTGATGCTCGGCGCATCGTTCACCCCGGCAACGTCGACGGTGACGGTGTGGACATCACTGACTGCCTGGTTCTGTCCGCTGCCGGCTGCCACCGTGATGGAAATCGAACGCGTTCCCTCCACCGGAGCCTCCCCGGTGGCGTGGAAGGCGACCTGGGCGAGCAACCGGCTGGCATCGGCGGCCGTGGCCCCGGCCGACAGGGTCAGCACCAGCGCCTGAGTGCCTGCCCCGGCCTGGGTGATGCGGGCAATCTCGACGCCATTGTAGCTGATGACAGAGCCGGCGACGGTAAGGCCGCCCCCCTGAAGCACGGTCAGGAGGTCGCCCGCCTGTCCATTGGTGATCTTGACCGTTATCACGCCCGCTTCGAAGTCGGCGGATGCTCCCGCCGTTACGACGGTGGTGTTGCCGCCTTGCAGCCGCACGGCATCGCCGTTCTCCACGTAGGTGGAATGCGCGCCGTCCAACCCCGCGACAATCGGCGGAAGCGACTGCGTCTGCAGCGTGAAACTGACAGTGGTCGAGGCTTGATTCGAACCGCTGCTGTCACTCAGCGACAATACATAGCCGCGGCTTTCATAAGGAGCAGAGGATGAATACTGAAGGTCACGGAGAAAAGTCTGCACCGCCTGCGGCGTCGCTCGGCTGTCCATCTCGATGGTCAGGATGCCACCGGATTGACCGGACGCCGTAACAGTCCCAATGCCCACGTCCTGCCCGACGCTGAAGGGCGACGAGCCCATGCCCCAGCTTCCGGCATAGGCCTGGTCCGGCGAGATGGTCAGCTCACCACCGGAGAAATCGGCGGGATTGTCCAGATCGCTGACCGTCACCCCATCCAAGAGCGGAATGTTTGAGAACGGTCCGGAGACCCGGCCAGGCTCTGCGGCAATGCCGCCCACCACCGGCGCGTCGTTGACCGGATCGATGACCAGAGCGACCGTTTGCGTCACTTGCGACCGCGGATATGGATGGTCGATCAAATGGATCGTCAGGCTGTCGCTGGTCGCCGTGTCGCTGGTGCTGGTATAGGCCAGGTTGGCCAGCGCCGTGTTCAACTGCGCCATCGTGCCGCGCAGGGTAATGCTGCCGGTGCCGAGAGCACCTTCCTCTATGGTGGCTCCGCCCAGATTGGAAATGTCCAGCACACCCGCCCCCACCGACAGGCTCAACGTCATGGGGACGTCGAAATTATCGACATCGTGTATGGCGATGCCCGTAACGGCACAGCGCACCTGTTCGGTAACCGTGCTCGATCCCGGTGCCGACAGGCTCGCCGGATCGTTCTCTCCCACGACGGTAACGAAGGCCGAGCCGCGCTGACTGGAAAAAGCGGTGTCGCCCCCATTGGCGGTAATGTCCACCTTCTGGGCTTCGGCGCCGGTGGTGCCGTCCCATACGCGGAAATAGAATCTTGCCGTCTCGCTGTCCTGCCCGGCAGAATATCTCAATGTGGCAGTGGACGAGAGCAGCAGGGCGTAGCCCTCATGCACATACCCGACGTCCACCTCCGTCCAGGAGGTCTGGTACCGCCAGGTTCCGGCACCTTCGGTCGCGTAGATCGCAATGCCACCCGGCATGCCCTCGGGATCGTTGTAGCCGGCGGCAGCAAGCAGCTCTCCGACCGTCTTGCCGAAGCCTCCCACGCCCTCGATCATGGTGAACAGATGGCAATCGGCGCCGTCAGTCATGGTCGGGGCGGCGTTGGTGGAAAGCGCCGAGAAGCTGGCTTGCACGGTGGCATGGTCGGCAGCGGCCTGTTCCAGAGCGGCGTCGCCATCGCTTTGCTGCGCAGCATTCGCTGGCTGGGCACCATCCTGGGCCATGGTCTGGTGCACCGCGTCGGCCGCGGTCGCCGCCCCCGCCGCGTCGAACATGAAACGCGGTTCCAGGGCTATGGCGACGGGAAATGTCGGCTGACCCGAGTTTCGTCCGGTTTTGGTGACGGAATTCATGGCGCCCTCGCTTGCATGCCGAGCCAGATATGCGGGTTCGTATTCGGCAAATACATCGCAAGCGAAGATAGTCAGAGCATCAAGTCAGGTACACAAAGATTTGCCTGCTTACCCTTGAATTGGGGGCGACAAAATAAATACCAGTTAGCAATCGCCTTAAGATGCAACTAGGTTCATCACCACACAACAAGACGAAACCACATGTAACAGTATCGTTACGACGACATCATTGGATTGCGCAGAACGTGTTCCAACGCCTCCTCCAAAGCGGCCGCGGCCTGCCGCAACTCATCCGTCGGGACGCCCCCCCGGCAAGAGGCAAGCGCATCCAGCCGCGATGCGGCGTAGAAGGGGCCCTGATCGTCAAGCATGGCGGCAGATCCTTTCACCCGGTGGCCGATCCGCGCCAGGGCGTCCCGATCCTGTGCCGCGATGGCGCTACGCAGGGCGGCCAGGTGGTCCGGGCAAGCATTGGCAAACAGGCGCGCGAAATTGGGTAACGGCCCCAAGGCCAGCATGGTGGTGGACGGCGCATGGGCGCCGACGAGATTCAGCAACTTGTCGAGATCCAGCGGCTTACCCAGCACAGCGTCCATGCCGGCGGCAAGGCAGGCGTCGGTCACTTCCGCACTGGCATCGGCGGTCAGGCCGATAACGGGAATCAGGGAACGGTCAGGATCCCGGTCGGCACGCAGAATCCGGGTGGCCTCGATGCCGCAGATTCCGGGCAAACGCACATCCATCAGCACCAGATCGACCATGCGCTCCGTCAGCGCCGCCAGCGCCGCCTCGGCCGTATCGCATTCGATCAGGTTCACCCCCGAGGGCTGCAGGGCGTGCCGCAGCACCGTCCGGTTCTCAGGGCTGTCGTCCACCACCAGAACGTCCATGCCGGCGCCGGCCGTGGCCATCGCCGCCAGGGAGGGCGCCACCGGCTCCACCGGCCCGCTCTCGCCCGTGCGGGGCGCCGGCAATTCAACGCGGAACACGCAACCTCCCCCAGGGCGGTCGGTCACGTTCACCGTCCCGCCCGCCGCCGCCACAAGGTCACGGGTGATGGCGAGCCCAAGGCCGACACCCTCCCGCCCGGAATCCGCATCACTCCCCAATTGGACAAAGGGGACAAAAATCTCGGCCTTACGGCTATCGGGGATGCCCCGCCCACGGTCGGCCACCATCAGCGTCAGGCAATCGTCATGGGCGTCCAGCACCACATCCACCGGGGCCTCGGGGGCAAATTTCAACGCATTGCCAACCAAATTGTAGGTGATCTGCCGCAACCGCAGGGCATCGACCACATGTGCCGCCCCCACATTGGCCGTGACTTCCAGGCGCAACGCCACCTTCTTCGCCACCGCCTCCGCCTGCATCACCGCGATCACATCCGCCAACAACGCCCCCGGCGCCACCGCCCGCGGCGCCATGGTCAGGCAATCCACCTCGTCCCGGCTGCGCGACAGGACGTCGTCCAGCAGTTCCTGCAGGTGCCGCCCGGTCCCCCGCATTAAGTCGAGGCGTTCCCGGTCAAGGGAAGAGCGCGGTTCGCGCAGCATAACTTGCGCCATACCGAGGATGCCGTTCAACGGCGTCCGCACCTCATGCCCCAACCAAGCAACAAAGCGCGCGTTGCGCTCGGCGGCACGTCGAAGGCTGGCGCTGGTCATCTCGAGAGCCCGGGTCCGTTCGGCCACCTGGAATTCCAGATGGTCCTGGTGACGCCGGAAATGGTCGACGGCCAAGCCGACGACCAGCAGGGTCGCCCCCAGGCTCATGATCCCCAAAGCCAACCCGAAGAAGGCCAACGATGCCACCCCCGAGGCGAAAGGCCCCATGCCGGCACCGGTCAGCCCCAGCCAAGACCCGGCCGTGACCTGCACAGCCAGTACCGCCCCAAAGGCGCCATGGCGCGTCACCACCATCAAGGCGACCGGCAACACCAAGACGGCACCGGCCGGAAAGAAAAGAAACGAAACCGCCAGGATTGCCGGCATCATGCAAAGGTGCAGAAGCAGCGTCAGCCCCCTCCACCAGCCGGTCTCCGCCCATATCCGCCGCCTCAGGACGGTCAGCGGCGCCAGCAGGAACAGCCCGAGGGCGTTGCCGGTAGCAACGATGGCACTGTCAAGCAGAACGCGGTCGCCCTTGAAAGAAGAGCCGCCAAGCAGCACGGCATCCTTCACCACCAGGGCCGGGCAGGTGAGCAGGGCCGGCACGATGCACACATCGAAGATCACCCGGATAACGCCTGCCGGATCGCGTCTTAGCCTAGGCGACAAATGCCCGCGCAGCGCCTGGGCGGCGAGCCACGCCTGCAGCATGTCAAGGCCGACCGTGCTGGCCGCCGCGATGCCGCGCACCAGCAAATCGACTTCGCCCGGGCGCGACAGATAGGTCAGGATCGAGGGCAAATGCCCGAGAAGAATGGCCAGCAAGCCCAGGCGGACACCAAGCCAATGGACAGCCAGCAGGCCGACACCCGCTCCCAGCCACACCACCAGCCAACCCGATTGCGGCAGCTTGGTGGCCAGGGCGCTGACGTAAATGGACCCCACATAGACCGCCGCCAGCAGAACCGCGGCACTTGCCCGGGCGGGCACTGCCCGGGTCATGTCACCTGCCTACCGAACAGGTAGCCTTCGCCGTGAATGGTCAGGATGATGCGTGGATCATCCGCCGGATCATTCAGCTTCCGCCGCAACCGCGCGACCACCATGTCGAGGGCACGGCCGTCCTGCGACCACTCGCCCCCCACCACCGCCATCAGTTCCTCTCGCGAGACCACCTGTCCGGCCTTGGCGGTCAACGCCGCCAGCACGTCGAACTCGCGACCGGTCAGCCGCACCTCCTGTCCATTGCTGTCGGTGAGAAGGCGCGAAACCATGTCGAATGCCCACCCGTTGAAGCAACGCACGTGGGATGGGCCGGTGACGCGGTCGCGGCGCCGCAGGACGGCGCGGCATCGCGCCAGAGCTTCGCGGCCGTCGACAGGTTTCACCATATAGTCATCAGCGCCCATCTCCAGGCCGACCACCTTGTCGAGAATGCTACCCCGCACGCTGGTGATCAGGATGGCCGGATCGTTGAACTCGCGGATGCGCCCCAAGGCATTGATGGCGTTGCCTTCCGGCAGCATCAGATCAAGGAGGACGGCATCGATCTTGGCACTGGCCAGCAGGTCCAGAAGCTCGGATGCCGAAGCCGCCTCCAAGGCGTCGAATCCTTCCTCGGCAAACAGACCGGCCAAGCCCTTCCTCATGACGGGATCGTCATCGACGATCGCAACCACCGGCTTTCGCACCTCGCCTTCCCTCCGTCAAGCCTTGGACGCCAAGGCATGATACTGGGGAGCCTGCCCCACCCTCGCGACAAATCTCCGTGTTGTTTAATACTGAACGTCCTAGCCAATCAACGCCGGCTTGTAACGCCATCGGCCATCCTGCTCGGGAATTGCAGGAATGCCGAGGGGCGGCGGTGGATGAAAAGCGCGGTGTCGATGTAAGACGCCGCGCCAGGGTTCGGACAATTCATCTAACGCCTCGGCCGTCGCCGCCACCTCGCGGGCGTCCTGCGGTTGGGAGAGCTTTGATATTCCAGCAGGTCAGTGAAGGTTCTCGTCGCGCCCTCGGCGCCCGAGGAGCGGACAGCGCCCAGGCGCGCGAACAGCTTGCCCACCACGTCAGGCACCGGGAAGGCGGCAAGCGCCCGATCGAACTCCTCGACCGCCTTCGTGGCGCGCTGGAGCTGCCCCAACACGTCATCGAGCTTGGGGAAAGGCGGGACTGCCGGCAGGTAACACAGCCGCCCCCGCTCGTCGGGTTCGAAGCTGCCGAAACCTTGCCTGGCGAGGATTTTCATTAAAGATTTCTCGCCACAAGCTACAACAGAGAACCACGTGGTTCAACGATGAGCCTGTCCGGGGGCCGTCCACGATCTGCCGGTAAACCATTGTTTTCATTAGGTCGGATTTGGCTGTTTTGATGCGGGTCCCACGATCCCTCACCCCAACCAACCACCTGACATCACTGGGATTTTCCCGACCTACCACCTTCTGCATGGCGCGCACGGTGCATTGAGAAATTCGCGATAGATTTCATAGGATTAGCCCATCTCATCCACGGCCCATTCTTCCCGGCCATTGACAATCCCAGGCCCCAGCCACCGCCTGGATGCGGATCGAGGATGTGTTGGACCGTGCCGACGCGGGCCGATCGCCGCGCAGCCGCCTTGACTTTGGGCGCGCAATAGGCACCCTGCCGCCCATATGCCATTTGTCTATTGCGGGGGCGAATCCGGCGGCGGAGGGGGAGGATGACGGCATGCGTTGCACCGTCCGCCACCTTGGCCAGGCCCCGTCCGCCCCCTGCCTGGAGTCCACGATGAAAGAAGGCTATTTCCCGAAATGGGAGCTTAAGGCCGAGGGCATGGTCGCCCCTGACGAGCGCCTGCCCTGGGGCCAGACCGTCATGCTCGGCATCCAGCATGTGGTCGCCATGTTCGGCGCCACCGCCCTGGCACCGATCATCATGGGCTTCGATCCCAATGTGTCCATATTCTTCTCGGGCATCGGCACGCTGATCTTCTTCCTGCTGACCGGCGGCCGCGTTCCCAGCTACCTGGGCTCCAGCTTCGCCTTCATCGCGGTGGTGGTGGCGGTGACCGGCTATTCCGGCAGCGGCCCCAACATGAACATTCCGCTGGCGCTAGGCGGCATCGTCGGCGCCGGCGTCCTGTACACCCTGATCGGCGTGATCGTCTCGTTCGCCGGTTATGCCTGGGTGGAAAAACTGATGCCGCCGGTGGTCACCGGCGCCGTGGTGGCGGCCATCGGCCTTAACCTGGCGCCGCTGGGCGTCAAGGCGGTCAGCGCCTCGGGCTTCGACGTCTTCATCGGCCTGAGTACGGTGCTGATGATCGGCCTGGTGGCCGTGCGCGCGCCCGGCTCGGCCCGGCGTCTGCCGATCCTGTTGGGCGGCCTGGGCGGCTATGCGCTCTATCTGGTTTGCGCCAACCTGCTGGGCCTGGCCAAGCCCATCGACTTCTCGGCCGTGGCGAACGCCGACTGGATCGGCCTGCCGCATTTCGTGGCGCCGGTCTTCGACATCTCGGCCATCGGCATCATCACCCCGATCGCCATCATCCTGGTGGCCGAGAACCTGGGCCACATCAAGGCCATTGGCGGCATGAGCGGCCGCAATCTCGACCCCTATATGGGCCGCGCCTTCATCGGCGACGGTCTGGCGACCATCGTGTCCGCCTTCGGCGGCGGCACCGGCGTCACCACCTATGCCGAAAACATGGGCGTGATGGCGGCCACCCGCATCTTCTCGACCCTGCTGTTCGTGGTGGCGGCGCTGTTCGCCATCCTGCTGGGTTTTTCGCCCAAGTTCGGCGCGCTGATCATGACCATTCCCGGTCCGGTCATCGGCGGCCTGGAACTGGTGGTGTTCGGCCTGATCGCCGCCACCGCCGGGCATATCTGGGTGGAGAACCGGGTGGATTTTTCCAACATCCGCAATCTGATCACGGTGGGCGTCACCCTGATCGCGGGGGCGGGCAACCTGGTGGTGAATCTGGGGCCGCTGAATTTGGGCGGCATCGGCACGGCGACCTTCGGCGCCATCCTGCTGTACCAATTGCTGCGCGAAAAGGAAGGCTGACATGACCCTGCAAGAGCGTTTCCCCAACCTGCATGTGCTGGATCACCCGCTGATCCAGCACAAGCTGACCCACATGCGCAACAAGGACACCTCGACCAAGACGTTCCGGCAGTTGCTGCGCGAGATATCGCTGCTGATGGGCTACGAGATCACCCGCCATCTGCCGCTTTCGCAGGAAGAGGTGGAGACCCCGCTGGCCAAGTGCATGGCGCCGGTCATCGCCGGCAAGAAGCTGGCGGTGGTGCCGATCCTGCGCGCCGGCGTCGGCATGGCCGACGGCCTGCTGGACCTGCTGCCGTCGGCCCGCGTCGGCCATGTGGGGCTGTACCGCGACCACGACACCCATCGCCCCGTGGAATATCTGGTCAAGCTGCCGGAACCCGAAGGCCGCCTGTTCATCCTGACCGACCCCATGCTGGCCACCGGCTACAGCGCCGCGCATGCGGTCGATGCGCTGCTCAAGCGCGGCATCACCGCCGAAAACGTGCAGTTGATGGCGCTGGTGGCGGCTCCCGAAGGGCTGCAAGTGTTCTTCGACCACCACCCGGGCGTCCACGTCTATGTGGCATCGGTGGACGAGCGGCTGAACGAGAACGACTACATCGTTCCGGGTTTGGGTGACGCCGGCGACAGGCTGTTCGGAACCAAGTAGCCCCCTCCCCCGTCGCGCCATGGCCGGGCTTGCCCCGGCCAGCCACGCCGGTGTTCGCCGTCAGCACAGATCAACGCATCACGGCCTTCAGCACGAGCAGGCCGACCGTCGAGACCACAAGGACGACCAGCAGGATCTGGCCACACCGGTAGATCAGGCGAGGAAAATCGTCGTGCATCATGCACCTGGTGAAAGGGTTGGCGGCCATCGTTGCCCGCCCGCCGCGGCCCGGCAAGACCGCGACCGGCACGGTAGCCGTGTGCCCAGGGTATCTGGGCGGAGCCACCGCCCTTTTGGCCAGAGAGCATAGGACATGACCGATCTCAGCTTCCATCACCTCGCCGACAAGCCTCACCACATCCCTACCTGCGCCCGGTGGGAGCACGAGGCCTGGGGCAAGAGCGGCGGCATGACCATGGATCAGGCCATCGCACACTATGCCCACACAAGTCGCGATGCCTTGCCGGTCACGCTGATCGCCACCCTTAGGGACGAGTTAGCCGGGATGGTCAGCCTGTGGGTGAACGACTGCCCGCTACGGCCGGACCTCACGCCGTGGGTCGCCTCTTTGTACGTCGCCCCCGCCGCGCGGCGACAAGGGATCGGCCCAGCCCTGTTCTCGCGGATCGAGGCGGAAGCCGCCCGCCTGGGAATTGAGCGACTGCACCTGATGACACAACATTCCGAAGCAATTTACAGGGAAGCGGGGTGGAAAACCTTCGACCATATCGACGGCCCTGGCCCGATGAAAAACGCTGTGCTGATGCGAAAGGATGTCGCGGCGAGAACGCCTTAAACCATTGACAGGAAACGAGACGCCGCCGCATTGCGGCGTGCACGGTGCATGGATGAAGCCCCCGCGCCTCAGCCCTTTGGCGGCCCGGCCGGCCATTTCCCGGCGGTCAGCCATTGGGCCGCCTGCTGGGGCGGCAGCGGGCGGTCGAACAGGTAGCCCTGGCCCACATCGACGCCCAGCGTCATCAGGGTGTCCAGGTGTTCCTGGTCCTCAATGCCTTCGGCCACCACGAACATCCCCAGATGCTGGGCCAGGGCAATGGCGAGGCGCACCAGTTCGGTCTGGCGCCCGCCCGGCCCCAGGCGTTGGATGAGGCTTTTGTCGATCTTCATGAAATCCAGGCCGAACAGGTCGAGCTGGCCCAGCGACGAGTAGCCCGAGCCGAAATCGTCAACGCCGACGGACACACCGATCTCCTTGATACGCCTCAGCTTCTCGGCCAGCAGCGTGGGGTTGACGACCAGGGCCGTTTCCGTGAGTTCCAATTTCAGGTAACGGGGGTCGATGCCGGTTTCGGACACGGCTTCGGCAACGGCCCCCTCGATGCCCGCCGCCATGAGCTGGACCGGAGACATGTTGACGCTCATGGTGACCTGGCGGCCGGTTTGCGCGGCCCAGGCCACCTGCTGGCGGCAGGCGGTCCACAGGACGTAATGCCCCAACCCCTTGATGAGGCCGCATTCCTCGGCGATGGGAATGAATTGGTCGGGCGGCACCGCCCCGAACTGGGGGTGGGTCCAACGCAGCAAAGCCTCGAACCCCAGAAGCTCGATGTCCCCCGACGGCGCCAGGGTCATCAGCGGCTGATAGACCACATGGAACTGGTCGGTCTCGAACGCTGCCCGCATGTTGTTTTCAAGATGAAGGCGACGGTCGGTCTCACGCGGGCTGCCGGTTCCGAACAGCCGCGCACACCCCAGATGGGAATGGCGGGCGTCGTCCATGGCGATCAGCGCGTCCCGGATCACCGCGTCCGCGCTCAGGTAATCGGATTCGATCATCGCCACGCCGATGAAGGGCGGGGTGTACACCTCGATGTCGCCGACGCGGTGTGGGGAGGAGCACAAGGCCACCAGACGCTGGGCAATATTCATGGCCGCCGCCGCATCGTCGCAGGGAACGATAAGGGCATAGCGGGCGTCGCGCAGATTGAAGACCGGGCAATCGGGACCGGCGTTGCGCAGCAATCGTGCGACATCGGTCAGCACCGCATCGCCACCGGCGAAACCCAAATTCCTGTCGATGAAGTCCAGCCGCCCCAGGCCGACCAGCATCAGCGCCATGGCGGGGCCGCCCGTCCTGATCCTTTCCAGGGCGGTTTCCAGAACGTTCAGCAGATGGATCTGTTGGAGAAGATGGTTTTCCACTGTGCCGTGCCCCTCACAGAAAGCAGTCTTCCAGATCGTCCTCGGTCGCACCCGTGGACGGTTTGGCGGTCTCCGCCGCATTCGTCGCGCTGTCGTCGAACAGGCCGTGCACCAGCCGCTCGCTGTCCATGGTGTATTGTGCGTGCAGCAGCATCTCCACCTCGCGGCGGACCTCCCGCGGATCGCTCCGGCCGGGGTCGATGTCGTCCGCCAGCGCTTGGATGTCCGCGCCGGCCTGTTCGAGTACCGCCCCCATGTCCCGCCCGATGGACATCTGCCCGGCGGTGGCATCCAGCTCCCTGGCCACCTGATCGATGCCCGCCCGCAACCGGGTGAAGGAGTCCTCGATGGCCGCCCCCAGCGACCCCAGCGCCTGCAGCGATGCCTCCATGGCCTGGCAGGCCGCCAGGCTGAGGTTTTCCAGGGCGGCATCGGTATCGCTGGCCAGCGTCCCGGCCATGTCCATGGACTCCGCCAATGCCGCCGACAGCCGCCGGGCCTGTTCCTCGGTGCGCCGGCTGCAGGCGCGCAGTTCATGGGCGATCACCCCCAGGGCAAGGCCGCGCCCGCCCAGGCGCCCGCATTTCAGGGTGGCGTTCAGGCCCATGATGCGCATATCGGCATCGATGGACTGGATGGCCTGCAGATCCTCGGCCATGGAGGCGAAATCGGCGGCCATGGTCTCCATCAGGCGCTTGAGGGCAAGGCGGGACTGATCGCTTTGCCGCAGAAGATCGCGCGCCGAGGCCATGTCGTGCTCGAGCTCGCCGACGAAGGAGGCGCTGCCGGCGTGGCTGCCGGCGAAAGTCTGCACCGCCAGATTGGAGACCTCGCCCGCTTCCCCGGCCAGCGTGCGCATGTGAACGGCCAAGTGCGCCACACGCTCGCAGAATTCCTCGCGCGTGCGGGAAATCTGCGTCGCCTGCAGCCTGAGCACCACGCCGGCCAGGGCGCGCAGCCGCCCTTCATCCAGGGTTTCCAGCCACGGGTACTTGGCGCGGTCGCTGTGGCCGCCCTCCTCCAGCAGGCCGGCCAGCAGGGTCAGCGCCGTGGACACATGGGCGATCCGCTGCGCCGCGATGTCGTTGATCTGCATCTCGCCGATGGCGGCCGCGATCCGAGCGGCGACCCCGGCGGAACGCCCGGCCACCTCGACGGCCGAGCGGGCGGCATCGTCGCGGCGGTCGGCCATGGTCCTCAGGCCGTGCTGCAGCCGTTGCAGGACCGTTTCCAATTCCCTGTCGTTGCGCCGTTCGAACTCGGCGGTCTCGCCCTGGGCGTCCTGGATGGCCTTGCGCAATTGCACCAGCCGGGCCTCGGTCTTGTCGATGGTTGCCAGGGCCAGATCGCCAAGGCGCGAGATTTCCACGGTGAAGACGCTGAAATCGGTGCCCGACTGGCTGAGATAGGACGCCTGGATCTTGCCGTTCATGGCCAGCAGCGCCACCTCGGCCACGATCTTGCGCAGCATCTCCACCTGTCTGGCCACCATCTGCGCCTTGACGGCCAGGGTGGTCAGCGTGCCGCCTTTGCCGCTGCGGCGTTCGGCAAGCGCCACCACCTGCTGCACCGCGTCGTTCAGACGCTCCGCCGTGGCGCTGGCCTCCTCTCCCGACAGCCGCTGGCCCAGGGCCTCCAGGTTGCCGCCGGCCGTTTGCAGCACCGCCACGGCACGCGACAGCACCTCGCCGTATCCCAGGAAAGCGCGTTCGGTCGGTCCATGCAGGCCGTCCAGCAGACGCCCCAGTTCGCCCAGCCTTGCCACCAGCGAAGTATGCGCGATCATGCCCGGTGCTCCGCCGTCCAGGCGCGGGCCGCGCGCATGATCTCGCCGGCCACCGCCGACAGCGGCACCACCTTTTGGGCGGCCCCCAGGACGATGGCCTCCTTGGGCATGCCGAAGACCACGCAACTGGCTTCATCCTGGGCCATGGTGATGGCGCCGGCCTGACGCATCTCCAGCAGGCCGCGCGCGCCGTCATCGCCCATGCCGGTCAACAGGATGCCCAGTGCGTTCCCCCCCACGTACTGCGCCGCCGAGCGGAACAGCACATCCACCGAGGGGCGATGGCGCGACACCAGGGGGCCGTCCTTGACCGCCACGTGATAGCGGGCGCCGCTGCGCTGGACCAGGGTGTGCAGGTTGCCCGGCGCGA
>JAFAAW010000148.1 GCA_023426365.1 Pseudomonadota bacterium
CAGGCGGAGCGCGCGGCGCTGTCCGCCGGCTGGTCGGTGGGGGCGGGTACCGCGCCCAACGGCGCCATGGGCGCCAGCATCGGCGGCGGCATGGTCAGCGGCGGTTCCGCCGGTGCCAGCACGGGCGGCACCAGTACCGGCACGGTGGCGGCCGGCGGCGACAGCGCCGGCGGATCCAAGGGCGGTGTGGCCGGATTGGGCCAGGCGCAGGGCGGCGCCAGCGCGGGCGGCTCCACCGGCGGCTATGCCGGCCCCGGCATCGCCCAGGGCGGCGGCACGCCGGGTGGATCGGATGGCGGTACCGCCGGCGGCGACAACAACGGCGGCGGCAATCCGGGCGGCGGCGACCCCGGCGGCGGCAATCCCGGCAAGGGGGATGCGGGCGGCGGCGCGGCGGCGGTGGTTTCGGCCAGGGCGTGCGAGGCTGAAAGCGACGTATGCCAGTCCACCACCACGGTCGCGGCGGCCACGGATGCGGCGGTCGCCACCGAGGCGGCGGCAATCGCTCCCGAGGCGTCGGCGGTGGCGGGCCTGAGCATGGGGACCGAGACGGCCGAGGCGGCCGAGCCACCCACGCCGACCTATGCCGTCAGTGCCGCGCCCCTCGACGACGGCCTGGGGCCGGAAGCGGCCGACGCCATGGACGCGGCCGCCGAGGCCAGGCTGGCGGCCGAGGCGGAGGTGGACCCGTGACCCTAGTGGGGGCGTTCCGCCTCGCCCTCCATGGCGGCCTGGGCCAGTTGCTGGGCCGCATTCAACTGGTCGCGCAATTGCGGCAGCGTCGCCTGGGCCAGCGCCCCATAGCGCGGATCGGCCTGGCCCAGGCTTTCCACGTTGCGGATGGTGTCGGGGTAATGGCGGGTGATCCAGCCCAGCACCTCGCGGCCGAACAGGGCGCGGTCGTTGCCCGCCAGGGCGCGCAGGCGGTTCAGCTCGCCCTCGTCCAGCCGTTCGCGCAGGGGCAGGTTCTCGGGGCCGGCGGTCTGGGCCAGTTGCTGCAACAGCCCGCCATTGGTGATCGCCATCTCGTGCACCAATTCGCCCAGTCGGCCCGGGTCGGCCCGGCTGCCGGCCAGGGCGCCCAACTGGCTGGCGGTCGCGGCGTTGCGCGCCACGGTGGCCAGCATCTGGCGCTGCTGCGGCGCCAGCCGGGCGGCGTTGCGCTGGTCGCCCGGCAATCCCTCGGCCTGCGCCCAGGCGGCGGGTGCCCAGGCGATGGGGGGCCAGGCCGGAGCGGCGGACAGCAGGGCCAGAACAAGCAAGGCGACATGGCGAGACGACATGGGCGTGCCCTTGGTTGCTGGGATCGGGGTGGGCATGGTGGCGCCGGGGCGGCCGCCCTGGAAGCTGTCCGCCCGGCCACGCCCGCCTTTGGCCGGGGCGGCTATGCCTCCTGGGCCAGGGGTATGGCGGCCGGGCTGGCGATACTGGCGGTGTGGGCGGCGAGACCGGCGCTGGCGGTGGATTACAGCCTGGTGCGGTGGAAGAAGACCGGGCAGTGCGAGATCGTCACCCGGCTGCCGCTGTGGGGCGACCATTGGGTGCAGTTGGGCGATTACGGCTCGAAGGCCGAGGCGGAACGGGCGCTGACCAAGCTGCGCCGGACCAAAGCCTGCCCCGCCGACAAATCGGCCAAGCGGGCCGAGGTGCCGCCCGACCGGGCCAAGCCCCCGATTACCTATCGGGGCGGCCGCACAGATAATGGGCAGGATCGCCAATTGCCTTGAATGCGGGCAATGCGATAGGCTGGTGCCGTGCGCTTCCGCCAGAGCCACAATCCGGGACCCCCAGCCATGAGTGACACCGACGCCCTGAAGGCCGAGATCAAGATCCTGTCAGCCCAGGCGACCCAGGCCAAGATGGACCTGCACGACCTGTCCGAGGAACTGCCGATCAACTGGCAGGACATTCCGGCGGTGGCGCAACGCTGCCACGACCTCTATGCCCGCCTGACCGAGGCGCGCGCCCGGCTGAAGGCCGCCCAGGGCTGAGCCTGGCCGGGCGCGGCCGCCTAGTCGACGCGGCGCCGCCCGACCGCGAAACGGTAGATGGCCAGGATAACCACGGCGCCCACCACGGCACCGATGAAGCCGGCCGATTGGTCGGCACCGTACCAGCCCACCGCCCGGCCCAGCCAGGTGGCGACCAGGGCGCCGGCGATCCCCAGCAGGATGGTGATGATGAAGCCGCCGGGGTCGCGCCCCGGCATCAGCAGCTTGGCGACGATGCCCGCCAGTAGCCCGATGATGATCGCGCCGATGAATGCCATGGCTATCCCTCCGCTTGCCTTGCGCAAGGAATGAACGGCGGCACGCCCCGCCGGTTCCTTGGCCCTTGGGGGAAGGCGGCCCGCGGAGGAAGGGAGCGTTTGGGGGAAACGCTCAGCCGATGTCGATCAGCTCGACCTGATCGGCCGTCAGAGGCCAGGGCACGAAGACCCGGGCGACGCGGGCGAAGCGGTCGGGGGCGTCGGTCGCCATGTAGCGGACGGTGCCGGCCGGGGCGGCGGCGGCCAGCCGCCGGTGGGCCAGCAGGTCCTCGACCGCGCTGGCGGTGGTGGTGGCGGAATCGACGATGGCCACATCGGGTCCCAGCAGGCGGCCAAGCAGGGGGTGCAGCGCCGGGAAATGGGTCGCGCCCAGCAGCAGGCAGTCGCACCGTTGCCCGGCGGGCGGGTCGATGAACAGCGCGCCCAGATAATGGCGGACGATCCGCTCGGCGATGGGGCCGTCCACCATGCCCTCCTCGACCATGGACACGAACAGCGGGCAGGCCACCGACACCACCTGGGCGCCGGGGCGCGAATGCAGGATGGCGCGCTGATAGGTGCCGGCCTGAACCGTGCTTTCGGTGGCGATCACGCAGATGCGGCCGCCCGCGCTGGCATGGCCGGCGGCGGCGGCGCCCGGCTCGACCACGCCGATCACCGGCAGGCCGGGAAATTCGCCGCGCAGGGTTTCCAGCGCATGGGCGGACGAGGTGTTGTCGGCCACCACCAGCGCCTTGATGCCGGTGGCCACCAGGGCGCGCGTCGCCTGCACCGCGTATTGGCTGACGGCGGCGGCGCTCTTGGTGCCATAGGGCAGCCGCGCGGTGTCGCCCAGATAGACCAGGGATTCGCGTGGCAGCCTTTCGCGCAGGGCGCTCAGCACGGTCAGTCCGCCGACCCCGGAATCGAATACGCCGATGGGCAGGTCGCGGGTCTTGTGGGGCACTGCGGAACTCCTTGGCGAGAATGGCGCGCATCCTTGGCCGCGCCGGGCGGAAATGCAAGAGGGGGCGAAAGACGTGGATGCGGAACCACGACCCATCCCGCCCTGTTAGGGCATGGCAAACTTTCCCTGCGGGAGGATTTTCCATGAGCGTGCGCGCGATCCTGGCCGCCCTGGTGCTGGCGACCGCCCCGGTTCCCGTCGTGGCGCAGACGGCCGGCGATCCGGCGGCGGGCGAAAAGGTGTTCAACCAGTGTAAGGCCTGCCACACCGTCGAGGCCGGCAAGAACCGGGTGGGGCCGTCGCTGCACGGCGTGGTCGGGCGCAAGGCCGGCACGGTGGAGGGCTTCAACTATTCCCCCGCCATGAAGGAATACGGCCAGACCTGGACGCCCGAGAACCTGGACAAATACTTGGCCGATCCCAAGACGGCGATTCCCGGCAACAAGATGGCGTTTGCCGGGGTGAAGAAACCCGAGGACCGCGCCAATGTGATCGCCTGGCTGTCCCAGCAGAAATAGGCGCATTTCCCTTTTTGCGGAGGGCCGCAAGACATGAAGACCCGAACCTTCGCCCTGATCCTGGGCATCGTCTTCCTGGTCGCCGGCATCCTGGGCTTCGTGCCCCGACTGGTCACCATGCCGGCCCAGCAGCCGTCGCTGATGGTCGAGGCCAGCCACGGCGCCCTGTTCGGGCTGTTCCCGGTCAATGCCGTGCACAACCTGGTCCATCTGGCGTTCGGCGTCTGGGGCGTGGTGGTGTGGCGCGACTTCGCCGCGTCGCGCGTCTATGCCCGGTCGGTGGCGGTGATCTATGCGGTGCTGGCGGTGCTGGGGCTGATCCCGGCCACCTCCACCTTGTTCGGGCTGGCGCCGATCCACGGCTATGACGTCGGCCTGCACGCCATCCTGGCGATCGCCAGCGCCTATTTCGGCTTCGCCCCCGTGCCGGCGGTCGAGCGTCCCGGCGCGGCCGTGCGCCGGAACTGACGGGGAACCCGGCGGGCGCGATCCCTGTTGTCCTGGCGGGACCAGGGCGACGCAGCAACGAGGAGGAAATACATGGCCGACATCATCAAAGAACCGGGTGCCGGGACGTCCGCCGCCTCGGCCTCCACGTCACCCCCCTCCACCACCGCCGAAACCACGGACGCCCTGCGGTCGGGGGGCGAGCGGATGCTGTCGGACGCCAAGGAACGGGTGAAAAGCGCGGCCGAGTCCCAGCGCCACCGCGCCGCCGACGCGATGCGCGGCATGGCCGGGGCGCTGCACCGCGCCGCCGACGACCTCAAGCCGGAGAACGAGACCATGGGGCGCTATACCGACATGGCGGCCGAGCGGCTGGACCGCTTTGCCGGTTATCTGCGCGGCACCGACTGGGCGCAGGTGGTGGACGAGGCCGAGAACATGGCCCGGCGCCAGCCCGCGTGGTTCATCGGCGGCGCCATGGCCGCCGGCTTCCTGCTGGCCCGGGTCATCAAGAACACCGCCGAACCGCGGCGGCGCGGCAGCGATTACGCCAGCCGCATGGCGCGGCGCATGCCCGCCTCCTCGACGGCGGGTTATGGCACCAGCACCGAGGCCGGGGTCCATCCGGCGGGGCCGGCGACCACCCATCCCATCAGTTCGTCGCATATGGGCACTTCGGCACCGCCCGGTTCCGGCCCCAGCGGCGGGGAGGTGTGACATGGCCGACCTGACCCCCGAGCGCCCGCTGAGCAGCCTGTTCAGCGAGCTGACCCAGGAAACCGCCAGCCTGTTCCGCCAGGAAATCCGCCTTGCCCGCGCCGAGTTGACGGACAAGGCCCACCAGGCCGGGCGCGGCGCCGCCGAGATCGCCGCCGGCGCGGTGATCCTGCTGGTGGCGCTGGGCGCGCTGACGGCCGCCGCCATCCTGGGCCTGGCCCTGGTGGTGGAGCCGTGGCTGGCCGCGCTGATCGTCGGCGCCGTGCTGGTGCTGGTCGGCGGCATCGTGGTGGCCAGCGGGTTGTCCAACCTGCGCACCGGCAATCTGGCGCCGCACCGCACCATGGGCACGCTGCGTGACAACACCCGCTGGGCCAAGGAGCAATTGCGATGACCGCCGAGGACATCGAGCACGAGATCGCGCGGACCCGTGGCGAGATGGCCGACACCCTGACCGCCATCGAGCGCAAGCTTTCCCCCCAACAGATCATGGATCAGGCGGTGGACACCATGCGAGATTTCCTGTCGGATCGCTCCCGCGTCGCCGAAATGGTGCGCGACAACCCCATTCCCCTGGCGCTGGTGGGCCTGGGCCTGGGCTGGCTGGCGGTGACGGCGGCCACGTCGCGGCGGGCCGGCGCCAGTGCCCGCGCGGGGTCCTATGAGAGCATGGAAGGGGTGTGGCCCCCCCGGGGGGGCGGCCCCAACCCGGGG
>JAFAAW010000098.1 GCA_023426365.1 Pseudomonadota bacterium
GGGCTAAGTAGCTCCGGGCGACCTGCATCTTCTCCGGGCGACCTGCATCTTCTCCGGGCGACCTGCATCTTCTCCGGGCGACCTGCATCTTCTCCGGGCGACCTGCATCTTCTCCGGGCGACCTGCATCTTCTCCGGGCGACCTGCATATTTTCGTTGCTCCTGCACAACCTGCCGTGTAGGCTGCGCGTCAGTAACTTGCTGGCTACAATTTGAGGCAGGGGGCGGGCATGGAAATGGCGTTTTCAACAGAACTCGATAAAGTCCTCGAGATACATAAAAAGGTTGTTCTGGAGGGCTACACAGCGCCCGCCGGCAAGAATTATCGTTGCTACTCGGTTTCCAACCTTCGTGGTGGTGTCGGGAAAACGTCTCTGGCGTTTAATCTGTCCTATGAAATGTCAAGGCGGCGGGCGCTGCTTGTCGCAGATGTTTGCCCGCAGGCAAATTTGACCGAGGTTATTTTTCAAAAGGAACGCCCGCCGGTAACCATTAATGCGGCACTCCAGCCTAGGGTACTTGGCCCAGCATTTGGTGAAGAAGCGCGCGACATTGCGCTTCGTATTAGTCAATTTATCCCTGTGTTTGCCGGCGGTCGGGGTAGCTACTTTATCGCTGGCGATCCGGAGCTATACGAGTTCCCATCGTCGCTGTATCAGCAGCTTCAAATGGCGAACACAAGGAACAACCCGCAGATCGTCCGCCACCTTCTGTGGTCGTTGAAAGACATTCTAGAGCGTGAAGCGAAAGAACTTCGGTGCGATTCCATCCTAATCGACACCAGCCCGTTCTATTCTGGCGGCACTCATTTGGCGTGGTGCGCATCGGACGCACTGATTGTTCCGGTGCGAGTGGACGAACACTCGGTGGAATCACTCGGGTTGTTGTTCAAGCTTCTCACAGACCCAAACAGGGATTTTTTGCTTTGGAACCACAGGGCGGGCAATCTTCCCACGCCAAAGATAGCTGCAATCGTGATGACCATGGCTGGGGCTAAGAGCCAGAAAGAGGCCACTCCAGATGCAGCATCCCGGATGTATATTGAACGCGCTTTGCGTATAGCGAAGCAGCATAAGTCACTATTTGATTGTGATGACCCAAGCGACGTTTTTGTGATTACGGATGACTTCATGTCGTCAGGCAGAATTAGCGGCGCGGAGAGAACGCCTATTTCGCAGCTTAAAGTTGGGAAGTTCCACACGGTTGATGGGAGGCGACTCCAGGTTAACCAGTCTGCTGAGCGGTATCAGAACGAACTTCGTTATCTATCCAGCATCCTCTAACTGAACGATATGCTTGACCGACAAAGCATGTGGAGGTACCATCCTTCTCATGAACAAGCTCCCGCACGCCAAGCGCATCCAAATCCTCAGCCTCCTCTGCGAGGGATCGTCGCTTCGAGCCATCTCTCGCGTGGTGGACGTGAGCATCAACACCGTTACCAAGATGCTGGTGGATGCCGGCGAGGCGTGCGCCACTTACCATGACCAGCACGTCCGCAACGTGAAGGCCAAGCGCATCCAGTGCGACGAAATCTGGTCGTTCTGCTACGCCAAGCAGAAGAACGTAAAGGATGCCAAGGCGGCTCCGGAAGGCGCTGGCGACGTGTGGACCTGGACCGCGCTGGAAGCCGAAACCAAGCTGATGGTGAGCTACCTCGTCGGCGGCCGGGATAGCGAATACGCCTGGGCGCTGATGGACGATCTCCGTGCCCGCTTGGCTAACCGGGTCCAACTGACCACGGACGGCCACAAGGCCTACCTGAACGCCGTGGAAGATGCCTTCGGGGATGACGTTGATTACGCGATGCTGGTGAAACTGTATGGCGAGGCCCCGGAAGGCCAGCGCCGCTATAGCCCCGCTCAGTGCATCGGCGCCAAGAAGGAAAGCATCACCGGCCGGCCCGATACCGCCCACGTCAGCACCAGCTACGTCGAGCGGTCGAACCTGACCATGCGGATGCACATGCGTCGCTTCACTCGCCTGACCAATGCCTTCTCCAAGAAGGTCGAGAACCACGCGCACGCCGTGGCGCTGCACGTCATGTTCTACAACTTCGTCCGCATCCATAAGACGTTGAAGGTCTCTCCAGCCATGGCTGCAGGCGTGACAGATCGTCTGTGGAGCATGGACGATATCGTTGCGCTGATCGACGCTCGGGCAGAGGCGCCGAAGCGGCCCGCTCACTACCGCAAACGGGCGACTGCCGACACCACCGGCTGATAAAAAGTGGATGTCGCCCACAAAATCTAGCGATTTTGGACTCGACTCTTGGGGAGCGTTGTGGAATCCATTGCGGTTGAGTGCCCGCAAAACGTTTACGCCCCGGTGCTGGAACACCGGGGCGTTTACGGGGCACGGTCCACGGTCATTGAAGCCGACGTGGGCCGCAAGGAGATCACTCCCCGCGTTTCGTGAACTCACGCTACACGGTTTAGCCTCCTTGTTCAAGACGGTTTCGCCATCGACATAAGGAGATCTTTATATGTCGAAGAAGCGTGAGCCGAGCTATCGCATTCAGCCTTCCGATGTCCCGTTCATCAAGAAGCGCATCCGCGAGGGTGAGTTTCAGAACCGCATCGCGGCCGATTACGACGTGAACCCTGGCCGTATCTCTGAAATCAAGAAGGGCCAGAAGTTCGCGGAAATCCCGGCTGCGCCGTAAGGCGCACCGTCTTGGGGTGGGGAGGCCGATGCCTCCCCATTTCCATCGCGTCAGATTTCAAACTGAGACACTACCCTGGATTGACACTCCTTTCGGCTACACCTACTATCATGATGGTTGTGACTGCCACCAACCCAGCCCTGGGCCAGACACGGCGAAACTGGACTCCCGGCTGGCGGACGGTGCGGTAACTGGACGGTGCCCCCCTTGGGGAGCAACAACGAGGCCTGATGAGCGGCCGCTACGTGCGGCGACGGTTCGGATTGTAAGCCCTCTTGGCCGGACAAACCGCGCCACTCCCCAACGGACGCCTGCGGCAGAAGGCTCCGTACCGAAAGGTATGGAGCTATCCATGACGACGCAGCGTCGCCACCACCATGGAGCAACGCGGAGCCGCAGCAGATCACGCACTGCGACGGGCAGCACGTCTAGAACGGACGCGCCAGGCGCGGCAGTCGGGGTCTGCGATGCAGGCGCCGGCCGACGCACGGAAACAAGCGTACAAGCTCAACATACTGGCCCAGCGATACGGGAAGGAGCTTCCGCCCGACGTGGCCCAGCATCTGGCCTGGGTGCGCGCCAGAGAGGCGCGGCCCGAAGTGGTGGTGCAACTGGTGGACGGCGTCCGAATTCGTGACGATGGCGCCGCGATCCGTGCCCAGGGCACGGCCGACCAGCGGGCTATCGCGGTGATGATCGCAATGGCGCAGGCGAAGGGCTGGGATAGGGTCAACCTGACAGGCTCGGAGGCGTTCCGCCGGCAGGCGGCCGAGGCGTTGACCCGGGCCGGGTTGGGGGTGGCCAACCCCGAGCTTGCGGAGATCGTCACCCGCACCCGGGTCCAGATGGAAGCGGAGTTGTTGCAGCGCCGGCTTGCGGAGGTTCGCCAGGAGCGACCGGCCCCGACGCCGCGCCCGGAGCCCCAGGAGTATCCGAAGGCGCCCCCGGCATCGTCGACTTCCCCGCCGCCAGCAGCGCCCCAGGTGGCGCCGCTACGCCAGGAAATTGGGCGCTATGCGGCCGAGCTTACCCAGCTGCAGGAGGCACGGACGCGCGACCAGGCGCAGGCATGGGCGAAGCAGTGGACGGGACCGGACGGCCAGCTGCGCGACTTCACGGCCCGGGGTTACGGGATTGGCCAGTTGGTCCCGGTTCGCATGACAGAGGCCGAGGCGGCGGAACTGGTGGACACGCAGCGCGCCCATCTTCAGCCGGAGTGGGCGAAGGTGAAGCAGGCCCGCCGCGACCAGGTGGAGGCTCTGGAGAAGGCCGAGGCCGCTCTGGCGTCCTTGGGCATGTTCGCTCGCCTGGGCAAACCGGGCGCCGAGATCCGCGCGCGGATCTCCGGCCATCAAGCCGCCATCGACCGCGCAGAGATCCAGTTGGGCAAGCTGGACGCCGCCTGGGGGAAGCAGCGGCCGACAGCTATCGCTTCGGTCCTCGAGGAGGCCGAGCGGATGCGCAAGGACGCAGCCGCGGCGAAGGAGGCCGCGGTGGATCGGTTGCCTCAGCTGGACGCTGCGGTGCAGGACCGCGAGCAGCTGGTGAAGGCACTCCGCGAAATGGTCGCTGCCGGGTTCGGCGCCGGGGTGCCCTCGACGGCCAGCGCCGGTGAGCGGGACGCCCATGTTCGACGCCAGGCGGAACAGTGGCTCCAGCAGCAGGAACAGAAGGCCCGGGAGGAAGCGGAGCGGCTTCGCCAGCAGCAGGAGCAGCAACCCGATCAGAGGCCGCGTCGGCCGCCGTTCCATCGGCCTGGGTTCAGGTAAGAGCGAAATAGCACCCGGTTCGGTCGCATCAAGGCCGCTACGCGCCGCTATCGCGGTGGCCTGCGGCCAGCCTTGACCCGCCCTCGGCCGGGCGCTGCTTGCTATCCATGCCAAGACGGACGGGTCCGTCCTGGCATTTGCTCAGGACGTTTCCTCACAAAGATTAACTGCCAGCCCCGAGCCAGATGCAGCCCGCAGGGCTAATCTGGTTTCCCGAGCAACGCGAGGGGCGGTCAGCCCCTCGCCGTCATGCCTTCCGCAATGCCAGCACGCGCAGGCCTGGTCAAGGGCGCCGAAGGCGGGACCGGAGCCACGCGCAGCCCGAAGGGCGAGCATGGTGAGGACCAACACCTTGATCAGGCCGAGCATGCTGGCAACTGTTCCGTGGCCCGTTGACCAACCTTGAGAACAGTATGAAAATTCCCTATCAACTTGCATTCGCCGAGGAAGCCTGCCCCATGTTGGAATCAGCAATCATCAGAAAGCAATCGCAAGGCACTCTTGCTGCTGATCCGGGCCTACTTGCTGAGACACTTCTATTTTATGGAAAAGTACACATTATTGCAAATCGCGGCCCATTAGGCGCGCTGTTACAGTCAATAGGACCAGATATCATCATTGAACTGATTGACGCCGGAGAATTGAGCATCACCTTTATTCAGAATGTTCCGGCCGTTTTTAACAATACGCTTAATGGCATAACTTCCCACAAGTTAACGTTTTTGAGGATTGCAGCAGCCGAAGGTAGAAAGCTCAGCCCGAGTGATGAAATTCGGCAAATTTTTGACAGGGCATTGGGAAAATCACGTCAAACGAGGCGCGCCGCAGAAAGACTTATTCCAAAGATTGCGAAACGCCAAAGTTTGCTGCCATGCGATGACCAAGATATACTTGATCAGACGGGAAGTGATATCAGAAATAAAGCTTTCGTTAGGCGCGCAGTGTACGAAGCGATATCTGCTGAGGCTCCAGAGTATGAATTCCCGCCAGACTGGGAATTCGAACTGTTCATCGGTGACAATGAATTTTTTATACACACCAATATTAATTGGGCAGACGTAAACGCCTCGTACAACAAGAGAATTCCGCCGGAACACAGTGAACTAACGCCATCATATGTTATCAACTTCCTCCTTGATGCGGAAATTGAGCTACGCGTGGCCGCCGGGTATGCAGCAGACATGGTTACCACGGAAGCTATTTCCCGAATAATGCAGATAAAAATGAAAGACATTTTGCGCAGCCGTCAGCGCAGCAGTGAGCAAATTGATCTGTTCACAACAACACAATTAGACGGGGCCTTTTCAATTCGAGAGGCTATAAATTCCGGGGAGCGGTCATTCTCTGAATTTATGACCATCTTAAAGAAGGCGCGCCGATTCAAATCATGGCTTCGTTCCGTGAACCCAGATTCAAATTTGCTCGACCAATATTATAGAGCGTCAACTGCGAACTCCTGGATTCAATCACTTCCAGGAAAAATCCTCCGATTTACTGGCGTGTCCGCTATCGATGCGATGGCCGGGGGCGGCACAGGTATTATAGCTGGCGCAGCGGACAGTTTTGTCCTGGAAAAGCTGTTAGGCGGCTGGCGCCCTTGCCACTTCGTGAACGGCCCCCTCAAACGCTTCGTGCACGGTTAGGCATGCGCGTTCACAGGTTAACCCATCTTCTTTGCCAGGTCCGATGCCCGCAGATTCGTATACCGCTTGAGCATCTGCAAATCCTGATGCCCAGTGACAGCCGCCAGCTCGAGTATGTTCCATCCCGCCTCCGCAAGCCGGCTGGTTGCCTCGTGGCGGAGATCGTGGAGATGGAATTGGTGGAGGCCGGCGCGGTCCCTGGCGCGCGTCCAGGCGTGCTTGAGGGCGTCCAGGGACACCGGGAATACCTCACCCCCGATTGCACGCGGAAGATCCTCCAGCGCCTTCACGGCGCGGCTGCTGAGGGGAACCATGCGCCCGCGCCCGTTCTTGGTTTCCGGGAGGTGCGCAGTCCGGTTGACTAGGTCCACATTTTCCCAGCGGAGGGACAGCAATTCCCCCCGCCGCATCGCAGTTTCCAGGGCGACGATCACGAAGGGCTTAATCCAGGGGTTCCGGGTGCCGTCGAGAGCCGCCAGAAGCTTGCCCTCCTCGTCTGGAGAGAGACGAACATCCCGCTCGTCCGCCACCTTGGGCCGGCGGACATGGGAAACGGGGTTGTCGATCAGCCCAACCCGCCGACGCACGGATTCCAGCACGGCATGAAGGAGGTTGATTTCCCGGCACACGCTCCCGGGTGCGATGACCTCCAGGCGGCGATCCCGATAATCCTCAATGTGGTGGGTGCGGAGATTGGCGAGGGCGTAGGCGCACAGCGCCGGCTCATCACGCAGAAGCCGATTAAGGCGCACCGCCTCGATATCGCCGCCCTTGTGGGTCGGAGCCACCGATTTCAGGTAATGCCGGATTGCGGCGGCCAACGACATCTCTTCGGCCGGACGCCGGTCAACGAAGGCGCCTCGGTCCATCTCGCCTTCCAGGCTTCGCGCCCAGGTTTCAGCGTCGGACTTGCGATCGAAGGTCTTGGATTGGATGGGGTAACCGCGCCGACGGATCTTCGCCTGCCAGCCGATAAGCTGACCGTCGCGGTTCAAGCGTTTGGTGATGGTCGCCACTGAGGGACACTCCGGGACAGTGCCTAATGGCCCAGTGTCCCCGAATTGTCCCGCAAATTCAATCCCCGGTCCCGTGCCGGTGATTGGTACCATCGACAAACCGCAGAGTTCTGCGGCTTGTCGATGGTCGGAGTGAGAGGATTCGAACCTCCGGCCCCTGCCTCCCGAAGACAGTGCTCTACCAGGCTGAGCTACACTCCGGTCGCCTGCGAGGCGCTTCTTATAGCGCCAACCTCCGCGCTGTGCAAAGGGATTTTGCGACCTTTTTCGCAGGATTTTCACCGGACGGCGCAGCCGCCGAATTATCATGAAATATCAACAACTCCGGGCGCATCAGCGCATGGCGCAGCCGTTCCCACGGCAGGAATTCCTGGGAATTTTCCCCCGCCCGCGCGGTCAGGCCGTGGGCCGAAACCCGCAAAACCGCCACCTCGACGGTGGGGGCGCGGCCGATGCCGCGAAGCGTCAGGCGCTGGCCGGGACGAAACAGGGCGTCAAGGCGAACCACCTTGGCGGGATTTGCGCGATGGGGGGTGAAGATGTCGTGCATGGGGACCGGGCACAACGTGCCTTCGGCGCAATCCAGCCGCACCATGCCGGCCGAGCCGAAATCATCGCGCCCATAGCCATAGCGCCGCACCAGAATGTCCCTGAGAGTTGCCATGCGCCCACACCTCCGCGCCGTCCATGCCTTGATGTGATGTGGGGGCGATTGTCGGCCGCCGCGAGAGCGCAGAAATTTATTGCCGCCCGCCCCCTCCTGTCGCAGCATCGCCGCCATGCGCATCTGCTTCATCGGCGACAGTTTCGTCAACGGCACCAACGACCCGGACTGCCTGGGCTGGGTGGGCCGCGTGGCGGCCGAAACCCGCCGCCGGGGCATCGACCTGACCGTGTACAATCTGGGCATCCGCCGCGACACCAGCGCCGACATCGCCGCCCGCTGGCAGGCCGAGTGCCGGCCCCGCCTGCCGCCGGACATGCCGGGGCTGCTGGTGTTCTCGTTTGGCGTCAACGATTGCAGCGACGAGGCGCCGGGACGCCCGCGCGTTCCCGCCGCCACCAGCCTGGGGCACGCCGGCGCCGTTCTGTCGGCCGCGTCGCGACTTCGCCCCACCCTGATGGTCGGCCCGCCCCCCATCGACGACGATGGCGTCAATGCCCGCATCGCCGCCCTGGTGCCGACGCTGGCGGCACTGTGCGCCGAGCTGGCGGTGCCGTTCCTCGACGTCTTTGCCGCGCTGTCGGCCGATCCGGTCTGGCGGGCCGAGGTGGCCGCCCATGACGGCGCCCATCCGGGGGCGGCCGGCTATGCCGCGCTGGCCGAACTGGTGGCGGCCTGGCCCGCCTGGTGGCAGGCAGTCGGCGCATCCCCCTGACCCGCATTGCCCCGCCCGGCCCCCGCATGCCGCGTGCGCTCGACCGGCCCGCTATGGCAACGCGCCTTGACCATGAGGCGCGTTGCTCTGACGCCCATTTCGGGCGCGGCCAAGCCGCCGGCGGCGCTCGGCGAGGGCAAAAATGACAAGCGGTAGACCGTGATGCACATGTTGGGCAGCACGGTTTAACGGATCACGCTTTGAAACTGAAAGGCGGCGGCCGGCGCCCGCACCCGCCGCCATTCGAGCGGCTGGCGATCATAGCCACGGGTCAGCCGGTCGATCACCACCACCGGCTGGCCGGCGGGCACGCCGACCAGCGTGGCATGCTCGGGTCCCACCGCCTCGGCGGTCAGGGTTTCCTCGGCGGTGGCGACCATCTGCCCGCACAGGCGCTCGAACGCCGGATACAGGTCGTTGCCGATGGCCGCCAGATCCACCGTCAGCATGGCGGCGAACCGCGCCCTGGGCAGCCAGATCTCCTCGCCGCGCAGGATGTGGCGATCCACCAATTTTTGCCGCACCAGCCGGATGCAGTCTTCCCCCACCGGCAGGCCCAGCCGGTCCGCCACCTCGGCCGGCGCCTTCAGGGCGGCGCGCTCCAGGATGCGGCTGACCAGGGCCGGCGCCGCCCCCGGTTCCAGCCCGGGAATGCGCAGGCAGCGCAAAAGCGAACGATCGAAACTGGGACGCCGAACGAAGGTGCCGCGCCCATGGGCGCGCTCCACCAGCCCTTCGGCCACCAGCACGTCGATGGCATGGCGCACCGTGCCCACCGCCACCCCATGGCTGGCGGCCAGTTCGGCCTCGGAGGGAATGGCCTCGCCCGGCTTCCAGCGCTGGGCCGCGATGCCGGCGGCGATCTGGTCGCGCAGCCGCTGATAGCGCGGCAGACGGTCGTCGATGAGGTTCATGCTCCCCCGCCCCCATTCACTCCTCTAGAGGATTGATGGAACGCCCACCCCCGGCGATTGTCAAGGCGGCGGCCGCGCTGACCGCCCGGCAAAGAAAAACCCCCGCCGGTTTCCCGGCGGGGGCTTTCCCAGATCGTGACAACCGCCGCGACCGTTTCCAGAAGGCTCGGATTAGACCGAGTAATACATCTGGAATTCGACCGGGTGCGGGGTGTGCTCGAACTTGAACACTTCCTCGTACTTCAGCTCGATATAGGCCTCGATGAAGTCCTTGGAGAACACGTCGCCCTTGAGCAGGAAGTCGTGGTCGGCGCGCAGGTTCTCGAGCGCCTCACGCAGGCTGCCGCACACGGTCGGAACCTGCTTCAGCTCCTCGGGGGGCAGATCGTACAGGTTCTTGTCCATGGCCTCGCCGGGATGGGTCTTGTTGGCGATGCCGTCCAGGCCGGCCATCAGCATGGCGGCGAAGGCCAGGTAGGGGTTGGCACCCGGATCGGGGAAGCGGATCTCGACGCGCTTGGCCTTCGGGCTGGTCGCGTAGGGGATACGGCAGGAGGCCGAGCGGTTGCGGGCCGAATAGGCCAGCAGCACCGGCGCCTCGAAGCCCGGGATCAGGCGCTTGTACGAGTTGGTCAGCGGGTTGGTGAAGGCGTTGAGCGCCTTGGCATGCTTGATGATGCCGCCGATGTAGTACAGCGCGGTGTCCGACAGGTCGGCATAGCCCGAACCGGCGAACAGGGGCTTGCCGGCCTTCCAGATGGACTGGTGCACGTGCATGCCCGAGCCGTTGTCGCCATAGATCGGCTTCGGCATGAAGGTCGCGGTCTTGCCGTAGGACGCGGCCACGTTGTGGACCACGTACTTGTAGATCTGCATCCAGTCGGCGGCCTGAACCATGGTGCCGAACTTGCAGCCCAGCTCGTGCTGCGACGAGGCCACTTCGTGGTGGTGCTTCTCGATGGGCAGGCCCATCTCGCCCATCACGGTCAGCATCTCGGCGCGCATGTCCACATGGGCATCCACCGGCGGAACCGGGAAGTAGCCGCCCTTGACGCCCGGACGGTGGCCCAGGTTGCCTTCCGAGAAATCCTTGGCCGAGGATTCGGCGCCGTCTTCCGACGACAGCTCGTAATAGCCCTTGTTCATGCCGACGGCGAACTTGACGTCGTCGAACACGAAGAACTCGGCCTCGGGACCGAAGAAGGCGGTGTCGCCCACGCCCGATTCGACCACGTACTTCTCGGCGCGCTTGGCGATCGAGCGCGGGTCGCGGTCATAAAGCTGGCCGGTGGCCGGCTCGACGATGTCGCAGGTGATGATCAACTGCGCCTGGGCGGCGAACGGGTCCATGACCGCGGTCGAGCAGTCGGGCATCAGGATCATGTCGGACTGGTCGATGGACTTCCAGCCGGCGATCGAGGAACCGTCGAACATGATGCCCTCGGTCAGCAGGCCCTCATCGACCGTGCAGACGTGCTGAGCGGTGTGCTGCCACTTGCCCTTGGGATCGGTGAAGCGGAAATCGACGTACTTAACGTCGTGCTCCTTGATCAAATCGAGGACTTTCTTGACGTCGTCGGCCATGGTCACAGTTCCTGAACAGTTGGGATGTTGATAAGCGTCTTGCCGAGGTCGGCAGGCCTTAGATGGCGTCGCTGCCGCGCTCGCCGGTACGGATACGGATCGCTTCCTCGACCGAGGAGATGAAGATCTTGCCGTCGCCGATGCGACCGGTGTGAGCCGCCTGCTGGATGGCTTCCACCGCGCGTTCGACGAGGTTGTCCTCGATGACCAGCTCGATCTTCACCTTGGGCAGGAAATCCACCACGTACTCGGCGCCGCGATAGAGTTCGGTATGACCCTTCTGGCGGCCAAAGCCCTTGGCCTCGGTGACGGTCAGACCCTGCAGACCAACTTCGTGCAGGGCTTCCTTCACCTCGTCGAGCTTGAAGGGCTTGATGATCGCTTCGATCTTCTTCATGAAACCGCGTCTCTCGAAAAGCGTGGAACCAGCGTCAAGCGCGAACATCATTTAGCACGGGGCGTGCCAATTGGGCCATGGGGAAAACAGTGGGCTTTTCCGGCTGAAACCCGCAGAAATGCCCGTTTGCAAGGCACCTCAGCCCAATATTTGAGCAACACCCCATCCCCTTCGGCCAGCCCGCCTTTCGTGATAGAAACGGGACCCCGGAAATCACCACGCGCACCCCGCCATGGCTCACGCCAATTCGCTGTTCGCCGCCTGCGGCACCACCATTTTCGAAACCATGTCGCGCCTGGCCAATCAGCATGGGGCGGTCAATCTGGGCCAGGGCTTTCCCGAGGGCCTGGAGCCGGCCGCCCTGATCGACCGCCTGGCCGAGAGCGCCCGGTCGGGGCCGCACCAGTACCCGTCCATGATGGGCACCCCGGCGCTGCGCGCGGCGGTGGCCGCGCATGAGGCGCATTACTGGGGCCTGCGAACCGCGCCCGACATGGTCATGGTCACCTCGGGCGCCACCGAGGCGCTGGCCGCCTGCCTGTTCGGGCTGATCGAGCCGGGCGACGAGGTGGTGGTGATCGAACCGCTTTACGATTCCTATCTGCCCATCATCCGCCGCGCCGGCGGCGTGCCCCGGCTGGTGCGGGTGGAGCCGCCCCATTGGACGCTGCCGCGCGAGGCGCTGGCCGCCGCCTTCGGACCGCGCAGCCGCCTGCTGCTGCTCAACAGCCCGACCAATCCGTGCGGCAAGGTCTATGACGCCGACGAGCTTGCCTTCATCGCCGACCTGCTGGAGCGCCATGATTGCGTTGCCATCTGCGACGAGGTGTACGAGCACCTGACCTTCGACGACCGCCGCCATCTGCCGCTGGGGGCGCTGCCCGGCATGCGCGCCCGCACGGTCAAGGTCGGCTCGGCCGGCAAGATCTTTTCCCTGACCGGATGGAAGGTGGGCTGGGTGGTGGCCGAGGCCCCGCTGCTGGCGCCCATCGCCAAGGCCCACCAGTTCCTGACCTTCACCACCCCGCCCTGCCTGCAAGAGGCGGTGGCGTGGGGGCTGGACCACCTGCGCGATTATGTGGAGGGGCTGGCCGGGGTGCTGGAACGCCGCCGCGATCGCCTGGGCGCCGGCTTGCAGGCCGCGGGCTTCGCGGTGCTGCCCACCGGCGGCAGCTATTTCCTGACCGCCGATTTCCGCCCGCTGGGCTTCGACGGCGACGACGCCGCCTTTTGCCGCCACCTCACCGAGCAGGCCGGGGTCGCCGCCATTCCGGTCGGCGCCTTCTATCAGGGCACCGCGCCGGACCATTTCGCCCGCTTCTGCTTCGCCAAGACCGACGACGCCATCGATCGGGCGGTGGAGCGGCTGATCAATTTCTTTAGTGGACGAAAGGTGGAAAAATAGCCGCTTGACGGCAGGGGGCCGGTTTGGGTACACATTCGGCCTCCCGGTGGCGGGTGTAGCTCAGTTGGTTAGAGCGCCAGGTTGTGGTCCTGGATGTCGTCGGTTCGAATCCGATCACTCGCCCCATCCCCCCTTCTCCCCATAAGCAATGATCGCCGCATCCTTCGACAGAGGGAGCGACCTATTGCTGTGCGCTTCATTAGCGCCTTGATTTCCCACATCTTTCCCCATTCTCCGCACCTCGCTACCCCGTATTCGGTAGGGACTTGGACGCGCATTCGGGGAACCCCTACCGATTATGAACGCGGCGCTACCTCCACCAGATGGTGGGAGGCGGGGCGCCCCCTCGGATAAAAATCGCGTCAGAAGATTGAGTTCGAGCGAGGAACGCCGCACCTCCGCCGCGTCCCCATCGGATTCAAGCTGCCCGCAGGCCGTCTTCCAACGCACGGGGACTGAGATGCAGAACGTGGAAATGCTTCTGATTGATGCCAACAAGCTGTTCCGGGAAGGGCTGAAGAAGCTGCTGGACGGCTCGTCCTTCGTGATTGCCGACGAAGCCGACAGCATGGCCGAGGGCATGCAGAGGCTGGATGCCGGGTTCAAGCCGCGAATCGCCCTGGTCGAATTCGACGCCGGCTCCGACGATATCTCGGTGCTGCAGCAGATGCGCGAGAAGTACGCCGACCTCAAGCTGGTGGTGCTGGCGGCCAGCACCCGCAACATCCACAACCTGGCGCGCTGCTTCGAGGCCGGCGCCGACGCCTATCTGCTCAAGAACATCTCGCCCGACGCGCTCAAGCAATCGCTCAAGCTGGTGCTGCTGGGCGAAAAGGTGTTCCCCACCCGGCTGGCGGCCATGCTGATCTCGGGCCAGGTGGACACCCAGCGCCCGGCCACCGCCTCGCCCGACCTGGAGGGGCTGAGCGAACGCGAGATCCAGATCCTGCGCTGCCTGCTGAACGGCCATCCCAACAAGGTGATCGCCAAGAAGCTCAGCATCACCGAGGCCACCGTGAAGGTGCACCTCAAGGGCGTGCTGAAGAAGATCAACGCCGCCAACCGCACCCAGGCGGCCATCTGGGCGCTGAACAACGGCCTGTCGGCCGAGAATGCCGCGCTGCCGCCGCCGCGCCGGGGCAGCGGGTCCGCCGCCGCCACGGTCGAGGCCAATACCGGACTTTGATACCGCCCGGCTGATGAACTGACCCGTTGGGCCAGTTCATGCCGAGGCGGCGAGGCTCAGGTGCCGCTCGGGCTTGCCGGTCGGCCAATGGGCCTTCGGCGAGTCACCTCAAAGGCCGACCGGGATCACACGCAAAGGGCGGGGCCGCCCGGCCCCGCCCGCTTCCACTTTTCCTGTCCTGCCGGTCAATCCACCGGGCGCAAGCCGTCCAACTGGGCGACCCAGGCATCGATGGGCGGGCGGCCGGTGCCGGGGGCGGGCAGCGACGACACCACCGTTCCGGTCCAGCCATCCACCGGTGACAGCATGCCCACCCCGCCCACGCCGATCGAGATGCCGGCGGCGATGCCGCCGCGATTGATCACGTAATTGGGCTGGGGCGTGGTCACGAACGCCTGGCTGTTGTGTTCGGTGACCGACAGCAGCGAGCCGTCGGGCGCGCGCAACAGATTGCGGGGACGGTTGCCGCTGATCTGCTGGTCGATATAGGCCTGGCGATAGGCCGTACTCATGCCCACGCCGCCGCCCGCGCGATAGGAATAGGGCTGGTTGTTCCACTGCGCCCAGGCGGGCGCGGCGGCCAGCACGGCGACCAAGACCGCAGCGCCGGCACCGATGGGAAACGAAGCCATGGCGTCACCTCCTGAACTACGCCGGGCCGGAAACAGGCTGGCCCGCCGCCCAAGGTGGGGCAGCGCCACGGCAGCCGTCAGTGGGGCAATCCCTTATCTTCGGGTTCCACCACCTTTTCCCGTCCGCGCCGGGCCAGGCTTTGGCGGATCAGCTCGTTCTGACGGGCGGCGAACACCGCCGCCTCGGTGCGGTTCTGGAATTTGAGCGCCTTGAGGATGGCACGGACCTTGGTCTTGACGTTGGCCTCGGTCAGCCCCAGCGACCGCGCGATGGCGCGGTTGGTCTTGGCCAGCCGCACCTGATCGAGGATGGACAGCTCGATGAAGGACAGTCGCGCCAGCGTGTCGCAGCGCAGCCGGTCGGTGACGATGTCCATCACCGCCGCCGACGGCAGGATGGAATAGCCGGATTTGGACAATTGCAGGATGTCGCGCACCCGCTCGATGGTGGCGTCGGCGAAGATCACGCCATCGACGAATTCCAGGAACCCGATGGAATCGAGGAATTCGGGCGAGCGGATCAGCAGCACGGCCTTGTTGTTGCGGCAGAATTCCGCCAGTTCGTCCAGGTGGTACTTGGCCAGTTGGCGCATCACCGGATAGGAAATGATGGTCACCTCGCCCGGCGCGGCGTCGGGATGCTCGACCAACTCCCGGGGATCGTCGAGGATTCGCACATCCTGGCGTTCGGACGGTTCGAACCGGCCGACGATTTCGCTGACCATGTGCGTGTCTTCGACGGCGAGCGCCACCGGGGCTTGCGCCGACGGCGTTTCGTTCAAGGTCGCGTCGATCATGAAGCACCCCGTCTGCAGTGGAACACGGCGACATGCGGCAGCCGCTCCGGTGCCATCGCCGCCTCCGCTCTAGTTGATGGTGAAACGGCGGGTGTAGAGGCGCTCGAAGCGATCGAACTCCTCGTCGCTGAATGTGGCGAGCGCGTCGCTCAGCCGACGGCGATAGGCGCAATCGTGCAGGAAGCTGTCCAGGTCCAGGCTGTCGATCATTTCGGCCAACGCCGCGACCCGCAGGTCGCCGTGGTCGGCCACGGCCGGCCACGCGGCCGGCGCCGTCAGGGAGTGCTGTTTGTTGCGCAGCATGTCGCGGTCTCCTGGCCGTTTCCCAAACATCTTTCCCAACCATCTCCGGGGGTTCTCGGACACCGCCCGGGCCGCCCTGCGGCCACGCCCTGCCTACGGCGCAGCCACTCAGTCACTTTGCCAGTCATAATATGGTCGAAATCTATACAGACCGCAGGACCAATGTAAGCCACTCTTCAAGAGCTATTACCAATGCATCTGGCCCGGCTACGCCTGGACTACCACCCATGTGGATGTTGTGTGCGATTTCGACATGACCCACGAATGCCCCCATGACGGCACCACTCCGTTCAGGGATATTGTCCGATCCAGACGAATAAACCGACACTTCGGCATCCGTTTTCTTGCGAGTGGCCCCTGGCATGACCTCTTCGTCCCTGCTGACGCATCACTGCCTGCGGGCGCTGGATTTCGCCCCCGTCGGCATGGCCGTGGTCGATGCCCGCCAGCCCGGCCTGCCGGTGATCTTCGCGAACCGCGAATGCGCGGCGATCACCGGCTTCGCCGTGGCCGAGCTGACCGGGCGGCCGCTCAATCTGCTGCTGGGACCGGCGGGCGACGGCAAGGCCATGGACGGCCTGTGCCGGCACACCCGGCACCGTGACGCCGTCCAACGCATCGAGCTGGAGGCACGCCGGGCCGATGGCGGCCGGATGTGGCTGCTGGCCTCAACCCGGCGGTTTTCCATGGCGGGGCATTGCGCCGGCGAGGATGACGGCCACGACCACATCGTGCTGGTCCTGCAGGACGTCACCGAGATCAGGCTGCGGGAACAGCGCCTGACCGAGGCCAACGAGGAGGCCGAGCGCAACATCCGCGCCCGCATGCGTTTCCTGGCCGCCGCCAGCCACGATCTGCGCCAGCCATTGCAGGCCATGGCGCTGTTCGCCTCGGCGCTGGACCACCACATCACCAGCAGCCAGGGCCACACCATCGTGCAATCGCTGAAGACCGCGCTGCGCGGCATGGAGGAGATGTTCGACTCCCTGCTCGACATGTCCAAACTGGATGCCGGCGTGATGAAGTCGGAACCCCGGGTGTTCATGGTCAACGTCGTGCTGGAGCAACTGGAGGCCACCTATGCCCCCCAGGCCGAGGCCGCCGGCCTGCGGCTGACCGTGGTGCCCAGCAGCGCGGCCGTGCTCAGCGATCCGCGCCTGCTGGCGCGCATCTTGGGCAATTTCCTGTCCAACGCCATCCGCTACACCCGCCGGGGCGGCGTGGTGGTGGGGGCGCGGCGCCGCGGCCAGCGCCTGCTGATCGCCGTGCACGACACCGGGCCGGGCATTCCCGAAAGCCAGCGGCTGGACATCTTCCGCGAGTTCCGTCAGGGCGCCAACACGGTGGGGCGCGGCGAGGGCATGGGCCTGGGGCTGTCCATCGTGCAGCGTCTGGCAAGGCTGCTGGGCCACGGCCTGGACGTGCGCTCGGTGGTGGGGCGCGGCTCCACCTTCGCGGTCGAGCTGCCGCTGGCGGAAGACCAGATGCCCACCATCGCCGAGCCGGAGGACGAGGACTGCATCCCCGACCTGTCGGGCGCCACCGTCGCGGTGATCGACGACGACCCCGACATCCAAAGCGCGCTGGCCATGCTGCTGGGCGAATGGGGCTGCCATCCGGTGGTGGCCGACAGCGCCGACGAAGCCTTGGCCCAACTGTCCCGCCAGGGCCGTACCCCGGACGTCATCCTGGCCGACCTGCACCTGGGCGACCGGCGCTCGGGGCTGGATGCGGTGGCCGCCCTGCGGCAGAGCGCGAACGGCCCGGTGCCCGCACTGCTGTTCACCGGCGACACCAGCGCCGCGGTGGACCTGCCGCAGCAGCCGGATCTGCGCATCCTGCGCAAGCCGCTGCACCCGGTGCGGCTGCGCATCCTGCTGGGCCAGGCGCTAGGCCGGTTCTGACAACAGATGGGCGATGATGGCGGGCACCCTGGCCAGACCGGCGGCCTGATGCAGGCGGGGATGGCCCAGAGGCAGGTCGGCCATTTCATGGGACCACGTGCTGGGATAGGGGACATGCACCGCATGGCCGCCCGCCGCCAGCACCGGCAGGACGTCGGATCGCACGGAATTGCCCACCATCACCGGGCGCGCGGCACCGGCGCCGACGCCGTGACGGGCGAACAGGCGCGCATAGGTGGCGCGGTCCTTTTCGCTGACGATCTCCACCGCGTCGAACAGATCCGCCAGCCCCGAACGGGCCAGCTTGCTTTCCTGATCGAACAGGTCGCCCTTGGTGATCAGCACCAGCCGCACCCCCATGGCGCGCACCTCCGTCAACGCCTCGGCGGCGCCGTCCAGCAGATGGACTGGATGGGCCAGCATGTCCTTGCCCCGCTCGACGAATTCATGGATCACCGCGGCCGGAACGGCGCCGTCGGACACCGCGATGGCGGTTTCGATCATGGACAGGACAAAGCCTTTGATGCCATAGCCGAACAGGGCCAGGTTGGCGATCTGGGCCGCTTCCAGCCGTCGGGCCAGGGCGTCGGGATCGGAATAGGGGGCAAGCAGTTCCTGGAACCGCCGCGTGGTGGCCCAGAACAGCGGCTCGTTGTGCCACAGGGTATCGTCACCGTCGAAGGCGACGATGCCGGGGGCCGTCACGCCGCCCCTCCGGCCAGGGCGCCGGCCAGCCGCCGCAACTGATCGGCATCGGCCGGCAGCCCGAAACGTAGCCAGTCGCCCCGCCACGGAAACGCCCGCACCAAGATGCCCGCGCGGCCCAGGCGGTCATACAGCCGCGCCGCCTCGGCATGGGCGGCCAGCCGGAACAGGCTGGTGCCCCCCACCACCGTGCAGCCGGCATCGCGCAGAACCGCGTCCAGGTCGGCCGCCGCGCCCTCCAGCCGGGTCGTGGTGTCGCGGGTCCAGCCGTCATCGGCCAGCGCCGCCGCCCCCACCGCCAGCGCCACGCCGGAGACCGGCCACGGCCCCAACTGTGCCGCCACCGGCGCCAGCACCTCGGGCAGCGCCAGCAGGAAGCCCAGCCGCAGGCCGGCCAGCCCGTAGAACTTGCCGAACGAGCGCAGCACCACCAGCCCCGGTGCCAAAGCGGGCGCCACCGACAGGGCGGGCGTCATGTCGCCGAACGCCTCGTCCACCACCAGCAGGCCGCCCCGCGCCGCCAGCGCGGCGGCGCGCGCCGCCAGCATCCGGGGATCGGCCACCCGGCCGTCGGGATTGTTGGGGTTGACCACCACCTGGACGGGGGCGTCGGCATCGTCGAGCCGCGCCACCTCGCGCACCTGGTGGCCGGCGGCGGCCCAGGCGCGTGGATGCTCGCCATAGGTGGGCGTCACCACGTCCACCCGGCCGGGGGCGCGGGTACGCGGCAGCGCCTGGATCAGCGCGCTGGTGCCCGGCCCGGCCAGCACATGGGCGCGGTCGGCCACGCCGAAGCGGCGGGCGGCGGCGGCGCGCAGGGCGCCGTCCTCGGCGCTGCCCGGCAGCCGGGTCCATGCCTCGGGGCCAAGCGCGGGCAGCGGGTAGGGCCAGGGGTTGATGCCGGTGGACAGGTCCAGCCATCCGGCCGCCGGCCGGCCCCAGCGGGCCTCGGCGGCGGCCAGGTCGCCGCCGTGGATGGGAAGCGGGTGTACGGCCATCCCTAGCGCCATCCGGCCAGCACCCCTTCGGCGCTGTCGGTCTTGAACGGCCGGCGGTGCAACGGCCGCGCCCCGTCCAGGAAGACGGGCAACAGAACCTCGACCAGGCGGTCGGCGTCCTCGTCGGTGCGCACCACGTCGCGCGCCTTCCACTGGGGATGGGCGGCCACCTCGTGCGGGGCCAGCACCGGCTCGAAACAGCAATCGGCGGGCGCCAGCAGCCTCGCCCATTCGTCACGCGTCCGCATGAGGAACAGCGCTTCAAGCTCGGCGATCAGCTCGTTTTGCGGCATCGCCTCGTTCTGGCGGTGGATCCATTCCTCGCGTCCCACCGTCTGGCAGAACTTGACCCAGAACTTCTCCTCCAGCGCCGCCAGGGCGACGAAGCCGCCGTCGCGGCAGCGATAGATGCGGTAGCAGGCGGCGCCGCCGTTGATCAGCCCGACCTCGCGCTTGTCCTCGCCCCAACGATGGGCGGCGGTCAGGATGCCGGGCATCCAGGCCAGCGCCGCCTCGGCCAGGCTGACGTCCAGGTGGCAGCCCTTGCCGGTGGTGCCGCGCCGCACCAGCGCCGCCAGGATGGCCGTCATGGCGAGCGAGGCGCCGGCGTGATCGGCCAGCGGCGGATAGGTCATCACCGGACGCTCGGCGGTGCCGGTGGCGGACAGCCCGCCCGACAGCGCCACATAGGTCAGGTCATGGCCGGCGGTGGCGCGCAGCGGGCCGGTCTGGCCATAGCCCGACAGCGAACAATGGATCAGGCGCGGGTTCAGCCTTTCCAGTTCGGCCCGGCCGAAGCCCAGCCGGTCCAGCACGCCGGGACGATAGGCCTCGACCAGCACGTCGGCCTTTGCCACCAGCTTGGCGAAGGCGCGCTTCCCCTCCTCGGTCTTGAGGTCCAGCGTGACCACGATCTTGTTGCGGTTGGCCAGCTTGTACCAGGCGGTGGTGCCGTCCGCGTCCACCGGCCCCATGGTGCGCATGGGATCGCCGGCGGGCGGTTCGACCTTCACCACCTCGGCCCCCAGGTCGGACAGCCACTGGGTGGCGTAGGGTCCCGGAATGTACTGGCTGAGATCAAGGATCCGGGTGCCGGCAAGGCATTCGGCGAGCATCGGCGTCTCCGCTGGGCGTGCGTTCACAACCATCGTAAGGAAGCAGGCGGCCCGCTCGCGGTCAATGGCATTGCCATTCACGCCACCTGCTTGAGAAAGCCCCTGAGCGCATCCAGTTGCAGCGGCTTGTGCAGCAGGTGCAGCCCCTCGCCGACGATGCGGCGGATGGTGGCCGGGTCGGTGTCGCCGGTCAGCACCACCGCCGGCAGGTCGCGCCCGCACGACGCGCGCACGGCGCGAATGACATCGATTCCGGTGGTGCCGCCGGCCAGCCGGAAGTCGGCGATGACCAGTTCCGGGCGATGGACGCGGCTGCACCGGACGGCTTCCTCCACCGAATCGGCGCTGTCCACCTGATGGCCCATTTCGCCCAGCACCAGTTCCAGCGCGCTGCGCACCAGCACCTCGTCGTCCACCACCAAGATGCGGCGGGCATGATCGGGGACGGCTTCGCCGGCCGCGCTTTCGACACTGCACGCGGCGGCCGTGGGCAGGGTGATGGAAAAGACCGATCCGCACCCCGCGCGCGAGCGCACCTGCAATTCGTGCCCCAACAGGTCGGCGATGCGGCGCACGATGGCCAGCCCCAGCCCGGTGCCCTTGTCGCGCCGCCTCTCGGGATTGCCCAGTTGGCGGAACTCCTCGAAAATCTCGCTCAGCTTGTCGGCCGGAATGCCGATGCCGGTGTCCCACACCTCGAGCCGCAGGCCGCCGTCGGGCAGACGCCGCCCGCCGACCAGGATGCGCCCGCGTTCGGTATAGCGCACGGCGTTGGCCACCAGATTGGACAGCACCCGGTCCATCAGCGCCGGGTCGGTGTGCACCACCGCGCTGCACGGCACCACGCGCAGGTCCAGCCCCTTGGCCTCGGCCTGGATGCGCCAGGCGGCGACCACGCGCTCCAGCAATCGGCTGGCCGGCACGTCGGACAGCTTGGGGGAGATCACCCCGGCATCCAGGCGCGCCACGTCCAGCATGTCGTTCAACAGGCCGGTCAGGCTTTCCACGCACTGGCCCACCGCCTCCATCACCTGCTCCTCGCGCCCCTGCAGCCGGGCCTTGAGCACGCCCAGATACAGCGACAGCGCCTGCAATGGCTGGCGCAGATCGTGGCTGGCGGCGGCCAGGAACCGGGTCTTGGCGTCGTTGGCCCGCTCGGCCGCCTCGACCGCGCGGGCCAGCCCTTCCTCGGCGCGGTGCTGCTCGGTGACGTCCAGCACGGCGCCGATGATGCGCAGCAGGCGGCCATCCTCGTCACGATCCGGCCGGCACGACACCAGCACCTCGCGCACGTCGCCGGCCTTGGTGACCAATCTGGTGGGCATCCGGTCCCGCCCGCTATGGCAAAGGATCTCGGACCAGGGCAGGCCGTCGGCGTCGCCGCCCGGACTGAAGTCATTCAGGCTTCGTCCCAGCACCTCGTCGCGCCCGTAGCCCAGGGTGGTGGCCCACGCCTGATTGGCGGCGATCAGGCGGTTGGACGGGTCCAGCACGAACAGCATGACCGGCGCCGCCTCGAAGAAGCTCAGGAAATGCTGCTGGGTCTTGGCCAATTCGCCGCTCAGCACGTCCAGCGCGCGGTTGAGCGCGTCCAGCTCGCTGATGCCGAACACCCCGTCCGCCGCCGTGTGGTCGCCCAGAAAGGGCTGCGCGACCGCGGTCAGCGCCTGGACGGGGCGCAGGATGCGCCCGGCGATCACCCGCGCCAGCGCGATCGACGCCGCCAGCACCAGCAGACCAAAGCCGAAGGTGGTGCCCAAGGATCCCAGCAGGTCGGCGCGGAACCGGCTGGTGGAGGTTCCCGAGCGCACGGTCCAGCCGGTCAGGTTCGAGCGTTCTTCCGCGGCCAGCACATTGTGGCCGGCGCCATCGGGATCGAGCGCGATCCCATCGGCAGGCACCCCCGCCAGCGCCCGCCCGCGCGTGTCCAGCACGGCCGCGAACCAATCGCGCTGAAACCCCTGCTGTTCCAGCAATTCGGTCAGGCGATTGGCGCGGATCGCCGCAGCCAGCACATAGCTGACCCGGCCGACCTGATCATGGACCGGCACCGCCACCAGCACGGCGTCCTCGTCCAGCAGCGGCATGCGGAAGCCGTCCGACACCATGCTGCCGCCGCCGTCCAGCACCTGGGCGATCGAGGATTGGACATCGGCGACGCGGTAGGGATCGACCCCACCCACCGTGGTCGCCGAGTTGAACACGATGTCGCCGCCGGAATCGATCAGCAGCAACGCCGCCCATTCGCTGTGGACGCCCGCCAGCCGCCGGGCGGACAGCGCGAACTGCTCGATGTCGCGCGCCACAAGCGAACGCGACAGCGCGGCGGTTTGCAGCGCTTCCGTGGTCAGGCGGATTTCCTGGTCCACGGCGATGGACAGCGCGCGGGCGGTTTCCACCAATCCCCGCTGCAGCGCCTGGCGTTCCTGCAGCGAACTCCATACCGTCAGCCCACCCGCCCACAGCAGCATGGGAATGAGCGACACCAGCACCAGCACCAGCAGGTGACGGCGCAGACCGCCACGAAGAGGTGTCAGCGAGAGCAGGTGCAGGTCCATGCCTGACAAACGAAAGTTGAAACCAATTGCCGGAGTTTCATCCCGGTGAATGTTGGCGCGCCCGGGGGCACCGGCAATATGCGGTGCCCCTTCGGATGATCACGCGGTTGGAGTGGGCTGCCGGGCAAAGCTGCGGTTGGCGGCGATGGCCGCCTGGGTGCGGTTGTTGACCCCCAGCTTCTTCATGATGGATTTCACGTGCACCTTGACGGTGCCCTCGAGCATGCCCAGGGAACGGGCGATCTCCTTGTTGGAGTATCCCAGCGTCAACAGTTTGAGCACCTGCGTCTCACGCGGGGTAAGCGATTTGAAATCGGGATTGAAGTCCCCGGCGTCGTCCAGCGGCGAACCTTCGAACGCTTCGCCCATTTCCTCAGTGGCGACCGCCTGGGCCGGCACGTAAAGCTCGCCCGACAAAACCAGCGGCAGGACGTGCTTGAGGATTTCGCCGTTGGAGGATTTCAGCACATAGCCGCGCGCGCCGCATTCAATGGCCGAGCGGATGGTGGCCCGCTGGCGCGAGCCGGAAACGATCACCACCGGGATCGGCGGCAGGGTGTCGATGAACTTCTTGAGGTCGGCGATGCCGTTCAGCCCCGGCATCATGAGGTCAAGCAGGATCAGGTCGAGAGTGGGGGTCTCATGCGCGATCCGCCGGGTTTCCTCGGCGGTGCTGGCCTGCAGGATGGTCACGTCCTTGCCGTAAAGGCTCTCCAGTGCCAAGGAGATACCGTATCGGAAAAGGGCGTGGTCGTCGGCGATGAGTACTACCATGTTTAAGACCTCTTTGACGGCTTTGGCCGTACATGTCGGTATAGCGCGAAGTGGACTCCGTCATAGACGATCTTTCGGAGACTACCCGATGCGCCATACTCAAATATTTCATAGTTGCGGATGTGATTACGCCCACCAACTTTGTAGGTAGCGTCGGCTACCACGGCGTCGTTCCGCACTCGGGTATTTAAAATCTTAATACCTTATTTCAATCACTGACTGCTCCCCCAGCATGGCCGGGACCCCCTATGCGCGACGTCTCTACACCTTGGTGATAGCGACCCGACGCCGCTGTCCGCCCGGCAGGTCGTCAGCCTCCCAGGCCACCTCGGCGCGCAACGGCAAGTGGTCGGAGGTGATGCGCGACAGCGGCGTGGCATAGACGGAAAGCCGCTTCAACCCGGTCCCCGGCCACGCCCAGATGCGGTCCAACGGCAACAGCGGCAGGCGCGAGGGAAAGGTGCGCGGCATCAGCGACGGGCCGAAGCGGCGGTCGATGAACCGCAAGGCGCCGCGCGTGGGCCGCCACTCGTTGAAATCGCCCATGATCACGGTGGGCATGTCGGTGCCGCCCTCCTCCAGCGCCGCCAGCAGATGGCGCACCTGCAGGCGCCGCTCGGCCACGTTCAGGCCCAGATGGGTGACGACGACGCGCAGGCCCTCGCCGCCCACCTCCAACTCGGCCACGATGGCGCCGCGCGGTTCGTAATGGCGCACGGTCAGGTCGGGCCGGCGCACGCTGCGCACCGGCCAGCGGGTCAACAGCGCGTTGCCGAACTTGCCGCGCCGGCCCTTGATGTTGGGTCCCGGCACCGCCTGGAACGTCAGCGTGTCGGCCAGGAAGTCCAACTGGGCGCGGCCATCCACCAACAGCCGCATATCCACCTCCTGCAAGCCGACGATGTCGGCGTCCAGGGCGTCGATCACCTCGGCGGTGCGTTCGGGGGCATAGCGGCCATCGGTGCCGAAACAGCGGTGGATGTTGTAGCTGGCCAGCGATACGGCGAGCATGCGGCCCCCTTTCCTTGTGCGCTCAGGTCCGGCGGCGCGGCGCCGGCGCACGGGCGCGCGACAGGCGGCTGACCACGCCGACCTGGGCGGCGATCACCAGCACGGTGGCGACCAGCAGGACGGATACCGTGACGGCGGTGGGAAAGCGCAGGGTCACCGCCAGCCGGTCGCCCACCACGCTGAGCGCTACCACGCCCGGCGCCATGCCCACCAGGGTGCCGAGCAGGAAATCGCGAAACCCCACCACCGAGGCGCCGGCCACCAGATTGACCACCGGAAAGGCGGCGACCGGCATCAGCCGCAACAGCATCATCGCCATCAGGCCATGGCGTTCCAGGGCGCGGTCGACCCGGTTCACCCGCCAGCCGGCCAGCCGCCGCACGCGGGTGCGGCCCAGCCGCCACCCCAGGCCATAGAGCACGGCGGCGCTGGCCAGACAGCCGGCCAGGGACAGCAGGCTGCCCAGCCACGGCCCCAGCACCACCCCGGTGGCCAGCACGGCCAGCGACACCGGAATCCGCATCAGCCCGGCGGCGACGAAGGCGGCCACCACCAGCGGCAGCACCATGGCCTGGCCGCGCCAGGCTTCCGCATGGGACAGCATCAGCGCCAGCCGATACGCCTGTTCGGGGGCGACGAAGGGCAGCAGGCTGACCACCACCGCCAGCACCGCCAGCAGCATCACCATGGCCCGCGCCCGCAGCTTCAGCCCGCGCCGGGCCGAACCGGGCATGGACAGGTCCAGGCAGACCAGCGTTTCCACCGGCTCCTCGGGATCGGGCAGCCCGCTGTCGGTCAGCAATTGCACGATTTCCGCCGGCTCGCGGTCATCCAACAGGGCCAGCGTGCGCGCGCCCCCGGCCAGCGCTGCCACCGCGCCCGCCGGGCTGCCGCCCGCCCGCCGTTCGGCCGCCGCCACCGCGTCCGCCGTCACCCCCAGATGCTCGGCCATCAAGTCGTGGCGCAGGGCGCGGATGGCGGCGCGGCGGGTGCCGTCGCCCGCCGCCTCGACCAGGATGTCGCATTCGCTGTCCAGCCCCATGGAACGATTGTTGAGGTTGGCCGAGCCGATGCGCAGCAGATCGTCATCGACGATCATCAGCTTGGCGTGAACCTTGACGTCCTCGCCCCCGACCACGGGATAGAACACGTGCAGGCGGCCGTAACGGTCGGCCTGGCGCAGCAGGCGCAGCAGGCGGGCACGCGCCACCCCCATGGTGGAGCGCTCCACCAGACTCACCGGCTCGCCCGGATTGACCACCACGATTTCCGGCCCGTCGGCCTCCTGCAGCCGGGCGGCCAGCGTTTCGGCCATGCGCCGCGAGGCGAAATACTGATTCTCGATGTAGAGAAAGCGCCGCGCCGCGCCGATCATGTCCAGGTACAGTTGCTCGACCTGCCGGACCGCCGGTTTGCCGTCCCAGGGCGGGCTGGTCAGGGCCAGGGCCACCGGCACGCCCAGCATGATCGGGATGATGCCGGGCGGCCACAGCCCCCCGGCGTCGCCCACCGGCGGCGCCTTCAGCGTCTCGCCGGTGGCCTGGTGCCACCGTTCGCGGGCGATGCCGGCCAAGGTCACGGCGACCGGCCCCGTCACCACCGCCATCAGGTCGTGAAAAGGGGGATAGGCCGGATAGGCCGGGTCGCAGCGGCGCGGGTCGGCGGGCCGGTGGCCGCGGCTGTCCCAGCGCTGGCTGGTGACGTCCAGCCCGCCCACGAAGGCCAGGGCGTCGTCGATCACCACGATCTTCTGGTGGTGCGACGCCCCCAGCGGATGGCTGTCGTCCAGCCGGAAGCGCAGGCGGCGGTGGGTCAGCCAATCCATCTTCACCAGGCCGGCGAATTCCCGGTTGAAGGCGTAGATCATGGCCGAATCCCAGATCAGCACGTGCACCCGCAACTCGGGGGTGCGCCGCACCAGATGGTCCAGCAAGGCGCCGATCTCGCTGGGGCCATCTTCGGGGGGGCCATCCTCGGGGGGGCCATCGTCGGGAGCGACGTCGGGAGAGGTGCCGTCGGGCGGGTCCCCATCGCGCAGGAGCCGCGTGCGGCTGTCGAACTCCCAGCCGATCAGCAGCACCGACCGCCGGGCGCGGCACAGGGCATGGCGCAAGGCGCGGAAATATTCCTCGCCGTCCACCGCGACGCCCAGGCGGTCGGCGCGCGCCATACACCGGCAATTGCGGCCGGGCTGGGCCAGCGAAGGCGGCGCGGCCGATCGGTGGTCGAAAGCGGTAACGGTCATGGATGCAAGATTGGACGAAGGCGGGGGGGCGGCAATTCCCCCCTCTCCGTCAGCGCGCCGCCTGTTGCTGATCGGGGATATCCACCGCGCCGCGCCGTGGCACCAGCAACATGGGCCGGGGCGCGTCGGCCGGCACGGTCACGGTGGGCGGCGATTGCGCGGGCGGCGGCGGCGGGGGCGGCGGCGCGATCAGCCGCGCCAGTTGTTCGGGCGGCAGCACGCCGTCCAACACATGGCGGGCCTCGGCGGCCGGGGCATGGCCCTGGCGGGCGGCGCGGTCGAACCAGCGCCAGGCCTGGACGAAATCGCGGGGCACGCCGTCGCCCAACGCATAAAGCCGCCCCAGCATGTATTGCGATTCGGCGTCGCCGGCCTCGGCGTCGGGGCGGAAGGCGGCGGCCGCCCGCGCGTAATCCGCCCGCCCCCATGCCTGCACCCCCGCCCGGTAATCACCCAGGGCCGGGGTGGCAAGCATCAGCGCGGCGCAGGCGGCAAGCGGCAGACGGAGCATGGCGGCATCGAGTCCGGACCAGCGACAAGGGCCATGTGGGAGCACCCCCGGTCCCGGTCATCCCGGTCTTTCGCCGCATGCCGCCCGACGATCCGCTAATGCGGCCGTTCCACCAAATCCCGATAGGCATGCCAACTGGCATGCCCCAAAAGCGGCAGCACCACCACCAGGCCGACGAAGAACAGCCCCACCCCCACCAGGGTGGCCGAGCCGACCAGGAACGCCCACAGCAGCATGGGGCGCGGGTTGCGCCGCACCGCTTCGACGCTGGCCAGCATGGCGGTCATGGCGTCGCAGTCGGGGCGGTCCACCAGCATGGGAACGGCAATGGCGGTCATGGCGAACACGCAGGCCGCCATCACCGCGCCGGTCAGCGTGCCCACCAGCAGGAACGGCACGCCCGCCGAGGACAGCATCACCTCCAGCACATGGTCGAGCGAGGGCGGCTCGGCACCGAAGAACAGCATGAACAGCAGCATGGCCAGCCGCACCCAGGCGACAAAGGCGATCAGCAGGAACAGGCCGACCAGCGCGATCTGGCCCCGGTTGCGCCGGAACGCGCCCAAAGCGTGGCCGAAGGCGATGGGATGGCCGGCATCCAGGCGGCGGCTGACCTCGTACAGGCCGACGGCGGCCGCCGGTCCCACCAGGGCGAAGCCGAAGGCCAGCGGCAGGATCAGCCAGGCCATGCCCCAATGATCGAGGCCGACCAGCAGGACCAGGCCGCCCAGGGTGAACAGGGCGCCGTAGGTGTAGCTGATGGCCGGCTCTGAACACATGTCCAGCCAGCCCGCCGACAGCCAGCGCCAGGGATGGTCCAGGCTGACGTCGCGCATGCGGATGCGCGCGTCGGCGTGGGATAGGGTCGTTGTTTGCATGGCACGCCTCCTCCCCCCCATCGTTGGAGGTAGGCAGGCAGGGCGCCGGTTTGAAGGGGGAAAGTAACGATCAGTGGCCGCAGGTGCAGCCGCCGCCGCAACCTTCGTCGGACTCCGCCTTGGGCTTGTCCTCCACCAGCCCGTTGGGGCGGTCGCCCTCGCGGAAGATGGCGCCCTGGTAAATGCGGACGGTGCGATCGTCGAAAACCACCTGGACGAAATTGCGGCCTTCGTCGTCGCTCAGCATCTCCATGCCCAGGCGACCCTGCTCGATGGCGGTGATCACCTCCATCTCGCTGGTGTCCAGCGCCTTGGCGACGGCGCCGACCAGGGCGTTGATCTCGTCGTACATCTCGCGGTTTTCCATTGCGGCACTCTCTGGGCATGTGATGCGAAGGGGGTGCGTCCATATAGCCGAGGCCGGCCGGCAAGTCACCCCCGCAGCCTGGCCCCCGCCCCCGGCCCGTCCGAAGAATGCCTCATTCTTGCCCCCATCGCCTTAAGGGGTCGTTGGGTCCCCCATCGATACGGTCACGCATCCGAGCGAAACGACCACTCGATGGGAAGGACTGACCATGGCGAAACCGCCGTTTTGGACTCAGTGGGACGATTCCCGCGCCCCCGAAACCCTGCACTATTACGGCTGCGCCTGCAGCGACTGCGCCTCGGCAGCGGCCGCGCTGGACAAGAACGTGGTGCTGCACGACGCCGGCAGCCTGCCGGCCAGCACCTTCGCCGCGGCGGCCGCGCTGCCCTATTCCACCGCCGCCCTGCTCTATCCACAGGACTGGCGGTGGAACGCCGATTACGCCCACGGCACCGCCATCACCGTGACCTACAGCTTCATGACCACCAATCCCGGCGCCTATGGCGGCTTCCGCGCCTTCAGCGAGGCGGACAGGGCCGGTGCGCGCGAAGCGCTGGCGGAATGGGCCAAGGTCTGCAACATCACCTTCAAGGAAGTGTCCAGCGGCGGCCAGATCGCGTTCGGCAACGCCAATGTGGGCGGCGCCTCGGGCATGACCCTGTGGCAGGGCAAGACCGGCGCCTATTCCGGCTACAAGACCACACATGCGGACATCTATATGACCAGCACCCAGTCGCTGACCTACAGCGACGGCAGCTTCGGTTTCCGCGCCATGCTGCACGAGATCGGTCACGCGCTGGGCCTCAAGCACACCTTCGACACCTCGGGCACCACGCTGTCGGGGGTGGAGAACACCGGCCAGTACAGCGTGATGAGCTATGACAACCCGCCCAGCACGCCCAATTCCCAGCCCTATACCCCGCAGCTCTACGACATCGCCGCGGCGCAATACCTGTACGGCGCCAACAAGTCCACCAATGCGGGCGACACCGTCTATCAATTCTCCGCCACCAAGGCGTCGGTGATGACCATCTGGGACGGCGGCGGCAACGACACCATCGACGCGTCGAACCAGACGGTGAACACCGTTCTGGACCTGCGCGAGGGCGCGTTCTCCAGCCTGGGCGTCTATAACGGCTCGCTGGCGCGCAACGTGCTGTCCATCGCCAAGGGCGTCACCATCGAAAAGGCGGTGGGCGGCACCGGCGCCGACACCATCATCGGCAACGACACCGCCAACGTGCTGGTGGGCGGCGCCGGCGCCGACAAGCTGACCGGCGGCGGCGGCGCCGACGCGTTCTGCTATGCCAGCCCGAGCCAGGGCGGCGACACCATCACCGATTTCGTGTCGGGCACCGACCGGCTGGAATTCCTGGCCAGCGGCTTCGGCCTGGCCACCGGCGTGCTGGCGGCCGGCGACTTCGCCCGCCTGTCCACCGCCTATAACGGCAGCAATGCGGGCGACGTGCATTTCGTCTTCGACTCGGCCGGCGCGCTGTGGTTCGACGGCAACGGCGCGGCCAGCGGCGGCGCCACCAAGATGGCGACGGTCAACGGCAGCGTCACCGCCAGCGACATCCGCCTGGTCAGCGATTTCGGCGTGCCCGTCTCCGGCTCGACCCCCTCGCCCACCCCGACGCCCACGCCGCCGCCGACACCCACTCCCACGCCGACCCCCGGCGTGATCACCGGCACGTCGGGCAACGACACCTTGTCGGGTGTCGGCGGCGACGTGACCATGCGCGGCGGCCTGGGCCACGACACCTACATCTTCGACTCGCCCGGCGACAAGGCGGTGGAATACAGCAACCAGGGCGTGGACACGGTCAAGACTCCGTTCAACGTCACCCTGGGGTCCTATATGGAGAACGTGGTGCTGACCGGCACCAAGGCGGTCAGTGCCACCGGCAGCTCCTGGCACAACCAGATGACCGGCAACGACGACGCCAACACCCTGTCGGGCCGGGGCGGCAACGACACCATCAACGGCAAGGGCGGCAACGACGTGCTGATCGGGGGCGCGGGCAGCGACGTGCTGACCGGCGGCGCCGGGGCCGACCAGTTCAAGTACCTGTCCACCAGCGACGGATTGTGGATCGGCAGCAACGTGACCAAGGGCACCGCCAAGGCCGACACCATCACCGACTTCACCGTCGGCACCGACAAGATCGTGCTGGACCACATGGCCTTCGCCCTGGCGACCGGCTATGCCCGCGACGGGGTGAACTTCGTCGAGATCGGCACCGTCTACAACGGCACCAACGCCACCTCCAGCAGCGCCTTCGCCGCCGGCAAGGCGACGCTGGTGCAGGACTCCACCGGCACGCTGTACTACGACGCCAACGGCAAGGGTGCCGGCTATGTGGTGCTGGCGACGCTGCAGCCCGGCGTCCATCTGCACGGTTCGGACATCATCATCGCCTAATACCAACTCCCGGTGAGGAGAACTCATCGGGATTTGGTCAGGCCCAAGGGGCCGCGCGGCTTATGCCGCGGGAGCCAAGGGTTTCGGAGAAACCCGCCCGGCGCTTGAGGGCGGCGTTCATCGGTTCCGGTCAACGCAATCTGGTATAAGGCAAAACCGAAGGCACAGCCGGAGGCAGCGCGGTTCACGCGCTGCCTCCCTTTTTTATCGGTGCGGGAAACGGGTCAGGCGCAATCTTGCGGCGCGGCCGCGGCCAGCTTGTCCAGCCCGATGGCGTCCACCACCGTGCGCAGTTCCTGGCGGGCGGCGACATGGCTCATGCTCATCTCGAAGCCGGGCACCTTGTGGCGCAGGTCGAGCAGCGTCAGCCCCTCCAGGAACAGCGAGCGGTAGATCACGCGCTCGCCCAGGCCCGGCACCACGCGAAAGCCGACCCGCTTGGCCAGCTCGGCCAGCAGCTTTTCCATGGTCTGCTTGTTGCGGGCGTCCAGATGGGCCAGGCGGTTGCGCAGCACGATCCACTCCACCACCGCCCGTTCGCCGCGCATGGCGCGCGTCTTCTTGGTTTCCCACACCATCTCGGCATAGTGGCTGGGGCGCGCCACCCGCATGGTGCGGGGATCGACGCGGGCCAGCACGTCCAGATCCACCAGGCTGTCGTTCAACGGCGTGATCAGGGTGTCGGCGAAGGAATGGCCCAGCCGCGACAGGTAATGGTCCGAGCCGGGGGTGTCGATCACCACCACGTCGTGATCGGCCTTGTGGCGGGCGATGGCTTCGAGCAGGCGCGCCTCGTCCGCCGCCTGATCGCCCGAGGGCGGCACCGCCACATGGTCGGGGCAGGCCAGGTCGAGCTGGGCGAAGTCGGGGCGGTTCTTGCGGTTCTGGATATAGCGGGTCAGCGTCGCCTGCCGGGCGTCGATGTCGATGGACCCCACCGACAGTCCCCGATCCAGCAGGCTGACGATCAGGTGCATGGACAGGGTGGACTTGCCGGTGCCGCCCTTCTCGTTGCCGACGACGATGACGTGCGCGCCGCCGCTCATGCCTCCCCCCTCAACCATACCGCCGTGTCGTGAAAGGCGCCGCCGCCCGCCGGCGCCACCTTGTGGCTGCCGACCAGACGGTTGATGCCAATGCCCTCGACGAAATCCTCGTTGGCCCAAACGCCCTCGACCGCCACCACGCCCCGCGCGATGCCATCGGTCACTTGCGCATGGACCACCACCGAACCGCGCCGGTTGCCCAGCCGTACCCTGTCGCCACTGGCCAGGCCGAGGCGGGCGGCGTCCTCGCCATGGATCAGGGCGGTGGGGCGGCCCGCCTGCTTGCGCGAGGTCGGGGTCTCGTTGAAGCTGGAATTGAGGAAATGGCGCGATGGCGGCGTGATCAGCCGGAACGGCGTCTCGGCGTTCGCCTCCTCGATCACCGGCCAGTGATCGGGCAGTCCGGGCATGTCATGGCGCCCCCATTGGGGCGCGAAGCGGAAGCGGCCGTCATGGCCGAAACCGTCCAGGCAGTGCATCTCCTCGAACGATCTGGCGCAGTCCAGCCAGCGCAATTGGTGCAATTCGTCCGCCCCCGGCAGGCCGGACATCCGAAGCGTGGCGTCGATCACCTGCCACTCGTCCATGGCGAAGCTGGCATGGCGCGCGCCCAGGCGGCGGGCCAGTTCGCCCACCACCCAATGGTTCGACCGCGCCTGCCCCACCGGCTCGATCACCGGCCGGGCCGCCTGCAGGAAGGTGTGGCCATAGGCGGTGTAAAGGTCCGCATGCTCCAAAAAGGTGGTGGCCGGCAGCACGATGTCGGCGAATTTGGCGGTGGTGGTCATCACCTGCTCGTGCACCGCCAAAAACAGGTCCTCGCGCGCAAGGCCGCGCCACACCAGCTCGGTCTCGGGCGCCACCGTGGCCGGGTTGGTGCTTTGCACCAGCATGGCGGTGACCGGCGGCCCGCCCTGCAACGCGGCCTCGTCGCCGGTCAGCACCGGGCCGATCTCGCACATGTCCAGCACGCGGGCGTCAAAGGGTACGTCCAGCGCCTCGGTCAGGTCGGTCTTGACCGGGAACACGCCCGACAGGCTTTGGCAGGCGCCGCCGCCGCGATGCGCCCAGGCACCGGTGATCGCGGGCAGGCAACTGACGGCATGGATGTTGACCGCGCCGTTGCGCGACCGGCTCATGCCATAGCCCAGGCGCAGGAAACTGCGCTTGGTGCGGCCGTACAATGCGGCGAAGGCTTCGATCTCGGCCTCGTCCAGGCCGGTAATGGCGGCGGCCCAGGCCGGGCCGCGCGACGCCACATGGGCCTCCAGCCGCTCGGCATCCTGGGTGTAGCGCGCCATGTAGTCGCGGTCGGCAAGGCCGTCGCGGAACAGCACATGCATGACGGCACAGGCCAGCGCGCCGTCGGTGCCGGGGCGCAGCATCAGGTGCTGGTCGGCCTTTTCCGCGGTCGGCGTGCGATAGGGGTCGACGACCACCAATTTCGCGCCGCGCTGCTTGCGCGCCTGGGCGATCAGGCCCATCAACTGCACCTGGGTGGCCGCCGGGTTGCCCCCCCACACGACGATCAGGTCGGATTCGGGGATTTCGCGCGGATCGACGCCGCGCCGCTTGCCCACGCCGGCCTGCCAGCCGGCGCCGGCGATGGTGGCGCAGATGGTCTGGGCCTGCCCGGAATAGCCCATGGCCCGGCGCAGGCGGTTGGTGGCGCCGCGCTGCACCAGCCCCATGGTGCCGGCATAGAAATACGGCCACACGGTTTGCGCCCCCCAGCGGTCGGCGGCGGCGCGGAAGCGCTCGGCGATGGTGTCCAGGGCCTCGTCCCAGCCGATGGGGGTGAAGACGCCCGCCCCCTTGGCGCCCGCGCGCTTGAGCGGCGTCAGGATGCGGTCGGGGTGGTGGACGCGCTCGCCATAGCGGGCGACCTTGGCGCAGATGACGCCGTCGGTATAGGGCATGGCGGCGCCGCGCAGCCGTCCGATGGTGCCATCGGGGCGGCGTTCCACCTCCAGCGGGCAGGCGGACGGACAGTCGTGCGGGCAGACGGAAGGGGCAAGGCTTGTGCTCATGTGCGGCACTGTACTTGGCTTGGCGGGCATCGGGCAACTTCCGCAAGGTCTGGGCCGGTGCTATGCTGCCCCGACATCTTGAGGGGATGGGGTTTGACGAGGACAACAACTTGACTTCAACCGGGGACGAACGGCTGGACTGCGTGGTCATCGGCGCGGGCGTCATAGGACTGGCCGCCGCCCGCGCGCTCTCGCTCTCCGGGCGCGAGGTGGTGGTGCTGGAGGCCGGCGACGCCATCGGCGGCGGCATCTCGTCGCGCAATTCCGAGGTCATCCATGCCGGCATGTACTACGCCCCCGGCAGCCTGAAGGCGCGGCTGTGCGTGGCCGGCAACCGCCTGTTGCGCCAGTTCGCCGCGCTGCATGGCGTGCCCTTTCGCATGGTGGGCAAGCTGATCGTCGCCACCGACGCGGCCGAGGAGGCGCAACTGGCCGCCATCCTCGAGCGCGGCCGCGCCAACGGGGTCGAGGGCCTGCGCGCCATTGCGGGGGCGGAGGCGCGGGCCATGGAACCCGCGCTGGCCTGCACCGCCGCTCTTTATTCCCCCGCCACCGGCATCATCGACACCCATGCCCTGATGCTGGCCCTGCTGGGCGAGGCCGAGGAACACGGCGCCGTCGTCGCCTTCCGCTCGCCCGTCATCGGCGGTCGCGCCACCGAGGACGGCGTCGTGCTGGAGGTGGGCGGCGCCGAGCCGTCGCGCCTTTCGGCCCGCACGGTGGTGATTGCCGCCGGGCTGTCGTCGTGCCCGCTGGCGCGCACACTCGGGCTGGCCCAGGTGCCCGCCGATTATCTGTGCAAGGGCAATTACTTCACCCTGACCGGCCGCATGCCGTTCGGCCGGCTGGTCTATCCGGTGCCGGTGGCCGCCGGCCTGGGCGTGCATTACACCCTGGACCTGGCCGGGCGCGGCCGTTTCGGCCCCGACGTGGAATGGGTCGGGCACGAGGATTACCGCGTCGATCCCGCCCGCGCCCAATCCTTTTACGGCGCCATCCGCCGCTATTGGCCGGACCTGCCCGACGGCGCGCTGGAGCCGGCCTATGCCGGCATCCGCCCCAAGATCCAGGGGCCGGACGACCCGGCCCGCGATTTCGTGATCCACGGCCCGCGCGACCACGGCGCCCCCGGGGTGATCGCCCTTTACGGCATCGAATCGCCCGGCCTGACCTCGTGCATGGCGCTGGCCGAGCTGGTGCGGGAGATGGCCGCATGAAGCGCCTCGCCGCCGCCCTTCTGATGCTGGCGCTGGCCACCCCGGCGCTGGCGCTGGAAAAGCCGCGCGACTGGCAGCCGCCGCCGCCCGAGGCCATTCCCAACCACCGCGAGGCGTGGCGCAACGTGGTCATCGAACTGGCCACCTATGCCAAGACCCGCAAGCCCGGCTTCGTCGTGCTGGCGCGCGGCGGCACCGAATTGTTCGTCAAGGGCGAGCGCGAGGCCGAATGGGAGCAGGCCCGCGACCCCGAGGGCAAGACCTTCGAGAAGCGGCTGCCGTTGCGCACGGTGTTCCGCCCCTATGTGAAGGTGGTGGACGGCCTGGTGATCGACGGCCTCTATTGCGGCCCCGACGCGCTGGGCGCGCCGCTGGACAAGGCGGTCAAGGACCGGCTGGCCGAGGACGCCAAGATCGCCGAGGAAAAGGCCCAGGGCATCCAGCGGCCGGCCGTGCCGCAGCAATTCGGCCCGTTCAGCATCGACCCCAAGGAGGAACTGCGCAAGGCCGCCGAGGTCAAGCGCGCGGCCGAGCGGCTGGAACGCCAGCGCCGCATGCTGTACGCCGTCAACGCGCTGCGGGCCCAGGGGCGCACCATCCTGTCCATCGAGGATTGCAAGAGCCAGAAGGACGTGGACGCCGCCTATGGCGCGGCGGCGCGCGACCGCGTGCTGACCTATGCGGCGATCAATTCGGGGGCGCTCGCCACCCTGCCCAAGGGACGTCCGCACAACGAGAACGCCCAGCCGGTGATCGCCATCTCGGCGGCCCGCAACTGGATGCCGCTGCTGCGTGCCGACCGTTTCGGCAACAAGGCGGAATGGCTGATGGCCATGGAACGCACCAACCACGACGCCATGCTGATCGACGTCGCCCATCGCGGGTCAGACCCGCTGACCAAGGACGAGGTGACGCGGCTGCGCTTCAAGGAGCTGGGGGCGCCGCGCCTGATGCTGGCGGTGCTGCCGGTGGGCAAGGCCTATGACTGGCGCTGGTACTGGAAAAAGGAGTGGGAAGCGGGCAACCCGCCCTTCCTGTTCGCCCCCGACCCCGACGATCCGGGCAGCTTCGTCACCGACATGGGCGACGCCAAGTGGAAGGAATTGTTGGGCAAGTACATCGCGGGCATCATCGACCTCGGTTTCGACGGCGTGGTGCTGGACGACCTCGACACCTATCTGTGGTTCGAGGAACTGATGCCGCTGGATGGCTGAGCCATGCTGAAGGCCGCCCGCAGCTACGAGGAAGCCTGCCGCACCTTCCGGTGGCGCATTCCCGACCGCTACAACATCGCCTTTGACGTGTGCGACCGCCAGACCATGGCCGGCGCCGACGGCCATCGCACCGCGCTGATCGTCGAGGCGGCGGATGGCAGCTCGGAACGCTACACCTTTCATGTGCTGCGCCTGCTGTCCAACCGGCTGGCCAATGTGCTGACCCAGGCCGGGGTGGTGCCGGGCGACCGCGTGATCGTGTCGTTCCCGCCCTCGGCCGAGGCGGCGGTGGCCATTCTGGCCGTCCTCAAGCTGGGCGCGGTGGCGGTGCCGGTGCCGCCCACCCTGGGCGAAATTCCGCTGGCGTGGCGGCTGGCCGATTCGGGCGCGGCGGCGGCGGTGGTGGCGGCGGCGGTGGCGCCGCGCCTGCTGGCCGCGCGCGAGGCGGCGCCGCAGCTCGCCACCGTGGTGGCGGCCGACCGCGCGCCGCCCGGCTGCGTCGAGATGTGGAGCGCCATGGAGGCGGCCGCCGACACCTTTGCGCCCCTGGTCACGGCGGCCGACGACGCCGCCTTCCTGTTCTATCCCGAACATGCCTGCGGCAAGCCGGCCGGGGCGCTGCACGCCCACCGGGCACTGCCCGGCAACCTGCCGCCGGTCGAGCTGGCGCTGGGGTTCTTCCCCCAATCGGGCGACATCTTCTGGACCGCCGCCGACTGGATGGGGTTCGAGGGGCTGATGTGGGCCTTGCTGCCGGCCTGGCATCATGGCGTGCCGGTGGTGGCCGGCCCGGCCGAGCACAGCCCCGAACAGCAATTGGCGCTGATGGGGCGGCATGGCGTGCGCGCGCTTTACGCGCCGCCGGCCCGCCTGTTGCCGCTGGCCCAGGCGGCGCAGACGGCGCCGCACCCCATCCCGCGCGCCCTGGCCACCGGCCCCGCGCCGCTGGGCGAGGAGCAGCACGCCCTGGTGGCACGCGGCTTTGGCGTGCCCGCCCATGAAATCTGGGGCGTGTTGGAAACCGGCGCGGTGGCCGCCAACAATTCCGCCCTGATGGAGATGCGCCCGCCCTCGCCGGGCCGCGCCTCGCCAGGGGTCACGGTCGAGGCGGTGGACGGCCAGGGCCGTCCCATCCGCGCCGGCGAACGCGGCATGCTGGCACTGGCCCCCAACGCGCCCGGAGCCTATCTGGCCCATTGGAATGCCTCCGATCCCCTGCGCTCGCGCCTGCCGTCGGGCTGGCTGATGACCGGGCTGGTGGGGTCGCGCGACCTGGACGGCTATCTGTGGCCCGATCCGGTGCCGCCGGCCGCCGGCAGCGTGGTGGTGGACGGATTGCCGGTGGCGCTGGACGAGGTGCAGGCGGCCCTGGCCCGCCACCCCAAGGTGGCCCAGGCTGGCGTCACCGCCGTCAAGGGCGGCGAGATCAAGGCGTTCGTGGTCCCGGCCGCGGGCGTGACCGCCGACGTGGCGTTGGCCCGCGAGCTTCAATCCTTTGTCGCCACCCGCCGCGCCGCGCACGAGACGCCGCGCCGGGTGGAATTCGTCGCCACCCTGCCCACGGACGACGGCGGAGCGGTGGCGCGCGAGGAATTGCTGTCCATGCCCATCCGCCTGGACGCGCCCTCGGCTGACGAACGGTGGTAGGGCACTTCCCGAAAGAACCACCGCCCACGCCCCCTGTCGCCGCCATAGGGCCCGCCATATAGGAAGGTGACCTTCCCCAGAGGCCGGTGGTGGCCATGAGGGTGCTGCGCATTCTGGCCTGGATCGCGGCCGCATTGGCGGCGCTGGCGGTCGTGGCCGTCCTGTTCGTGCTGTTCGTGTTCGATGCCAACTGGCTGCGCGGACCGTTGGGAGAGCGCGCCACCGCGGCACTGGGGCGCGGGGTCGCCATCGAGGGACCGTTATCGGTGCGGTGGGGACGGACGACCGCCATCCACGCCGAAGGCCTGCGCATCGCCAATCCCGATTGGGCATCGCGCCCGGACATGGCCCGGATCGGCGCCATCGACCTGGAAATCCGCCTGTTGCCGTTGCTGGCCGGGCGGGTTGAGTTGCCGTCCCTGCGCCTGGCCAAGCCCGACGTGGCGCTGGAAAAGAACCGGCACGGCGACGCCAACTGGCGCATGGCCGACAACCCGCGCGCCGCAGGCGCCGCGCAGGCGGTGACCCCCGAGGGGCGCGGCACCTTTCCGATCATCGAATACCTGTCCATCGACGATGGCCGCATCGCCTATCGCGACGCGGCGGCGGGCATCGACATCCAGTCGCGGATCGCCACCGCCACCGGCGGCGACCCCGCGCACGACCGGGTGCGGCTGGCGGGCCACGGCACGTTCAAGGGCATGCCGGCCGAGGTCGCGCTGGAGGCCGGCTCGCTGCTGACCCTGCGCGATACGGACAAGCCCTATCCGGTGGCGGCGCGGATGAGCATCGGCGACACCCGTGCCGAGGTGTCGGGCACCATGGCCGAGCCGCTGAAACTGGAGGGCGTCGATGTGGAAATGGCGCTGTCCGGTCCCGACATGGCCGCCATATTCCCCATCTTCGCCATCCCCGTGCCACCGACCCGCGCCTATGCCATCAGCGGCCGGCTGACCAATAGCGGGGGACCGTGGAGTTTTCGCGATTTCCACGGCCGCGTGGGCGAAAGCGACCTGTCCGGCGGCCTGACGGTGGTGACCGGCGGCGAGCGCCCGCTGCTGCGCGCCAATCTGGTATCGAACCGGCTGGCGCTGGCCGACCTGGCCGGTTTCATCGGCGGCCGGCCGGGCCAGCCCGACCCCACCCGCGCCCCCGACCGGGTGCTGCCCGATCAGCCGGTCAATGTGGACAAGCTGCGCGCGCTTGACGCCGACATCCGCTTCACCGGGCAGCGGGTCGAGGCGCCGGGCCTGCCCATCGACCGGCTGGAGGCGGCGCTGACGCTGGAGGACGGGCGCGTCCGGCTGGCCCCCCTGGCCTTCACCATCGCCCAGGGCAGCTTTGCCGGCACGGTGGAGCTGGACGGCCGCCGCCCCGAACCCGCCGCGCGGCTGGCCATGGATATCCGCCGCATGGATCTGGCCCGCTTCTTCAAGGGCACCCGCTTCGCGCCGCAAACCGCCGGCACCCTGGCCGGCCGGGTGGAACTGACCGGACAGGGGCGCAGCACCGCCGAGATGCTGGCCGCCGCCGACGGCCGCGCCACCCTGATCATGGCCGGCGGCTCGTTCAGCGCCCTGCTGGTCGAGGCGGCCGGCCTGGACATCGCCAAGGCGCTGGGGCTGGCGCTGAGCAAGGACCAGCCCATGGCGGTGCGCTGCATGGTGGCCGACCTGGAGGTGGCCGGGGGCGTCGCCCGCACCCGCGCGCTGGTGCTGGACACCGCCCAGGCGGTGATCGTGGGCGACGGCAGCCTGAACCTGGACCGCGAGGCGCTGGACCTGCGGGTGGAATCGCATCCCAAGGATGTCAGTCCGTTTTCCGCCCGCGCCCCCATCACCGTGCGCGGGCCGCTGCGCCGCCCCGATATAGGCATCGACGCCGCCACCCAGGCGGCGCGCGGCGGGGCGGCGGCGGCGCTGGGGGCGCTGCTGACGCCGCTGGCCGCCCTGCTGCCGTTTCTCGAACCGGGACTGGGCAAGGACCAGGATTGCGCCGCCCTGATCCAACAGGCACGGGCGCCATGACCATCGGCCCGTCGCATTCCCCCGGCATCCGGGGATACAGTGGGGTCATGCCCGTCGCCGCCGCCCGCATGCTGATCGCCCAAGGCCGCCCCCGCGCCGCCGCCCGCCGGTTGCTGGCCCTGGCCGAACACGACCCCCAGGCCCGCGCCCTGCTGGAATCGCTGCCCGCCGCCGGTGCCCATGGCGCGGTACTGGCCGAGCGGCTGCGCTTCGGCCCGCCGGAAACCTGGTGCGGCTGGCGGGCGGGCCACGGCCGGGTGGCGGTGAAGCTGTGGCCCACGGCCGTGCCTGCCCGGGCGCTGCCGCCCCTGCGCCATCCTGGCGTGGCGCCGCTGCTGGCTCAGGGCGCGGGGTGGCGAGTGTTCGGCTGGGTCGCCGGGGCGACACTGGCCAATGCGCGGCGCCGCGGCCCCCTGCCCGCCGACGTGATCGAGCAGGTGGCGGCGGCCGTCGCCGCCCTGCATGCGGGCGGTCTGGCCCATGGCGACCTGACCCCGGCCAATGTGGTGATCACCCCCCACAGCCGCGCCGTGCTGATCGACTGGGGCGAGGACAGCGCCGGCACCCCGGGCTGGCGGCCCGAAGGCCCACACGATGCCCGCCAGCGCGACCATTTCGCCCTGGCCGCGCTCAGCGCTTTCCTACGGGAAGGTGAAAGACCCTGAGGCGCACCTCGGCCCCCACCGGGCCGGGGATGACCACCTGCAGCTCGTTGCCCGCCTCGCCCGCGAATTCGACGCCGGGATAGTGGTCGGGCGAGGTGTCCACCCCCACCAGCTTAGGGCCCTTGGCGGTGTCCTCGATCAGCATCATGTCGATATTCTCGCGGTCGCGCGAGGTCGCCAGGAACAGGTACCACCCGGCCTTGGGCACGCTGAACGGATGGACGAAGGCCGGCATGTCGTAGCGCGGGTTCTCGGCGATGCGGCCGTCCACCTGGGCCAGGGCCGGCGGCACCGAAGTCAGCCCGTGGCTGCCGGCCCAATCGGCCAGCGCCATGTCCACCTCGTTCTGATAGCGCTTGAGGCGGCGCTGCCACAGCGCCTCGCGTTCGGCGGTGCGGGCGGCGGCGTCGCCGGCCAGCAATTCGCGCACCAGATCGGCGCGCTGGGCGAAATTGACGCCGATGCCGGTGGGCACGCGGGTGCCCTGGGGGTCGATCTCGATCAGATTGCCTCCGGACACCACGCCGATCACCTGGCCGCTGCGGTCCAGCAGCGGCGACCCCGAGGCCCCACCCTGGACCGGCAGCGAATGTTGCAGCAACTGGCGGTCGGCAAGATCGCTTTTCACCAGGAAGAAGTCGGTCAGGGCGGTCAGCCGGCCGATCTGCAACTGGGCCTCGGGGTCGTCCAGGTTGACGCCGCCCAGCGCCGCGCTTTCGATGGGAAAGCCCACATAGCCCACCGGATCGCCCGGCTCCAGCGTCACCAGGTCGGCGTCGGCCGCCAGCGGCAGGGGTGGCCCCAGCTTGCCCGCATCCTCGGGCGCCACCCGCAGCAACGCCACGTCATAACCGCCGGCGCCGACGATGGGACGGCTGGCGCCGCCCGCCCCGGCCGCCAGCGGGCCATAGGCGCGCCAGGCATCCTCGAACCTGCCGTAATGGGGGTGCTGGATCGCCTCGACCACGCGGATGTCGCGGGCGGGGGCGCCGGCCGCGCGCACCACCAGGGTCAGTCCTTCCCCCATGGTGTCGAACTGCTCGGCCACGTGGGCGCCGGTGACCAGCACGTCGTCACCGACCACGAAGGCGGTGCCGAACGGCGTGCTCCCCTGCTCGTCCCTGGCCATCACCAGATAGACCGAGCGCTGCGCCTCGCGCAGGCGGGCGGCCAATTGCTCCTCGGCCTGGGCGCCGCCGCCGCTGCGCGCCTCGGCCAGCAGGGCGGCCATGTCCTGGCGGTCGGCATGGCGCAGCCAGCCCATGGTCCCGGCCAGCAAGGCCACCGCCAGCAAAAGGATCGCCAACAGCGCGCGCGCGCGCCGCTCGGCCGCCGCCGCCAGCCGGGCGGCGCTGTCGTGGCGGGCATAGCGCTGGGTGGGCGGCAGGTCGTCCTCTTCCAGGGTTTCCACCCTGAGCAGCGGACCGTCGGGTCCGCCCAGGCGTAGTTCGGCCGCCTGGGGCAGTTCGTCGCCCTCGAACGCCTCCTCGCCGTCCAGCCACACCGGATTGTCCGACTGCATGACCAGCCGATAGCGCGCCAGCTTGCGTTCCAGCGCCAGATGGTAGCGCGACACCTGGGTGGCGTCGGCGTCGAACACGACGTCGCATGACGCATGGCGCCCCACCACCACCATCGGCTGGGAGTCCGGGAACTCGTAGACGCGGCCCGCCTCGGGACCGCTGGCCAGGGTGACGCGGATGGGCATGGCCGCGATTCTACACAGGCCGGGAAAAAGAAAAAGCCCCGCCGGAGCGGGGCTTTCCAGAGAGAGCCGGCGGAAGGGCCGGATCAATCCTCGCGGTGGGTGCGCTCCAGCCGCTCGTGCCGCTCCTGCGCCTCGATCGACAGGGTGGCGATGGGGCGGGCCTCCAGGCGGCGGATGGTGATCGGCTCGCCGGTTTCCTCGCAATAGCCGTACGAGCCGTCGGCGATGCGTTCCAGCGCCGAGTCGATCTTGGCGATCAGCTTGCGCTCGCGGTCGCGGGTGCGCAGTTCCAGCGCGCGGTCGGTTTCGGCCGAGGCGCGGTCGGCGATGTCGGGTTCCTGCAAGCCACCTTCCTGAAGGTGGGCCAGGGTCTCGTCGGATTCGCGCAGCAGTTCCGACCGCCAGGCCAAGAGCTTCTGACGGAAGTACTCCCGCATGAGTTCATTCATGAAGGGTTCTTCTTCGGTCGGACGGTAATCCGGCGGCAGAGTCACGGTCATCCGTTTCCTCGATGCAACGGTCGATCCAAATTTGCGGGGGAATATATGGGGATGCCCCCGGTGTCGCAAGGCCCGCGTGCACCAATGGGGGGATAAAGTGCCTACGAACACTGCGGGCGGGGGCTTAGACCCCGCGTGACAATTTGGCGATCTCGACTTCCGCGCGCAGTTCGATCTCGTCCAACAGGGCGGCAAGGCGGGGGTCCTGGCACGCTTCGCGGCGCTCGCGCACCATCTGGGCCAGGTCCATCAGCTTCTCCTTCGGCACCGTGCCCAGCAGCAGGCCGTGGCGGATTTCCTCGAGCTTGTCGAGGATGTCCTCGCCCCGCCGGATCAGCCGCTTGCGCGCCTGCCGCTCGGTGGAATCGTCCACCGCCTGCACCATCAACAGCGCATCGATGCCGGCAAGCTGGGTCGGCGCCTCGGCGGCCTGGGCGGTGCCGGGACCGTCAAGGGCATCGACCAGCGCTTGCTTGAACTCGCCCGCCTGGCCCGACGACTTGTCGACCCGGCGGGGGGCCGCGCGGGGGGGGGGGCGGG
>JAFAAW010000128.1 GCA_023426365.1 Pseudomonadota bacterium
AGCTTTTCGGCAGCGGCGCTCATCGCCTTTTCGCTTCGTCTCTCGCTCATGTCTTCTTCTCCTTCCCTGGGCAGGCTGGACGCCGTCCACACCCGCGGAAAGGTAGCGAAAATCCGCCCCCGCTTCCGCCTGGGCATGCGGCGTATCCCGCCTGGGAGAGGGGCCCTGGAGAAGGGGCAGGGGGGTGCAGCGCCCCCGCCATAGGCGCGAAAGCGGCGGGCGGGCGCCTCAGCCGAACAGGGCGTCGATCTCGCTTTGGCTGATGCCCTGGTTTTCCAGCGCCGGGCCGTTCAGCAGCTTGGCGTCATCGTCGCGATGGTCCTCGGCCTGCTTGGGCACGATGTCGGCGATGTTGTCGGGTCCCCAGATGTCGATCATGTTGTTGATGCGGGACTCGACGTATTGCAGCGTCTTGACCACCTTGGTGATGCGCTGGCCGGTAATGTCTTGGAAGTTGCAGGCTTCGAAGATGTTGATGATGGTCTCGTTGATGTCCTCGGCCAGGCGGCCCACGTAGGAATCGACGCCGTGGGCCTGGATTTCCTTGGTCAGGCCTTCGATCTTCTCGGCGGCCTCCAGGATGTTCTGGGTGGCGTTCTCGGTGGCCGAGACGATGGCGTCCAGTTCGAAGGTCACCGCCATCAGGCGGTCATCGTCGGAATCCTTCGGCCGCAGGGCGGCGATCTCGTGCTTGGTCTGCTCGATGCAGACCGCCAGCGCCCGCAGTTCGGTCTTGAGCATGGACACTTCGGCCTGCTTCTGGGTGACCAGTTCGTCCATGGTGGCCAACTGGGCGGAGGGCGGCGGCGCCTCCTCGCCCTTGAGCAGGTGTTCCAGCGCCTTGATGTCGCCCCGGATCTCGTTGAGCGCCTTGAGCACCTCGCTGTTGGACGGCGCCCCCGCCTGCGCGACCGGCTCGCCCTTGGCGGACAGGGCCTTCAGGCGCTGCAATTCGGCAGTGAACAGCTTGCGTTCGGTCATCATGATGGTGCTAGCGCCCTTCCCCTGCGACTGATTGGCTGCCCGCGAACTGCACCGCCGCCCCTATGGCTGCGCCCGGCCGGCCGATCCCCCGCTATCGGCCGTCCCTTCGATCCACGGACCATACGATTTATCCGCGCCCAGAATATGGTCGGTCAACCACTTCTTGAGCATGGTCAAGACTTCCTCGTCCACCACTTGGCGTTCGCCGCCGTGCCAGCGGTCGCGCAGGTCGCGCACGCGCGCCTCGAGCGCGCGGTGCTGGGCCTGGTGGGCGGTCAGGTCCGGATAGCCGGCGGCGGCCATCATCCCCTCCTCCCGGCGGAAGTGGTGTTCGGTGTATTCGGCAAGGACGTTGATCACGGTGCCCACCACCGCGCGGCTTTGGCCGGTGTCGATGGCGTCGTGCAACTGGTTGAGCAGGTTGAGCAAGATGCGGTGGTCGGAATCCAGCATGGCGTTGCCGACGCTGTACGCCTCGCTCCATGCCAATGCCGCCATCGTCCCCATCTCCGTGGAGTTGCCGTGGCTTACTATAACCGTCCCGTCGTCATGCACAAGCGGAGCGGGTTAGGCGGCGACGGGTTTGATGCTATGGTCACGGCGATGACATTGCTTGCGCCAGAAAGCGGGCGGACCACGTGAGACATCTGCGCATCGCGACCTTCAACATGGAAAGCCTGGACGACCGCATGGCCGAGGGCGATTTCGCCGACCGCGTGGCGGTGCTGCGGCCGCAATTGCTGCGGCTGCGCGCCGATGTCGTCTGCCTGCAGGAAATCAACGCCCATGGTCCCACCAAGAAGGGGCCGCGCCATCTGGCGGCGCTGGACCGGGTGCTGGCCGGCACCGAAATGGAAAGCTTCCACCGGCTGGTGTCGCTGAACCGGGGCGGCGTGCGGCCGTCTGACCGCCACAATCTGGTGGTGCTGTCGCGCTTTCCCGTCCTGGGCCACCGCCAGGTCTGGCACGATCTGGTGGAGCCGCCCCATTACCGCGCCGCCACGCCGCAGCCGCGCGCGGACGGCCCGGCGGCGGTGGAATGGGACCGCCCGCTGCTGCATGCCCGGCTGTCGCTGCCCGGCGGGCGGGTGCTGCATGTGGTCAACGTCCATCTGCGTGCGCCGCGTGCCGCCTTCCTCTCCGGCCAGAAGAACGAGCACGGCCGCTGGCAGAGCGTCGGGGGCTGGGCCGAGGGCTTTTTCCTGGCGGCGGTGAAGCAGGCGGGGCAGGCGCTGGAGGCGCGGCTGCTGGTGGACGGCATTCTGGATGGCGAACCCGAGGCGCTGGTGGCGGTGTGCGGCGACTTCAACGCCGATGACCGCGAGGCGCCGGTGCGCACCATCCGCGGCGACGAGGAGGACACCGGCAACGGCCATCTGGCGTCGCGCATGCTGGTTCCGGTGGAACGCTCAATTGCCGAAAGCCAGCGGTTTTCGGTGATCCACCACGGGCGCAAGGTGATGCTGGATCACATCTTGGTGTCACGCCCGCTGCTGGGCTGGTATGTGGGCGCGGAAATCCACAACGAGGCGCTGGGCGACGAGCTGGTGTCGCCCGCCAGCATCTGGGCCAGTCCGGAATCCTACCACGCGCCGCTGGTGGCGGAATTCGCGCTGCCGCGCAACGGCTGAGCCGCCCGCGTGCCCAGGAAGGCGTCCGCGTCGTCCTCTTCCGGGCGGCGGCCATAGGCCACCAGATAGCGCAGCAGGTTCTCTTGCAGGAAGTGCTTTTCCGGCAGGGCGGAAAGCCGCTCGAACACCCGTTCGAACCGGTCCAGATCGTGGGGAACCCGGCAGCAATTGCCGTGGCTGGGCACGGGGCCGTGACAGTACGGGCAGGTGGTCAGCATGGCGTGGCATCCCCCTTAGATGCGGGCGGCATGACTGCCGTCCACACCAACAGCATACGACCACACCCCAGGGGGCGGACAATCGTCCGGTGGCATCGGCGAGGATGTTCAGGAGGATAGGGGGGCGTACGCCCCCTTCGACTTAAGCCGTAGCGGCCAGGACGGAAAGCGCGGGCTTGTAGCGCAGGTCCTCGGACCGGATGTGGTTGACCAGCCAGTCGGCCAGGAAGGAATGCAGGTCGGCGGTGACCACGGCGCCGGGGTCGCAATCGAAGCGTTCCTCCAGCCCGCGCACGTGCTCGGCCATGGCGCGGTGGTGCTGGCGATGGACGGCCAGATCGGCATAGCCGGCCTCCTCCATCAGGCGCTCCTCCTCGCCGAAGTGGTAGTAGACATAGCGGATCAGCTCGCCCAGCACCTTGCCGGTTACGCGCTCGGTGTCGCCGGCGGCTGCGGCCGCGCCCAACTGGTTGGTCAGGTCGATCAGGCGGCGGTGATGCTCATCCAGGCGGGTGACGCCGACGCTCATGTCTTCGGTCCACTGAATGATGGACATGCGCTTCTTTTCCCCCCTCTGCAGTTTCGCAAACCGGCAGACATGATAAACCGGGCCGCGCAGACAAGACAGGGTAAAGGGGCGGAGCAGCCTTGCGTCCACCCCACGACGGGGTGCCCGGGCGCGGCCGCGCCCCGGTTCCGTCAGGCCATTTCCACCAGCACGATCTCGGCCTCTTCCTCGGCGATGATGTCCAGGTGCGGCTCCTCGGTCGCCACCACCCCGTCGCGCGGCCCGACGGTCATGCCGTTGACCGACAGCCGCCCGCGCGCGGCCACCAGATAGGCGGCCCGCCCGCCCAGGTCGCGGCGGATGCCCTCGCCCGCATCCAGGGTGGCGCCCAGCACGCGGGCATCCTGGTTGATGAGCGGGGCGCCGTCCTCGGCGAAGCCCGAGGCCAGCACCTGCAAGCGGCCGTGCTGGCGCGGGAACGGTCTGGTCTCCCAGCGCGGCGCCAGACCTTGGGCGCGCGGCAGGATCCAGATCTGGAACAGGGTGGTGGGCACGTCCTCCAGATTGTATTCGGCATGGCGGATGCCGCTGCCGGCGCTCATCACCTGCACCTGTCCGGCCTCGGTGCGGCCGCGGTTGCCCAACGAATCCTCGTGGCTGACGGCGCCGGTGCGCACATAGGTGACGATTTCCATGTCGCGGTGGCCGTGCGGCGGAAAGCCGGTGCCGGGCGCGATGGTGTCGTCGTTCCACACCCGCAGCTTGTCCACGCCCATGCGCGCCGGGTCGAAATAGTCGGCGAAGCTGAAATGGTAGTGGGCGTTCAGCCAGTCGTTGCGGAAGGTGCCGAGCGCGGCGAAGGGGCGCAGTTCAAGCATGATGTCAGTCCTTCAGCTTCTTGGCGATCTCCGCCAGGTGGCGGCCCTGGAAGCGGGCCATGGCCAGTTCGTCGTCGATGGGCCGGCGCGAGCCGTCGCTGCCGGCGATGGTGGTGGCGCCATAGGGGCTGCCGCCGGTGATCTTGTCCATGGCGGTCTGCTGGCTGGCGCTGTAGGGCAGGCCCACCACCACCATGCCGAAATGCAGCAGGTTGACGATGGTGGACATCAGCGTGGTTTCCTGGCCGCCATGCTGGCTGCCGGTGCTGGTGAACACGCCGCCGGGCTTGCCCACCAGCTTGTTGCCGGCCCACAGCTTGCCCGTCTGGTCCAGGAAATTGCGCATCTGGCCGGCCATGTTGCCATAGCGGGTGGGGGTGCCGATCAGCAGGCCGTCGTAATCGGCCAGTTCGTTGGGATCCGCCACCGGGGCGGCCTGGTCGGCCTTGGCGTGGATGGTGGCCAGGACGTCGCCGGGAATGGTCTCGGGCACGCGCTTGATGAACGCCTCGGCGCCGGCCTCCCGGACGCCCTCGGCGGCGGCATAGGCCATGGTCTCGATATGTCCCCAGGTCGAGTAATAGAGGATCAGGATACGGGTCATGGCAGATGTCCTGCGGTTGGGTTGCCTGCCTGGGAATATCGAACCGGCAAAGGTCCTGGACAATCCGCGCGAAAGGAACAAGATTGTTTCCATGAAAGAAACAGTGCCCATGGAGCTGCTGGCCGGGATGGCGGTATTCGCCCGAGTGGTGGATGCCGGCGGCATCTCCGCCGCCGCCCGCGATCTGCGGCTGTCCAAATCGGCGGTGTCCAAGCAATTGGCGGCGCTGGAGGACCGGCTGGGCGCCCGGCTGTTGCAGCGCACCACCCGGCGCATGAGCCTGACCGAGGCGGGGGCCGGTTTCCTGGAACATTGCCGGCGCGTGGTGGCCGAGGCCGAGGCAGCGGAAAGCGCCGTCGGCGCGCTGCAGGCGGAACCGCGCGGCGTGCTGCGCATCAACGCACCCATGACCTTCGGCACCATGCACCTGGCCGGCGCCATTCCCGATTTTCTGGCCCGCTTTCCCCAGGTGCACGTGGATCTGACGCTCAACGACCGCGTGGTGGACCTGCTGGACGAAGGCTATGACGTGGCCGTGCGCATCGGACGCCTTGCCGATTCCTCGCTGGTGGCGCGTCGGCTTGCCCCGGCGCGTCGGGTGATGGTGGCCGCGCCCGCTTACCTGGACCGGCGCGGGCGGCCGCAGGGGCTGGCCGATCTGGTCGGCCACGACATCCTGGCCTATTCCTACATCTCGGCGGCCGAGGAATGGCGCTTCACCGGACCCGACGGCGACGAGAACGTGCGGCTGGAAGGCCGGCTCAAGGCCAATAACGGCGAAATCCTGCTGGCCGCCTGTCTGGCGGGGGCGGGCATCGCCGCGCTGCCCACCTTCATCTCGGGACCGTCGCTGCGGGCCGGCACGCTGGTGCGCGTGCTGCCGCAATACGAGAATGCCGGCTTCGGCATTCATGCGGTGTGGCCGACCGCCCGCCACCTGTCGGCCAAGGTGCGGGCCTTCGTGGATTTTCTGGCCGAGCGGTTCGGCCCCGTTCCCTATTGGGACGCCTAGCGCTATATGGCGTGGGAAGGGCGTGGCGGGGCGCATCCCGCCCATCTTGTGGAAAGCGGGGCATGAGCGAACCGAAACTGAAGGCCAAGTTGTTCATCCACGCCGCCATCCGTCGCTGCGGGCTGGAGGCCATTCCGGCGGTGGTGGCGAAGAAGGGCGACGAGGATGCCGGCACCGTGCTGGTCAAGGTCAATCGCGGCGACGGCCGGGCCGAGATCTATACCCAGGCCCGGGACGGCCAGGGGCGGCTGGCATGGCTGAAGGCCACCGGTCCCGACCCCGTGGATGACGCCCGCGCCGAGGCCGCCATCGCGCGCGCCCGCGACGTGGATTACGATTTGTGGGTGCTGGAAGTGGACAGCCGCGACGGCCGCGTGCCCTTCATCGAGCATGTTCTGGGCGGTCGCTGACCGCGCTCCTAGGGCGGCGCGGGCTCAATCTGGCGCATAGCCGCGCGCCCGGCGAGGGCCATACACAAAACTAGACCATCGCAATTTTCACAGGCCCGTCATCACGCCGCCCCGCAGGCGGCTGTATAGTTCCGGCCATCCGCGGACGACCGGAAGGCAGGCCATGACCACTCCCCTTTGGCGCGCGGCCCACCCCCATGCCCGCCGTGGCCTGCGGGTCGGCTGCGCCGCCGCCCACGATCCCCATCTGGCCTGCGACCGCCGCCACGTGGTGCTGGTGGCCGCCCACCGCCGCGCCCGGCCCGTGGTGCCGCCGTCGTGGCTGCGCTGGCTGGCCGACCGTGTCCAGCCGGGGCGGAAGGTGTTCTGACCGCGCCCGCACGGGGGCAAGGTGTTCTGACCGCGCCCGCACGGGCGCAAGGCGTTTTGACCGCGCCCGCACGGGCGCAAGGCGTGTTGAGCACGCCCGCCGGGGCGCAAGGTCTCCCATTTCGCTTTCCCTTGCCCATGCGCGCAAATCGTATAGAAAACCCGCCGTGGCGTTTCTCGACCCGGGCGGCGGGCCACGGCCGCGTCTGTTGCAAGGATGGTTTCATGACCCGTCGTCTGATTTCCTCCGGCTCGCCCTTCGAAGAGGTCGCCGGCTATTCCCGTGCCGTTCAGCAGGACCCGTGGGTGTTCGTGTCGGGCACCTCGGGCTACAAGGACGGCAAGATCTCCGAATCCGAGGTCGAACAGGCCGAGCAGGCGCTGCTGACCATCAAGGCCGCGCTGGAACAGGCCGGCGCCAGCATGGACGACGTGGTCCGCGTGATGATGTACGTCACCGACGCCTCCTATTTCGGCACCATCGCCCCGGTGCTGGGCAAGTACTTCAAGAAGGCCAAGCCCGCCAACACCACCATCGTTTGCGGCCTTGTGGACCCGGCCATGAAGGTCGAAATTCAGGTGACTGCGCTCAAGCAGTAACCGCGTTCAGCCGTCTCTCCCCCGGCGCCGCCGGGGGAGGGCCGCCCAGCAAGGAGGTTCGTCCATGCCCACCATTCTGATCACCGGCGCCAATCGCGGTCTTGGTCTGGAATTCGCCCGTCAATACGCCGCCGCCGGCTGGCGGGTGCTGGGCACGGTGCGCGACCCTCTGTCCGGCCGCGCCGCCTCCGATGCCGGGGCCGAGGTCTATGTGGCCGACGTCTCCGACCTCAATTCCATCCAGCGGCTGAAGGCCGGCCTGGCCGGCGTCGAGTTGGACATCGTGCTCAATAATGCCGGCGTCTACGGCAAGGACCAGTCGTTCGGCGGGGTGGATGCGGACGGCTTCATGGCGGTGATGCGCACCAATGCGCTGGCGCCGCTCAAGATGGCCGAAGCCTTCGCCGACCAGTTGGGCGGGCGCAAGATCATCGCCACCATCTCCTCCATGATGGGATCGATCGCCGAGAACAGCTCGGGAAATTTCTATGCCTACCGCGCCTCGAAGGCGGCGGTGAACATGATCATGAAGACGCTGGCCGTTGATCTGGCCGGGCGCGGCATCACCGCCATCGCCCTGTCGCCCGGCTGGGTGCGCACCGACATGGGCGGCGCCGACGCGCCGCTGGACCCGCCCACCGCCATCGCCGGCATGCGCGCGGTGCTGGATAAAGTTTCTCTTAACGACAGCGGCAAGTTCTTCCATTTCGACGGCCGCGAGCTGCCCTGGTAAGTTGCGCCCAGGCCCGTGCAAGGGGCCGTCGTGCGTATCGGTTTTCCATCCTGCCCCGATGCTGCGGCGTGCGGAGTCGGCGGTTCCGGCGGCGCCTCCTGCCGGGACGGCCGGCTCCCCAGAAAAACTAAGGCCAGGCCACGCGGTCTGACCAAGCAAGGGGGTGTCCGTCCATGTGCCCGTCCCGGCCCGAGATCGAATTCTTCTTCGATTTTTCCTCGCCTTACGCCTATTTCGCCAGCACGCGGCTGGATGCCCTGGCGGAACGGCATGGCCGCCTCTGTCGCTGGCGGCCCATGCTGCTGACCCCCGCTTTCCAGGCCTCGGGCAACGTGCGGCTGATCGACCAGCCGCTCAAGGGCGCCTATTCGCGCCATGACTGGGACCGGGTGGCGCGGCTGCACGACATCCCCTATCGCTTCCCCGAGCCGTTCCCGGTGGGCACGGTGGCGGCGGCGCGCGCGTTCTGGTGGCTGGATGCCAACCAGCCCGAGCGGGCCAAGCCGTTCGGCCATGCGGTGTTCGCCGCCTATTTCGCCCAGGGCCGCAACATTTCCGAGCGCCAGGTGGTGCTGGACGTCGCCGCCGAGCAGAGGCTGGACGTGGCCGCCCTGGCCGCCGGCATCGAGCGCCCCGAGATCAAGGCCAAGCTGCGCGCCGAAACCGAGGGCGCCATCGCCCGCGGCGTGTTCGGCGCCCCCTATATGGTGGTGGACGACGAGCCGTTCTGGGGTTTCGACCGCCTGCCCATGCTGGAGGAGTGGCTGCAACGCGGCGGCTGGTAGGCGCCGCCCTTGCACCACTGCGTGCCGAGGTATATGGCTAGACCGCATATTGTGTGCGCGGTTCATTGGAGGCTCGCCTTGCCCCTTCTTATTGACCTGAAGCCCGGCGAAAGAGTGATCATCAACGGTTCCGTTCTCGAAAATGCCGGTTCCAACACGAAGATCCGCATCCACAACGAATCGGCAATCCTGCGCCAGAAGGAAATCCTGACCGAGCAGGATGCGGTCACCCCCGCCTCCCGGGTCTATTTTGCCTTGCAATGCGCCTATATTTTTCCAGACAGGCGGGCGCATTACCTGGAGCTTTTCCATGGCTACCTGGGTGAATATCTGGAAGCCTGTCCCTCGGCCGCGCCCATCGGCGACGAGATTCGTGGCGCGATCGAGACCGCTCACTACTATGCGGCGCTGCGGGCGTGCCGCAAGTTGCTGCGCCACGAAGCCGATGTGGTCGCCAGCATGACTGTGTCGCCGCCCGGCGAGGCGAAGGCATGAGGGTGAAACGCTTCACCGTAAGGTCAACTGGCGCTAGAATATCTCCAAGGGCCGGAGGGCGGCGGTAACTCGGTATTAACCTGTCCTCCGATAGCATTCGCCCGAGACCTTTTGCGTGGAGACTCACGAATGTCAAAGAGCGCGGATAGCTATGGTGCGTATGCTGTAGCGGATAGACTGCCGCAGACGGGATCCCAAGGGATCGGCGCGGTGTTCCTCAAGTCCGCTGACGCGCTGGAAAAGCTGGTCGCTGGCGAAATGCCCACCGAACTGGCGCAGACCACCCTCGAGAAGGTCCGCGATTTGTGGACGTTGATGCAGATCGGCTTGGTCGATCCCGAGACTGCGGGGCCGAACCAACTCAAGGCCAATCTGGTCAGCCTCTCGATCTTCGCCGACGGCGTGTTGCTCGGTCTTGACGCTCGTGTCGGCCTGTCCGAGCAAGAGATCGCAGGGTTGCGCAACCTGGCGGAAATCCACCGTCATCTCGGCGTGGGTTTCATCAGCATGCCCAGTCCCGCCGCGGGCGCCTGACGGTCCCCCCCCCCAGCCCTCTCTGTCAGAGTGTTGCAGAGGCGGTCGCCTTGTTGTCATGGCCGGGCCTTGACCCGGCCATCCAAGGACCATCGGGTCAGTCCGAAGGCCGTATAAGGGCGGATGGCCGTTCTGCGTGCACCATGTTGCGGCGCCACATCCCACCGCCCTGGTCGGGAGACGAGGCGCGCAGCGGTTCCGTCGCCCGCGATTGCGAGCGGACTTCAGGCCGTGATGCCCAAAATGCGCATCACGGTCTACCGCTTGTAATTTTTGCCCTCGCCGGGCGCCGCCTCAATGGCGGCAGATCGCGGCTGTGCGCCAGGTTTAGCGCTCGCCGCTCTAAACCTGTCCGGATCAGCCCTTCCCCGGCCTCTTTCGGCGGGCGAGGGTATTCTGCACATACTTGCAGACTGAATTCGCGCAGACGGGACTGATGGCATCCTCCTCGCAATAGAGGCGGAGGCGGCGCATGTCCTGGCCATTCCAGATTTCGTCAAAGCTTTGGTGATTGAGATTGCCGACCGTGCGCGTCGCAAAGCAACAGGGCCGCACCGAGCCATCCGCGTAAACAACCATTCTCTTCCACGGGTTCAGGCAGTCCTTGACGGTTTCGGTGGATTCGGGAATCTGTTCTTCCTCATCCTCGGCGAAAAACATCGCCTTTCCCCCACCCATAACCAAGGTGATGCCAAGCTCCTCGGCGCGTTTGGTGGCGGCGCGCAGGGTGGTGTTGGAGAGAGCCGGATGGTTCCACAGGCCCTGGGCCTCGTAGTCGAATTCCCAGCCGTCTTCCCTGGTCTGGCGGAAGTTTTCCAGAAAATCCTTGTCCCAGCGGTTGAGGTGCCACAGATGGACCTCGGACACTCCCAGATCCTTGGCCATTTCGATGAAGGGAATGACCTCCTCGATATTTTCCCGCATCAGGGTCATGTTCATGATAACGTGCGGATTATCCCCGTTGCGGCGGCTTACGATTTTTTGAATGTTGTCGATCAGCACATTGAAGTCCGCCCCACGAATGCGGCGGTAGGTGCGTTCAGCGGCGGCGTCGGTTGACACATTGATGGTCATTTTGGCTTCGCACGCCAACAGCCGGTCCAGCTTGCGGTCGTTCAGCAATTGCAGATTCGTGTTGAACGTAAGCTGCGCCTCGGGGTGATAAAGCTTGCGTTCCAGCACCCGCCAGAAGACTGGAGCGGCCAGAGGCTCGCCGATGGAAAACAGCGACAGGGTGCTGGCCGTCTTCATAACTTCCGCGACCTTGCCAATTATTTCGTCCGGCATATGCCGGGGACGGTCGACCCCGTTGAACGAATGATGGCACATCACGCACCGCAGATTGCAGAGGGTGGTGCTTTCGATGGTCAGACGGGCGGGCAAAGCGGTCATCCGCGATGCCCACCTTTGCCGCTCGGCTTCCCCCAGTGCCTCGTTCTCGGAAGGGGTGCAGGGAACCTTCGGCATGTTGGGCAATCTCATGCCGGCCTCCGCAGCAGGAAGGTGCCGGGCCGCCGCAGTGAATTGATCACCGGGTTGTCCTCCGTCACCTCGCTGAAATGGCTGCCCATCCAGTCGGGGCAGCTAGGTAGGGGCGCATCGAGATTGGACATCGTCACGGGCCATCCTGAAATCGGCGGTTGACGGCGAAGCGCGGCGTCTCTTGACCCCTCCACCCGACGTTAAATCTGAGGGGGGGTTGGTAAAGAAGATATTAACTCGTGCGCGGTGCCAACAGGCGCGAGCCGGTTGCCAAGGTGACGTCGAATGGGTTGAAGATGCCGGCGGTGCTGGAGTGTTTTTCCATGTGCCGGGCATCTTTCCGCTTGGGGCGCGGCTCGCGCTGCGCCTAGAAATGGCTTGGCTTGGCCTTCCGGCGGGCGAGGGTGTTCTGCACGTACATGCAGACTGAATTCGCACAGATGGGACTGATGGCATCCTCCTCGCAATAGAGGCGGAGGCGGCGCATGTCCCGGCCATTCCAGATTTCGTCAAAGCTTTGGTGGTTGAGATTGCCGACGTTGCGGGCCGCATAGCAGCAAGGGCGCACCGAGCCATCCGCGTAAACGACCATTCCCTTCCAAGGGTATGTGCAGTCCTTGACGGTTTGGCTGGACTCGGGAAGCGGCTGCTGCGGTTCCTCGTTCTCTTCCTCTTCCTCTTCCTCGGCGAAATATATCGTCTTTCCCGCCCCCATCCCCAAGGTGACGCCAAGCTCCTCGGCGCGTTTGGTGGCGGCGTGCAAGGTGGCGTTGGACAGTGCGGGGTAGTTCCACAAACCCTGGGCTTCGTAGTCGAATTCCCAGCCGTCCTCCCGGGTCTGGCGGAAGTTTTCCAGAAATTCCTTGTCCCACTGGTTAAGATGCCACATCTGGACTTCGGACACCCCCAGATCCTTGGCCATTTCAATGAAGGGAATGACCTCATCGATATTCTCTCGCATCAAGGTCATGTTCATGATGATGCGAGGGTTGTCTCCGTTTCTGCGGCTGATGATTTTACGGATATTGTCGATCACCACATTGAAATCTGCTCCCCGAATGCGGCGGTAGGTGCGTTCGGTGGCGGCGTCGATCGACACATTAATGGTTATTTGGGCTTCGCAAGCCAACAGTTGGTCCAGCTTGCGGTCGTTCAGCAATTGCAGGTTCGTGTTGATGGCAAGCTGCGTCTCGGGGTGATAGAGCTTGCGTTCCAGCACCCGCCAGAATGCCGGAGCGGCCAGAGGCTCCCCGATGCCGTGCAGCATCAGGATGCGGGCCGTCCTCATGGCCTCCGCGATCTTGTCGATCACTTCGTCGGGCATGTGCCGGGGGCGATCAACCCCGTTGAACGAATGGGTGCACATCACGCATCGCAGATTGCAGATGGTGGTGCTTTCGACGGTCAGACGGGAGGGCAAGGCGGTTATCCGCGATGTCGCCCTCTGCCGCTCGGCCTCCGCCAGGGCTTCGTTCTCGTGTGGAGTGGGGGCCGCCTTCAGCATGTCGGCCGGCTTCATGCCGGCCTCCGCAGGACGAAGGTGTTGGAGCGCCACAGCGCATTGCCCACCCAACCGTCTTCGGCCACCTCGACCACGCTCAGGCCGGCAGCGGCGGCGATCTCGAAGATGCGGTATTGCGGCAAGGGATGCATTTCCATCCCCGGCTTCAGCTTGGGTGATAGAAAGCGGCGGACGTTGAAGTGATAATTAGAGGCGTAGGTCGGCACCTGGAAGTACGCGACGCCCCCTGGCCGCAGCTTGGACAACAGGCTGCGCAAGATCAGGTCCTGGATCGGTGGCGGATTGTGCTGGATCACGATCACGCTGAAGAACGCGTCAAAGGGCTCGACCGCAACGAGATCGGAGATTGCCGAAAAATGCACGGTGGTGACGTTGTCGATCTCTTGTTCGGCAAGGTATTGGCGCGCCAGTTCCAGCATCGGCCTGGAGATGTCGGCGGCCACCACCTCATCGAACAGGGGGGCCAGCCAGCGGGTGACGCGGCCGACGCCGCAGCCCAGCTCAAAGCAGCGGCCTTTGGGGACGGTCAGGTGGCTGCGCTTGAGGGCCGCCTTGAAACGATCCGCGTCCTTCCTGCCCGAATGGTAGAAGGAGTCGCGGTTCTCGCTGATCTTTTCCTTGGTGTAGGCCGGGGTGGTCAGCACCGCCCAATGGGGCTCCTCGCGGCCGAGGGCGGTCCAGCTTTGCTGCACGTGCTCGAGCAACGCCTCCATGGTGTCGTCGGGGACGTCCAGGTCAATCAGCATGGGGGGTTCGCTGCCGGTCAGGAAGGTGCGCCCGCCGTCCGCTTGCCCGAGCTTGCCGGCAAATTCCGGCGTGCTGATGAATGCCTTGCGCAGGGACTGCCAGTCCTTGTGTGCGGCCATGTGGCCGGTGACCGCCGCCTCGCTTTCCGGCTCGCGGCCAAGAAGCAGCCTGTAGGCCATCACGACTTCTTCCCGGGTGACCATCATTTTCTCCTTCTTGCGGCGGCGCGCCGTGATGAGGACTGGGATAGGAGCGCCCTGCCTGGATGCAAGGCGTGCCCGAACACAGGTCAAACGGCCGTGCGTAAACCTTGACGCACGGCGCTCAGAACATCCTCAAGTCGTGCGGCGCCTTGGCCGCGACGGCTTTGCGGGAGAAAATGGGGTCGAGTGATTTGCGGTATTCCGCCGCAACCGCCTTGGTGCTCCACTCCGACGCCAGCAATCGCTGCCCCATGGCGACCTTGCCCCTGGCTTCGTCGGGATTGGCGAACACATGGCGCATCAAGGCGACCGCATGGTCATGGTCCGGGTCGGCCCATTGTCCGGCATCGGGATAGAAGTACTCGCCCGGCTTGACGTCGATCAGCTTGAAATCGACCGGGTATCCGGTTTCGCTGGTGATGAAGTCGGTGTTGCCGGAATGGTTGGTGGCGATCACCGGGCGGCCGAGCAGCAGGGCCTCGGCCATGCCGTAGCCCATGCCCTCCGAGCGGTGGAGCGACACGTAGCAGTCGCACAGATTGATCAAAGCGTGCGCTTCCTTGGACCGGAACGATTCGTTGATGAGGATGATCCGCTTGTCGGCGTTGCACAGGCTGCGGACTTCCTTGAACAGCCTCTGGTCGATGGCGTTCAGGTTCCGGGTGTTGTGGGTCTTGATGACCAGGCCCACATCCGTGCGCTCGGCAGGGAAGGCGTCGCGGAACGCCTTGATCACCGCCAGCGGATTCTTGCGGGTGAAGTGCGACGCGCCCTCAAAGGTGAAGACATAAAGGAAGGTGTCTTCCGGCAGGCCGAAATGCCGTCGGGTCATCCACCCCGGCACATTGACTGCGGGAAGGGGGGTGCGCACGATCCGGATGGGTCTGCGCGTATGGGGCGCGAAGATATCGTGGCAATAGCGCGTCGGCACCCAGATCTCGTCGAATAGATCCAGTCCCACCTGATGGGCGGGGGTCGCCTTGGTCGTCTCCCACACACAGTACCCGATGTTGTAGCGGTCGGCGAAATGTTCCGGCCCGATGTTCAGGACGTGTTCGGCAAAAACGTCCGGATTGAAATGAATGACATTGACCGGAGCGTTACTGCGGCTGACGTTCAGATGGTCAAGCCGGCTTTCGTCGTTCCGCCCATTGAATTGGACGGACTTGAGGATACGGACGTCGCGTCCGGTTTCGATCAGGGCATCGACACAGACGCGAACCGCCGCACCAAGGCCGGAAGCGTGGGCCGCTGGGCCGATGACGGTGATGTCGTTGTCCACTCCCGGCGGTGGCGCGTCTTCCTCTGCCTGTGGGGCATAGGGCGGCGGCAGCTTCAAGGCCGGAAGCAGCGTAGCCTCGAGGTGGCGCACGACATATTCGGCGGCCTCGGGATGCGCGAGCGTCTGTGCGTCATAAAGGTCGTGGGCCATGAGCGCGGCCGCGTGCAGGCCCGTGAGTGGTTTGGACTCGTCCCCCGTGGGGTAGATTTCCATCTGCAGGAAGTCGTGGTGCTGCGGTGCGAGGGCGTAACTCGGGCAGCGGTTTTCCGCGATCATGGACATCACGGCCAGCAGGAAGCTCACAAACTCCTTGGAGTCTTTGAGGTTCTTGTCACCGATTGGCGCGAAACGATTGAGGTGCAGCAGGCCGCTGGTCAGCAGCGGGTTGTCGTCGACCGGCTCGTGAACGGCTGCGCGTGTCGCGTCGCATATCCATTCTTCGGGCAGCCGCAGCGATTGGGCGACCGAAAGGCCAAGCTGGACCAGATAGGCGGCCCGTTGACGGGGATCGTGGAGGTCGAAGAAGGTCTGCTTGGCTTCGGAAGAATGGCGCCATAGGGCGGCAGCCAGCCAGCCCATGGGCAGGCCCTTGGGGTCGGGGGCAGTCAGCTTGGCGATGAGGGGCGGGTGGTTGTGCAGCGTCGCGCGGGGATTGCGCTGCCGACGCAGGACATAGGCGACCAGGGCGCGCTCGGTGGTGTCGAGATCGCCGCCATAAGGTGCCTTGTGTTCCTTGTAGAGGAGGAGGAACTGGCTGAAATGGGCGCCCATCCAATCGGGGAAGGCAGGTGGGGTCGCGTCGAGATTGGGCGTCGTCATGGGCCATCCTGGTATCGGCGGTGTATGGCGAAGCGGCGGCGTCTCTCGGCGCTTCCGCCCGACTATCGAGTCTGAAGCGGATTTGGTAAATAAAATCTCAACTTATGCGTAGTGTCAGCAAGCGCGAGCCGGTCGCCAGGGTGCCATCGAACTGCTCGAAGATCCGGGCAATGCTCGCATGGCCCTCCACATCCAGGCCGATCAGCGGCACGCCCGCGCCGATGGCGTGAATGCAGTTGTGCTTGCGCTGCGCAGCCAGGCAATCCAACTTGCCGATCACGCCGCGCAGCCGCTTGGGCGTCATGTGCAGGCGCCACCAGGCGGGAAGCAGGGTTTCCCGAAAGCCGACGGTGCGGCCGCGCAGGAAATTGGTTTGGAACCACTGGAAAGCCAGGATGTCGTTCTCGACGGCGGCAACGTTGTGCACGGTGCTGATGATGGGGATGATGACGTGGTCGGGGAAGGCCGCCAGCATCTCGTCCACGGCCTGCCGATTGCCCATCAGGGTCTGCTTGACTTCGTCCCGGTTGGCCAGGGATATGCCGAGCAGCGGCGCATCCGGCAGCAGGCCCAACAGGGTCGGATCGCTGTCGAAGATGACCTCCGGATAGCCGGTCACCGCGGGTTGGCGGCCGCACCACTGAGTGGCGATCCTGGCGGATTCCGCATCCCGCACCGTGAAGTCCTCGGCGTCGCGGATAGCCTGCAGGATTTCCGGTGCGAGCCAGGTGCGGTCCAGCGCGGTCTCTTCGTAAACGCCGATATTATGGATGAACAGGCGCGCGCCCAATTTCGTGGCATCCACCGCCCAGGCCAGAAAGTCGCGGATGGCCGGCAGGAAGCCGATGCCGCCGCCGCCGATGACAACCGCATGCGGCCGCAGCATGGCGATATCCTTGCGGCTGGCGATGAAATTGGTCACCCCGGTGGCCCGGGCGGTCAGGCGCGGGTCGTGGGCATAGGTCCATACCTCGTCCCCGCTGAAAGTGCGCACGGCCTCCGCCAAGCACAATTCATCGCCCAGATTGCCGAACCCGTAAGAACCCAGGTAAAGAACTCGCATCGCCTTGCTCCAAGTGAATTCTTGGCGTCCTTATGAGGTGCGCACATTAATTGCGAAAAAGACTTTAAGGATATGTTAATTTTGAATGTCGATTCTCGTTTTGATGGTTGTGAGGCTTGAGGAGGGCGAGGTGAGAATAGGCATTCTGTCGGGCTATTATCCCGGACTGCGATTTGAATCTCCGATCAATCATAAGCTGTATGCCGACTATCACGGTTATAGCTATATCTACAACTTTACCCCTGAATGCGACCAGCGTAAGTATTTTTTCAAGATCGAGACTATTCGACGTTATATTGATCTGTTTGATTGGATATTTTGGATTGATGATGATGCTTATTTCACAGATTTTTCCATACCGCTGACACGGTTTTTGGAGGGGGTGACGGACGAGCAGATGGTGATTTGCGCGAGTCCATCAACCAAAAAGCTTTTCACGAAATTTTCCGCCGGGCAATTTTTGCTCAAATCAACAGATATGTCGCGCCAGTTTATTCAGGCAATTTTTGATGTTGATATGGAAGTGGTTCGAAATTTCTGGCGCGATGATCTCGGTTATTATAGTCATGGCGACCAGGAGGCCATGGTGTATCTGACGGAAACGGATCCCCGTTTCTCATCCAGTTTCATAAAGATTGTTGATCATAATCAGTTCAATAACCGTGACTTTGAATACCAGTCCCGATTGGACGAGCATTTTCTTGTTCATTTTACGGGGCGGCAGAAACAACAATCGCATCAGGAGTTCTACGAACGTCTTGCCGTGAACCGATGGCTGGTCCCCGATGAATTGGTTAGACGTTATACCCTGGAGGGTAACTGATGCTTCCCGCCCGCGAGGTTCCCATACCCGAAGCCGTCCATCATCAGTTGCTCGATCTCCCGATGAGTTCCGGGGGCTACGTCTTTAATCCGGCGCTAATGCGAACCCCGGCGGGTCTCATCTGCCTTTACCGCCATGTCGGGCAGGATCGCCGCCGTGCGATCGTTCGTTGCCGACTGGATGAAAGCCTGCGGGTGGTGGGCGAGGTGGCGGTCTGGTCTGAGGAAGTTCGCGCCCTTGGCGGAGGGGTCGCCTGGTATGCCGACCCCCGGACATTCCGTTGGAACGGACGTTATTTCGTCAATTTCAACACCGGCGATACCGAGCGTCCCAACAATATCTATCTGGTGGAGGTGGATGAGGATGCGCGGCCGTTGAGTCCGCCTATCAAGGTGGAAAAGACGGACGGGCGCAGGGACATTGAGAAGAACTGGGGCTTTTTCGAGTACGGCGGCGAGCTGTATGCAGTGTATTCGCTTTCGCCTTTCACCATTCTGCATTGCAGGATGGATGGCGATACCCTGAAGGCAGCGGGATACGCGGCCCATCATTGGCAGTCTGAAGCGCTGGAGCTTGCCTTCGGTCCTTTACATGGCGGAGCTTCGCCAGTCCGTGTCGGCGACACCTGGCATCTGGTGACGCAAAGCAGAATCCAGGGGCCACGCGGCTTCGTCTATGCGGGCAGCGTTCTGTCCTTCGAGGCGCGGCCGCCATTCCGTCCCGTGGCGGTGGCGCCTGAACCGGCGTTCCAGTTGTCCGAGGACGAGTACAGGTTGCGTGCAGCGGAACCCTTGAACGACAGAGTGGATGCCTGCCTATACCCATGTGGCGCCGCCTTGAGCGAGGATGGGCAGTACCTCGATATCGCCTACGGGATCAACGACTTTCGGGCGGCCTTGCGCCGCTACCCCATGGATATGGTGGCCAAGGCCCAACGTCCGATCATAAGGCGCACTCCCGCATTGACGGGGGCAGCCGGGAACGAGGGCGAATCTCAGGCTCAGCCGACAATCCGCACCTTCTTTTGGCAGCCCGAGTTATCAGTTTATCGCACGTTGACGGATTTAAGCCGGGGTGTCTTTCGTTTCGGCAACGCCGGTGACGCGCTGCAAGGGGCCATCGTCGCCCGCCTGTTCGGTGCCCGCAGCATCAACACCCAGGCGCGGGGACGCCGGCTGCTGGGAGCAGGCTCCGTCGCACACCGCATGCTGGCAGGCGACATCCTGTGGGGATGCGGCTTCAAGGAACGCCCCCCCGAAATAGGATCAGCCGAGGCTGCGACCGTAAAGGCGCTGGCGGTCCGCGGTCCGTTGACGCGGGATTACCTGCGCCGTTACGGGGTGGATGTCAGCGGTTTGGAGATGTTCTTCGACCCAGGCTTGCTGATCGGCGACCTGTTTGCCGCTGAGATCGCCACGCTGCGGTCACAGGCCGACGCCCCGTCGGGGGTATTGTACTTGCCTCATTATTCGGACGCGCCTCGCTTCGCCCAGATGTATGGTGGACGGCGCGGCAGCCGTGTCGGCACCATGGACTGCGACTTGTTCGAGCTATGCCGCCTCATAATGGAAGCAGAGCTGGTGGTGTCGAGCTCGCTGCATGGCGTGATTTTTGCCGAAGCCTTGGGCGTGTCGGCGATCCTGCACCGTCCGCCGGAACAGGAAGAACCTACCAAATATCAGGACTACTACCTTGGCACGGGGCGGAATGCGTTCCCGTTGATGGAGGAAGGAGGGAATCCCGCCCACATCCGCCCTCCGCCCTTGCCCGTTATCCCGCCAAACTGGCGCCAAACCCTGCCTTCGCTCGCGGATATGCGCAGTGCCGGTGTGCTGCTGGACGTTGCCGTGCGGGAGGGGCATTCCGGCCCTTGGGGCGAAGGTGTTGGGCAGCCCGACCAAGCCGGCTTCCGGGAATGTGTGGTCGATATCAGCCGTTATTACTGCGATCGCTTCCAGTTGCAGGTTGCTGTGCGCCTAAGGGCGCCAACCACCTGCGAAGTCGTCTGCCGTGACGTGGTGATCCTTTCCGGTGAGCTGCCGGCGGCCGACCATTTCGAGTTCTCCGTCGAACTTGACGGAACTCCTCTGGAAGCGTTGGGTGAGGGGATTGTCCGCATTGTCCTGGTGCCACACGATCCAGATGCGGTGGTGCAGGTGCTTTCCGTGCGGGGTGTTCGCCTTCCCCAACGCTAAGACCTGATGCCCTGAAAGTGCATTAGGTGTTTATACCAGATTGCGTTGACCGGAACCGATCAACGCCGCCCTCACGCGCCGGGCGGGTTTCTCCGAAACTCTTGGCTCCCGCGGCATAAGCCGCGCGGCCCCTTGGGCCTGACCAAATCCCGATGAGTTCTCCTCACCGGGATTTGGCATTAGACCGTGATGCCCAAAATGTGCATCACGGTCTATGTGGAAACCCAGTTGGCGCCAACCCTCCAGCCGGGCGATGTCGTCATCCTCGACAACCTATCCAGCCACAAGAGTGAAAAGGCCAAGACTATCCTCAATAAGCGGGGCGCATGGTTCCTGTTCTTCCCGCCATACAGCCCGACCTCAACCCCATCAAGATGGCTTTTGCCAAGCTCAAGGCTCACCTCCGCCGCATCGGGGCGCGCACCATCAGTGCCCTATGGGACGCGGTTGGCAGCATCTGCGACCTCTACACACTCGACGAATGCTGGAATTACCTCAGGCATGCCGGATATGTCTCAGATTAAAGGCTCGATGCTCTAGGTTGTGTAGGTTGGTGCTCGCCGGGTGCGGCTCTGCGCTCGCTTGGCCACTCGCTCAATGCTCGGAGGACAGGGGCGCCGCGCGTCAAATTTCAGGCGCGGCGCCCTAATCGCACAGGGTGGCACGGGCTTCTTCCACTGTGACCGCGTTAAGGTTCAGGCAAAAGAATTTCTGGTTTCGGATAATCCGTTCATCATCCCATTCCCACCAACGAAGCTCGGCCAGAAATGCCGCCATGTTCGGTTGAAACCGCGGCTTTATAAGGCGGCAAGGGATTCCGGCAGCAACTGAAAAGGGGGGGATGTCGCTGGTCACCACGGATTTGGCGCCGATAACGGCACCGTCGCCAATGGTGACGCCGCTCATGATCTGCACATCATCGCCGATCCATACGTCACTGCCGATGGTAACGGCCCCCTTGGTGCGTTCGCGGGTCGGGGTGCCGGTGCTGCCTGGATGGGCGACGCCAAAAAAAGACCGGTAGAATGTCCCCTGAACAGCGGGAAAGTTATAATCGTGGTTTAATGGTATGATCTTGAGGTTTTCACCAATGGCGCAATAGCTGCCGATGTGGACTGGCGCGTGCTCACTCGCCACGATGCGGATGGTGCCATTATATAAAGTGTTCGTGCCAACACTCAGGTGGCCCTCCGAGCACAGAAGCGGCATTAATGCCCCCCCAATAAAGTTGGCCCAGCCGGGGAAGGCACTATGCGTGCAATCACGCTCCGCCTCACTCCCACAACTTGGTGGTGGTCTTATAGCTGCCGTTCGCGTTGTAGGTCTGCAGCGCGGTTGCGGCGCTCAGCAGGTTGCTGGCGTTGCGCAGGCTGCTCAAGGTCAGGTTGACGGCATCCATTTCACGCTTAAGCTCGGTCGCCATTTTCGTCGTGGCCTGATCGGTCTCGGCCGCCATCTTCTCTTTTTCGGCGTTCAGCAAGTCCAGTCGGGCATTCAGCGATGACAGGCGCGATGCCGCCATTTCCAGATCGGTGCCGAAACGCAGACGGGCATAGTCGACGTTGGCCCGCCCCTTATCGATGTCAGCCACCGCACGATCGATGTCGGAAGCGGCCGAGGAATGGTTCAGTCCGCCATAGAGCCAGCTGTTATAGACCTCGAGGCCATCCTTCGTCGCGACGCCTTCATAGACCGTGGGGTCATTGGCCACCGTATAGACGACGCGGTTGGTGGCGGGGTCGAAGGATTGCATGGTCAGCGTGCCGTTGATGGCGCGATCCTTGATGGAGGGAGTGGTGGCCCCATCCTCGTAATAGGACAGGCTGTTGCTGTCGTCGTCGATCACCCATCGGCCGCCAGCCGGGGTGTCGTTGACAATGGTGCCGGAGGGCAGGATCTGCATGCCCTGGACGGTGTTGGTGCTGGGATACCAATAATCGATGCTGTTGGAATCCGAGGCCAACATTGCCGGCGTGTTCATGCCGCGGTCGGCGGCAAACATGCGGATGGTCGCCATGGCCGCATCGAACTTCTTGCCGTAATCCCACTCGGGGTTGTCACGGTAGGTGACGATCTCGTAGCGCATGGCGCGCAACTGGTCGTCGATGCGCTCGAGGTTGTCGTAGGCCGAGCGAATGCCTTCGACAGCCACGCCAATATCCTCGGCCGCGCGTTCGAGATAGCGGATTTCTTCGTCGATCTGCGCGGTTTTCTGCTTCAGTTGTTCTTTGAGCTTGGCCTCGTTGACCGCGAACTTCTGGGTGTAGCGCGCCTCGGTCGCGGGGTCGGCGGAATTGTCCAGGCTTTGGAACAGCGGATGGGTGCCGACTGCAAGGGACAGGATGTCGATTGCCATCAATTCCCTCCATCAAAGAAAGACGGGGAGGGCTGCGCCCTCCCCGCATCCCTGTCTTCCGTTGCGGCTCTATTAGCGAAAGAGCTGCAGGATCGACTGTTCGGCCTGGTTCGCCATGGACAGGGCGTTGGTGCCCATCTGCTGACGGGTCTGCAGGGTGAGCATGTTGGCCGCCTCGGTGTTCATGTCGGCCTCGACCAGCTTGGAGGCACCGTCGTCAAGGTTGTTCACCAGGGTGCTGGTGAATTCCTCGCGGATCTTCAGGAAGGCCAGGTTGTTACCCAGCTCCTGCATGTTCTCGCGCAGGGTGACCAGAGCCTCGTTGATGGTGTCGACGTCGTCCTCGGCATTGGCGGTGGTGGCCCAGCTACCGGTGGCAGTGGTGATGGAAAGGCCGGCCGAGGTGCTGGACTTCGCGGAAATGCTGATCTCGGAGACGTTGGTGGTATCCTCGTTGAGGGTAACCTTCAGCTCCTGGGTAAAGGTACCCGATTGGTCGATCAGGTTGACGCCCTGATACTGGGCATCGCGCACGAGGTCGTCGAGCTGGTCCTTCAGATCGTCGAACTGGTCGGCCAGCTTGCCGCGCTTGGTGGCATCCGATTCGGCCTGCGCCGAAACCGCCAGACCCTTCATCTGCTTGATCAGCTTCTCGGCGCCTTCGAGCGCCTTGACGGCGGTCTCAAGCGTCTTCACGCCCTGGGTGATGTTGTCCTTGACGGCCTTCAGGTCGCTGGCGCGGTCGGTGAGCGACTTCGCCTGGAAGTAGGCGACCGGGTCATCCACCGCGGACGCGACGCGCTTTCCCGAGGACAGTCGGCCACGAGTCTGCGCCATCAGGTCAGAGGTGCCCTGAAGGGAGAGCAGATTGCTACGGATCGCGGAGGAGATCGAGATATCAGCCATGGTACTTCTCCATTCTGAGAAAAATGGCTCTAATTCTTAGGCCACTTATCTCTATACATCAAATCAGCGCATCACGCAAGCGGGGTATGGCGCTTGCCCAGTCGCCAGGTTGCGTCTGCCGCCAAAGGACGAGCGAATCGTACCAGTGACAGGCCGACGTATGGTTCCCCCAACGCCAATCGGCGACGAAAGGGGTAAGCATCCAGGTGGGCAGCCCGGCATCGCCCGCGAGGTGGGCGATTGCGGTGTCCACGGTCACGACAAGATCGAGCTGCTCAAGAATTCGGGCGGTCGCCGCCAGCGTCGGCTGAGCGGAACCCGGCCCGGCATGGGCGCTGAACCGAGCCACCCCGGCGGGAGCGTCGTAATCGTCGGGGACCAGCGAAACCACCTCCGCCCCCGAGGTGATCAGGCCGGCGGCCAGCGCCGAGGCCTCATCCGTCGTGAGCGAACGGTTGTGATCGTTGGGGTGGAGGCGGTTGCCGCGCCAGCAAAGGCCAATCCGCCGCGCCGGCCCGCGGGGCGTCGCCGGCCGGTTCGGCCATTGCTCCGGCCGCAGGGCGCCGAGCAGCAATGGGGCATCGAAAATCTCCATGGCGGCGCTGAAGGTGGCCTTGCGCTCGCTCGCCGGCATGGCGGCATAGGCTGATTTCGGCATCAGCCCCGCCCCGCCCGCACGCGGGGCCAGCCATTCCACCATCGAATTTGGGGAGACGATGGTCACCTTGCCGGCAAAGGCCGCCTCGATCGCGGGGATGAAGCGCGAGAACTGGATGGCGTCGCCGAGTCCCTGGGTTGCGGCATGGACGAGAAGATGGCCGTCGACATCCTTGGCCCCGGTCCATTCCGCCACGTCCTTGGGCAGTGCGCGTGGCCGCTTGCGGTAGGCATCCCAACCTTCCGCCCAGCATTCGGTGCGCAGCAGAACGTGGGCCAGGTTGGTCCAGGCGTAGGTGTATTCCTGGGGGGCGGCCAGGGCAATGGCCTGGCGGAAGGCGGCTTCCGCCGCGCTGTTGTCGCCCTCGGCTTCCAGCGCCACGCCAAGGTTGTTCATAAACAAGGGGGAGCGCGGGGCCAGGGCGATGGCGCGCTCCAGCACCTGGCGCGCCCGCGGCAGGTCGCCAAGCCGAACCATCAGGATGCCGAGGTTCGACCACGCGTCGGCAAATCCTGGCGAGGTCTTGATGGCTTCCATATAGGTGGCCATCGCCGGCAGCAGCTCATGGGACGCACTCAGGCTCATGGCCTTGAGGTTAAGGGCCTTGGCGTCCCGCCGTTCGGACAGCACCGCATCGCAAAGCTTGATCGCTGCGTCATGGTCGCCCGCCTGGTAGGCGGCATGGGCCTGCACCAGCCTGTCGAGTGCGGGTTGGGCTTGCTGCTTGCGATAGGTCTTCGGCGTCTTCATCGGTCTACTTCAGGAACTGCATGAGAGAGAGGCGGCGGACTTCAGTAAGCGCTTTGTAGCTGGTTTCCAGCGCGGTCTGGTCGTCGAGCAAGCGCACCACGGCTTCGGTCTTGTCGACGTTCTCAAGGTTGATGATCTGCTGGTCGAGAAAGCCAATGAAGGTCTTGAGGCGGCTGTTCTGCGCGTTCAGCGTCGATTGGGTGACGGCGATCTTGCTCTGCAGTGCGGCGATGTCGCCGCGCGCCTCCGTGCCGAACGGCGGCGTCCCGGCGATCGGGGACGACAGCGAGTCGGCAAGCAGGTATAAGGCCTGATCGATCCGCTCCAAATGGTTCTCCAGTCCGCCGGCGGTTCCATAGGCGCCTTGGGCAATCAGCGAAAAGGCGCGCATCGCCTTTTCTATGGCGGGATCGGAGGCGAAGATGCCCAAATCCACCGTCTGGTTGGCATCCGTCCGGTGGGTCCGGACGATGGTGTCGCCCTCGTACCAGGAATCCGAGCTGATGGTGAGCGGGCCGTCGGCAGGCACGGTGAACGGTCCGCCGGCATCGACACGTGACACCGTAAGGGTGTTGTTGTCGTTGGTGGCCAGCACCCGATAGGTGCCGTTATTCGCCGGGTCCGAGGCACCCGATACCGTGATCGTGCTGCCGGCCGCGTAAATGCCGTTGAAGGCATTGGCGGTGGAGGAGGAAATCTGCAGGGCGCCGTTGGCATCGGCGCCAAAGCTGAGTTGACCGTACTGGGCGGTGACCCGGTTGGTCACGCCATCCGACAGGGTGGCCGCCGTCTCGCTGGTGGTCGGCTGCACCATGTCGAGCGACACGCTCTTGATGCTCACGCGATTGGTCGCCGCGTCATACCCCGCGACCTCATAAACGCCGTCGTTGGAGCCGGTGCCGGCAATTTTGAAGACGGTGCCGGGGGTAAGCCCGGCCAGGCTGCCCGCCGTCGCGCCGGTGATGGTGTCGCCCTGGGGCGAGAAGGTCAGGGCGCCGGTATCGGCATTGGTCAGGGCCGTATCGCCGAAGCTCACCGTCGCCGCCCCAGCCGTTTCGCTGGTCAGACGCGCCACGGTGAACGAGTTCCCGCTCGGGTCGACAGTGCCCACGGTAAAGGTTTTGGCCGGCACCATCCCGCCGATCGATACGGTCGAACCCGGCTGCACCAGTTTGAAGGCGCCTGCGGTCGCCGCCGTGACGGTGCCGTTGGCGGTGTCGAAGGTGACCGCCCCGGTATGGGCCTGATTGAAGTTGAACTCCATCAAGGCGGCGCTGCGGGTCGTCGGCACGGTCCGGCTGTCGCCGTCATAGAGCTTCTGGTATTCCTGCAACGTGCTGGCGGCCAACTTGACAGGGGGCGTGTTGGTCTTTCCGCCCGAGAAAATGTACTCGCCGTCCACCTTGACATTGATCAGCGATTGCAGGCCGCTCATGGCGCGGAAGGCCCAGTCCTGCAGCCCCTCGATATCGGTAGCGCTCGTCGAGCCGTTCTGGCGGTATTGCTGCAGGCGGTTCTTGAAATCCCTGATGGTGGTCTGCACGGCGTCCATGCTGGTGCTGGCCATCGACAGCCGGACGTTCGCCAGCGTGTTGTTGTGAATGAACTGGTTGGCCTGGGTCTTCTCCAATTCGACGTTCAACAACCGGTTGGCATCGGCGGCGATGCCGGAATAGGCGGTCGCCTTCTTCTCCGTTGCCACCTGGGTTTGCGTCTTATTGATGCGTTGCTGGATGTCGATGATCCGGCTCATGTACAACTGGCTAGCGCCGAAAGTGCCAATGCGGGACATAGTCTGCCCTCCCTTTACCGGATCATTCCTGTCAGCGTCTCCAGCATTTCCTGGAGCACCGTGATCACCTTGGCCGACGCGGTATATGCCTGCTGGTAGTCCATCATGGCCGCAACTTCCTCGTCAAGGTTGACGCCGCTGTAGGACGCGTACTGGAATGCCATCGAGGCGTTCAGCTTGGTCTGGTAATCATGCGCATCCTGCACGGCGTTGGACGCGCTCGACGCCATCGAGATGGTGGCGGCCGCGTACTCACCCAGGGTGTAGGACCCCGAGCTGATGCTGCCGGCCGTTGCGATGCGGGATTTCTGGGACAAGGTGGCGGCCATGGCCTGGATGGTCGTGGCGTCGCCCTCGGACAGATAATAGCTCTGGCGGTCCGCGTCCCATTGGACGGCGCCCCGGCTGATCTTCGTCGCGTTGCCCTGGATGTCCTCGCGGACGGTGACCTGGCCCGCCGCAAGCACCGCGCCTGGCTTGAGGCCGAGTTCGGACAGCAAATTCCCGCCCTGCCCGTCCTTGGTCGAGGAGGCGTAGATTTCGTCACGGTCGGTATGGGTGATCCGCAACCGGTAGCCCGAGCCTTCCGGCACGACCGAAGCGTGGATGCGCTGGACGGACGCCATATTCAGGTTGCCCTCAAGGGACGTGCCATTCGCCATGGCGCCGCCGGAGATGAGGACCGTGAGGTCGCGGCCGCCGGAATCAGCCAGGCGGAGACGGTAACTGTCGCCATCCTTGACGACCGAGGCGTTGACGCCGTTCTGACTGAGGCGGCCGGCCAGTTCCTCCAGGCTGTACGTTCCTGCGGCCAGCGGGCCGACGGAAACCACGGCGCCGCTGCCATCGGACACGGTCAGGGTTGCCGGCGTGGTGATCGTGAACGATGACGACGCCATGGGGCCGGATTCCACGGTCCGGGTCTGGGCATTGATCTGGCGGGCGATGTCCTCCAGGCTCGCTCCGGCCGGGATGCGCACGGTGTTGCCAATCTGCCCCGTGGTGTCGGACAGCACCAGATCGCGCTGCCTGCCGGTTTTGAAGCGCTGGTCCACAACCGCCGAGTCCAGGACGTAGTTCGGGTCGGCGTCAACGATCAGGTCGTTCAAGCCGAAGAAGGCGGACAGTCCCTTGATCTCCTGGTCGGGGGCGCCGTCGCCATTCACGTCGAAATTGATGGTCGCGTCCGCCGCGCCCGCGCCGGGTGCGCTGGACACCGCGTCGCGGAAGGCCAGCCCGGTACCGGTGCTGCCGGTGTCGATGACGAACTTGCCATTGCTGTCCAGGCCGGCGGAGGCGCTGGAGGCTCCCGTATAATTCTGGCTTCTCATCCAGGCTTGGAGGTGCTTGCCGAAGCTGTCCACCGTCCAGGGGCCGGCCGCCGGCTTGGCCGCCAGGTCCGCATCGGCCGGGTCGAGCGCCGAGAAATCCTGGCTCATCACGGCCGACACGGTGGTATAGGCGATCTGGTTGCCCTGGTCGTCGAACAGGGCAATGACCGAGTCCGCCCCATTGGCGAAGGAAAAGGTCTGCTCGGCGTTGACCTTCTGCACCGTCAAGGTGTCGCCGTTGCGCGCGACCACCTTGTAGGTGCCGTTATTGGCCGGATCGCCGGAACCGTGGAGGTTGAAGGTGTCGCCGGCGTTGAAGCCCGACAGGCTGCCGGCGGTGGCGGCGCTGATGGTGGCCAGCCAGGGCTTTGACGGGTCGGCGTAACCAAAGTCCAAATCGCCGAAATCGGCATTGCTCAGTTGGGTGTTGCCGACTTGGATGCGGGCAGTGGTGTCGTTGGCCAGCACTGCGACGCCATCCTGCTTGCCGAAGGTGCGCGTGCCCTCGTAGCGAGACGACAGGTTGGGATACGACGTTCCCCGATTGTGGATCTGGTTCAGGACGTCGCGCACAGTCGCGGCCAGCTCGTCGAGCGACGCCTGAAGGTTGGGAAGCTGCGTGTCACGCATGTTGAGCAGGCCGGCCAGCTTGCCGCCTTTGACTTCCTTTTCGAGCGAAGTCGAACCGCCGGCCAGCGAGATGTGGCCGAACTGGCCGGATGCTGCCGTCATGGACGCATCGGGAGAGGAGGTGGCAGCGTAGCTGAGCGTGTGGGGGCGGTTGTCGAGCAACATCTCGCCCGAGCCGACATAGATGGTCACTGATCCATCGTTGCGGCGGTAGTACTGGATGTCGATCAGCGATGCGAGTTTGTTGAGTTCGGTGTCGCGCTTGTCTTCGAGATCGGCCGTCCCCGAGCTGATCGCCTGGTTGCGCACGATGACTTGGTTGAGCTGGTGGATGTTTTCCAACGTCTGATTGATTTCGGCGACGGTGTCCTCGATCCCCCGGTCGGCTTGCTCGCGCAGCTTCTGGATTTCGGAGGTCATGCTGTTGAGCTGGCTGGTGATGTCCAGCGTCTTGCGCATGGCGGTCCATTGAGAGGCGGGACGGTTCACGTCGACCGCGAGCAGCTCGAAGGCCTCCTGCATGGCGCCGATGCGATGGGCGATCGAGGTGTTGGCGCCCACCTCGCCGAACAGGGTGTCAATGCGGTCCAGGAAGCTCTTTTCGACGTCCAGCTTGCCCATGTTGTTGTTCTGCCGGCGGATGTCCTTCAGCAGGCCCTCATTGACCATGCGGGTGACACCGCCATCCTGGACACCGGCGCCGCGACCCGCGAGGACGCGTGATTCGGGGTTCATCACCTTGCGGTGATAACCTTCCGTGTTCACGTTGACCACGTTCTGCGAGATCACGTCCAGCCCACGCTGGCTGGTCAGCAGTCCCGACAGGGCGGTATTGAGTCCGAGGGTCAAAGACATGGTGCTGCTCCCCGCCTTTCGGCGTCAGAGGGTCTCGTTGAGGGACATCGAATTGCCGTCGCCGGGCGGCGTGAAGACGCCCTGCGGGCCATAAACCGCCTTGTTGGTGGAGGCGGACTTCACCGCGTTGACCACCACGTCCATGAACGTCTTGCTGGCCTCCATCTCGGCCTTGATGCGGCGGGCGTTTTCCTCGACCAGATCCTTCAGGCGGTTGCCCAGCGCCAGCAGTTCTTCTTTCTGCTCCGGCTCCAGGGTTTCGGCCAGGTGGGGCTCGTCGGCCATGGGGGCGACGGCCTGTTCGTAGATGCGGGCCAGCGCGGCCTTGTTTTCGGCCAACTCGCGCACGGCGGTGACGTCGTGGGCGGCCAGCGCTTCGTTTTCGTATTCCAGCAGCTCGCACAGGTGGGTGCAGGCCCACACGATGTCGTCATAGGGAATGGTGGTGGCGCCGTCGCTCATGCCTTGACCTCCTGCTGCGACAGCAGCGTGCGGGCGACCTGGTCGGCCAGCCCGATACCGTTGCCGCGATTGGCGATCATCTTACCGTATTCGTCCATCAGCATCGGCCGGAACATGGATTCGGCGTGACCGCCGCCAAAATAGCTCTTTTCTGCATCCACACCGGTAAACATGTGGTTGAGCATCTGCGTGACGAACATGGCCTCGAACTTCTTGCCGATGGCGCGGGCCTGTTCGGCATTGGCGGCGCGGGTGGAAATCTGGCGGGGTGCGCTGGCGGCCAGTTCGGCCGAGCCGGCGGCGGCGGTCATGGCGTCCATCACATCACCTCGATATCGGCTTGCAGGGCACCGGCGGCCTTGATGGTCTGCAGGATGGCGATCAGGTCGCGCGGGGTGACGCCCAGGGCATTCAGGCCGTTGACCAGTTCCTGCAAGGTCACCTCGTGCGGGACCACCTTCATGTTGGCCGGCGTGCCTTCGTCCACCTCGATGTCGGTGCGGTCCACGACGGTGGTTTCGCCGGTGGTGGAGAAGGGCGAGGGCTGCGACACCTGGGGGGTCTCGGTGATGCGGATGGTCAGCGCGCCTTGCGCGATGGCCACGGTGCTGATGCGCACGTTCTCGCCCATCACGATGGTGCCGGTGGCCTGGTCGATGACGATCTTGGCCACGGCGTCAGGCTCGACGCGCAATTGTTCGATGTCGGTCAGCATGCTGACCACGTTGCCGCGATAGTGCGGCGGCACCACCAGTTGGACCGAACCGGGGTCGCTGGGGCGCGCCACTTCGGTGCCCAGATAGGCATTGACGGCCTGGGCGATGCGGCGGGCGGTGGTGAAGTCGGGATTGCGCAGGGAAACCTTGACGGTCTCCATGTGGCTCATCTCGAACGGCAGTTCGCGCTCGACGATGGCGCCGTTGGCGATGCGGCCCTTGGTGGGGGTGCCCTTCGACACCGACGCGGCGTTGCCCTGGGCCGAAAACGAGGCGGTGGCGACGCCGCCCTGGGCGACGGCATAGACCTCGCCATCGGCACCGACCAGCGGGGTGACCAGCAGGGTGCCGCCATCCACGCTCTTGGCGTCGCCCAGCGCCGACACCGACACGTCCAGGCGCGAACCCTGGCGCGAGAAGGGCGGCAGCACGGCGGTCACCATGACGGCGGCGACGTTCTTGGGCTTCAGGGTGGCGATGGTGCCGCCCTGGCCGCGGATGTTGACGCCCAGGCGTTCCAGCATGGCGACCAGCGATTCCTTGGTGAAGGGCGCGTTGGTCAGGTCGTCGCCGGTGCCGTTCAGGCCGACCACGATGCCGTAGCCGACCAGGATGTTGTCGCGCACGCCCTCGAAATCGGCGATGTCCTTGATGCGCGAGGCCCCGAACGCCGCCTGCGGCATGCAGGCGATGGTCACTGCGACCAGGCCGGCGGCCAGCGCGAAAGCACGCAATCCGGTGGCGATGGTGGCGGCAGTGGCGGCGGTGGCTCGGATCATGGCGTCCTCTGGGACCGGTCACAAGAATACGCAAGAGCTGATGCGAACCCCGTGCCAACAGTGAAAAGCGATGTTTTTCAAATGGTTGGTGTGGGCGTGGGGCTGTTGGCGCCCGGCAAAAAACGGTTGCCTGGGCAAAAAGTGCCGGGATGGCGCGGCGGGGGCGGCAGAAATAGCGGCTTTCACCCAGGCGCCCCAATCGTTAGAATGCGGACCACCATGGCAAAACCCCTAAGGGATTACCGCGCCATATGAAAGTTTCCCGGACCGGCTCGAGTTCCGCCGCCACCGGCGGCGGCCCCCCCGGGGGCCAATCCGAGGGGCCCGGGGGGGCGGGTAAGCAA
>JAFAAW010000091.1 GCA_023426365.1 Pseudomonadota bacterium
AGGAGCCGACGCGCGAGGAAAACATCTATCAGGCCATGATGCTGGGCCTGCGCGACTATGTGACCAAGAACGGCTTTCCCGGCGTGGTGCTGGGCCTGTCGGGCGGCATCGATTCCGCGCTCGCCGCGGCGGTGGCCGCCGATGCGCTGGGCGCCGACAAGGTGTGGTGCGTGATGATGCCGTCGCCCTATACCAGCCAGGAAAGCCTGGACGACGCCGAGGGCGTGGCCCGGCTGCTGGGCTGCCGGCTCGACACCATCGACATCGGCCCGGCCATGGCGGCGTTCGACGCCATGCTGTCGCCCGTCTTCGCCGGCCGCGCCCCCGACATCACCGAGGAAAACCTGCAATCGCGCTCGCGCGGGCTGACGCTGATGGGCATTTCCAACAAGTTCGGCCCCATGGTGCTGTCCACCGGCAACAAGAGCGAGATGAGCACCGGCTATGCCACCCTGTACGGCGACATGTGCGGCGGCTATGCGGTGCTCAAGGACGTCTACAAGACCGCCGTGTTCGCGGTGTGCCGCTGGCGCAACGCCCACCGCCCCGAGGGCGCCCTTGGCCCCCAGGGGCCGGTGATGCCCGAGCGGGTGATCACCAAGCCGCCCAGCGCCGAGCTAAAGCCCGACCAGAAGGACCAGGACACCCTGCCGCCCTATGACGTGCTGGACGGCATCCTCCACTGCCTGATCGAGGGCGAGATGGGCGTGGACGAAACCGTCGCCAAGGGCTATGACGAGGCCACCGTGCGGCAGGTCTGGCGCATGCTGGACCGCGCCGAGTACAAGCGCCGCCAGGCCCCGCCCGGGGTGAAGATCACCGGCCGCTCCTTCGGCCGCGACCGCCGCTATCCGATCACTAACGGCTTCACCAGGACCATCTGAGCATTTCCGGAGCGACAGGGCGGCGGACCATGACGGCCCGCGCCCGGCACCTGAGGGACCAAAAGACAAAATGACCGTCCTTGTCCGTTTCGCCCCCAGCCCCACCGGGCTGCTGCATGTGGGCAACGCCCGCGTCGCCTTGATCAACTGGCTGTTCGCCAAGGCCCATGGCGGCTATTTCCTGCTGCGCTACGACGACACCGACCTGGAACGGTCCAGGATGGAATACGTGGAGGCGATCGCCCAGGACCTGTCCTGGCTGGGCCTGGCCTGGGACAAGAAGGCGTTCCAGTCCCAGCGCCTGGACCGCTATGCGGCGGCGGCGGAAAAGCTCAAGGCCGACGGCCGCCTCTATGCCTGCTACGAGACGCCCGAGGAACTGGACTACAAGCGCAAGCGCCAATTGGCGCGCAAGCTGCCGCCCATCTACGACCGTGCCGGCTTGCGCCTGACCGACGAGCAGCGCAAGGCGTTCGAGGCCGAGGGACGCAAGCCCCACTGGCGCTTCAAGATGGACCACAAGGTGGTGCAGTGGGACGATCTGGTGCGCGGCGCCAGCCACGTGGATTGCGCCAGCCTGTCCGACCCGGTGCTGATCCGCGCCGATGGCAGCTTCCTCTATACCCTGCCGTCGGTGGTGGACGACATCGACTTCGCCGTCAGCCACATCATCCGCGGCGAGGATCACGTCACCAACTCGGCCCCGCAGATCCAACTGTTTCAGGCGCTGGGCGCCGAGGCGCCGCAATTCGCCCACCTGCCGCTGATGACCGACATCACCGGCGCCGGCCTGTCCAAGCGCCTCGGCTCGCAATCCTTGCGCGACTGGCGCGAGCAGGGCGTCGAGGCCATGGCGCTGAACTCGCTGCTGGCCAAGCTGGGCACCTCGGACGCCATCGAGGCGCGGGCCAGCCTGGACCAGTTGGTGGACGAGTTCGACATCACCCATTTCAGCCGCGCCACCCCCAAATTCGACCCCGCCGAGCTGGGCCATCTGAACGCCCGGTTGCTGCACGCTCTCTCGTTCGACGCGGTGCGGCCACGGCTGGAGGGCATGGGCCTGGGCGCCGTCACCCCGGCGCTGTGGCAGGCGGTGCACGGCAATCTGTCGTCCCTGGAGGAGGTCGGCCAGTGGGCCGAGGTGGTGAACGGCGCCGTCACCCCGGTAATCGAGGACGCGGCCTTCACCGCCGCCGCCGCCGACCTGCTGCCGCCCGAGCCGTGGGACGCCGGCACCTGGGGGCTTTTGACCAGCGCGGTCAAGGCGGCGACGGGCCGCAAGGGGCGCGAGCTGTTCCATCCCTTGCGCCTGGCGCTCACGGGGCGCGAGAATGGACCGGAACTCAAGAACCTGCTACCCCTTATCGGCCGCGACAAAGCCGCCCGCCGGCTGCGCGGCGAGACCGCTTAGCTTTTCCCGTCACCCTCGGGCTTGACCCGCGGGTCCATGCCTGCCAGCGGGACTGGCGGCTGCCATGGATTGCCGGGTCAGGCCCGGCAATGACGGCTGGAATGGATCGGGGCCGCAAGGCCCGCACGAAAGAGGACTGAAGACGTGGCGCTGGCTCTGTACAACACGCTCACCCGCCGGAAAGAGGCGTTCCAGCCTTTGAACCCCGACCATGTGGGCATGTATGTGTGCGGCCCCACCGTCTATGACCGCGCCCATATCGGCAACGCGCGCCCCGTCATCGTGTTCGACGTGCTGTACCGGCTGCTGGGGCGGCTGTACCCCAAGGTGACCTACGTCCGCAACATCACCGACGTGGACGACAAGATCAACCAGCGCGCCAAGGATTCCGGCGAGCCGATCGAGGCGATCACCGCGCGCACCACCCGCATGTTCCACGACGATATCGCCGCGCTGAACGCCCTGCCGCCCGACATCGAGCCGCGCGCCACCGCCCACATCGCCCAGATGATCCAGATGATCGAGCGTCTGATCGCCAAGGGCCACGCCTACGAGGCCGAGGGGCACGTGCTGTTCTCGGTGCCGTCCATGGCCGATTACGGCCGGCTGTCGGGGCGCTCCATGGACGAGATGATCGCCGGCGCCCGCGTCGAAGTGGCCCCCTACAAGAAGAACGCGGCCGATTTCGTGCTGTGGAAGCCGTCCACCCCCGACCTGCCGGGATGGGACAGCCCGTGGGGGCGCGGCCGCCCCGGCTGGCACATCGAATGCAGCGCCATGAGCGGCCAGTACCTGGGCACCACCTTCGACATCCATGGCGGCGGCCAGGATCTGGTGTTCCCCCACCACGAGAACGAGATCGCCCAAAGCCAGTGCGCCAACGGCGCCCCCTTCGCCCGCTATTGGCTGCACAACGGCTATCTGATGGTGGAAGGCGAGAAGATGTCCAAGTCCTTGGGCAACTTCTTCACCGTGCGCGAATTGCTGGACCAGGCCCCGGGCGAGGCCATCCGCCTGTGCATGCTGTCCACCCATTACCACCAGCCCTTCGACTGGACCGCCGAGGGGCTGAAGCAGGCGCGCGCCACGCTCGACCGCCTGTACACCGCGCTGCGCAACACCGCCGACGTGCCGGCCGCCGCGGTGGACGCGCCCCCGGCGGTGACGGCGGCGCTGGAGGACGACCTCAACACGCCGCTGGCCATCGCCCATCTGCACGAACTGGTCAGCGCGCTCAACAAGGCCGCGACAGCGGCGGAAAAGGCCCAGGCCAAGGGCGCGTTGCTGGCGGCGGCCGATCTGCTGGGCATCCTCAAGCAGGACCCCGAGGCCTGGTTCCGCTGGCAGCCCGAAGGGGCCGCCGCCGCCGGCCTGTCCGATGCCGACATCGACGCCCTGATCCAGGCCCGCGCCGATGCCCGCAAGGGCCGCAACTTCGCCGAGGCCGACCGCATCCGCAAGGAACTGGCCGATAACGGCGTGGTCCTGGAGGACGGCGCCCAGGGCACCACTTGGAAACGGGTGTGAGCCTGGGCCAAGACCGCCCCCTGCCCGACCTCTTCCACTGGAAGGGGTGGCGGGTGCTGGGCGTGGTGCTGGTGGCCCTCATGCTGCTGGCGCCCGCCTATTGGAACGGTTATCCGCTGGTCTATTTCGACAGCGAGGACTACGTGGAGATGTCCTTCACGTGGCAGCCGATCATCTATCGCATCATGACCTATGGCGCCTTCGTCGGCATCGCCAAGCCCTTCGGCACCCTGTGGGTGGTGGTGTGGGCGCAGGCGCTGATGATGGCGTGGATGCTGCACGAGGCGGTGTGGTCGTGGGTCGGCCGCTGGCGCCCCTATGTGTTCATGGGCCTGGGCGTCGTGCTGTCGCTGTTCACCGGCCTGCCCTGGGTGGTGTCGCAGGTGATGGCCGACATGTTCGCCGGACTGGCGGTGCTGGGCATCGCGGTGCTGGCCTTCGGCAGCGCCATCCCGCTATGGCGCCGCGCGCTGCTGGTGCCCATGGTGGCGCTGGCCATTTCCGTCCACATGTCCCATGTGGCGGTCGCCCTGGGCCTGGCGCTGGTGCTGTCCACGCTGTGGCTGGGCGCGCGGCTCAGCCTGCGCATGCCGCGCCCACGCCTGGGCCTTGCCCTGCTGGCCGTCGCCCTGGGCACCGCCAGCGTGCCGGGCGTGCATTATCTGGCGACCGGACGCGCGTTCTTCACCGAATCGGGGCAGGTGCTGCAACTGGCGCTGTTCGTCCAGGACGGCCTGGCCAAGAAGTACCTGGACGAGGTTTGCCCGACCAGCGCCCGGCTCAAGATGTGCGAGCACAAGGAAGAACTGCCCTATACCGCCGACGAATTCCTGTGGGGCGACAGCCCGTTCGACGAGATGGGCGGCTGGAAGGCCATGCACGACGAGGCCGGCGTCATCGTCAAGGGCGCCATCGCCATGTTCCCGGCCGACGTGGCGCGCGCCATGCTGAACAACACCGTCACCCAGTTCGACCTGATCGCCGCCGGCGAGGATCTGGTGCCGATGACATGGCATTTCGTGCGCACCCAGTTGCGGCACTATCCCCACGATTTCCGCGCCTTCCGCTTCGCCCGCCAGCAGCGGCGCGAGGGCATTTCGTTCGACGCCCTGAACAAGGTGCAGGTGCCGGTGGCCCAGGCGGCGGAAATCGCCATGCTGGGCCTGCTGGTGGTGGCGTGGCGCCGCCGCGACCGCATCAGCGGCGGCATCCTGATCACCGTGATGCTGGCGCTGTTGGGCAACGCCTTCGTGTGCGGCGCCCTGTCGAACCCGCATGACCGTTACCAGAACCGGCTGGTCTGGCTGGCGCTGATGAGCGTGGTGATCTGCGCCGTCCGCCTGGACCAGCGCTTCGCCCACCGCAAGCCGGTGGACGAGGCCGCCCGCCGCGCGGTGATCGAAATGCGCCTGCCGCACAAGCCCGACGCCGACGGCCGGGCTTGACCCCCGCCCCCAATCATCCCCGCCGGCGGATTTCGTAGGCCTGCACGTGGGTGTGGGCCAGCCCCAGCAGCGGCGCGGCCAGACCGGCGGCGCGGGCGCGGGCCAGCATGTCGCCCAGAATGTGTTCGCCTTCGGTCGGGCGCCCGGCCTCGATGTCGCGCAGCATGGACGCGGTGGAGGCCGAGGCTGCGTCCGTCAGCAACGCCAGCGCCTCCTGCTGCGCGGCGACGCTGGGGGCATGGCCGGCGACGGTGGCGACCGCGCGGGTTTCGCCATAGAGATCGCGCATGAACGCGTCGCCGCCCGGCGCGCGCATGATGGCGCCGATGCTGGCGCGCATCAGGCAGGTGGAGGCGGCCATGGCCGCCAGGAAGCTGAACTTCTCCCACGCCGCCTGGATCACGTCGTCGCTGGCCACCGTCTGGAACGGCGCCCGCGCGCACAGGCCGGCCAGCGCCCGCACCCGGTCGGACAGGCCGCCCGCCCGCTCGCCGATGGTCAGGCGGTGCAGGCCGGTCTGGCGCACGACCTCGCCCGCCGGTCCCACCGAGGCGACGATGTGGCACAGGCCGCCCAGCACCCGCCCCGCGCCAAAGGCGGCATCCAGCGGGGCGTAATGGGACAGGCCGTTGAGCAGCGGCACCACCACGGTGTCCGGCCCCACCGCCGGCGTCACCGCCCGGATGGCCGAATCCAGGTCGTATGCCTTGCAGCTCAGCACCACCACGTCATAGGCGCCGCCCAGCCGGTCGGCGGTGACGGTGCGCACCGGCACGCTCAGCACGCCGTCGGGGCTGCGGATCACCAGCCCGGCGGACGCCAGCGCGGCCGCCCGGGCCGGGCGCACCAGAAAGGTGACGTCGGCCCCCGCATGGGCCAGATGGCCGCCGAAATAGCCGCCGGTGCCGCCGGCTCCCAGAACCAGAATGCGCATGCCCCTCTCCTCAGCCCTTTGCCGGAAGGCGCCGGGAAATCCAATCCATGGCCATGTCGGGCATGGCGGCGCCCAGCCAACTCAGTGCCGCCATGGGCCATGGATAGCTGATGCGGCCGCGATCCTTCGCAAGGCCCTTGGCCATGATCGCCGCCGCGCGGCGGGCATCCATCAGGAACGGCATGGGGAAATCGTTGACGGCGGTCATGCGGGTGGTGACGAAGCCCGGGCAGATGACCGACACGCGGATGTTGTCGCGCGCCAGTTCGCCGCGCAGCCCCTCGCCCCAGACCCGCACCGCCGCCTTGGACGCGCAATAGGCCGGCGCCCCCGGCATGCCGCGAAACGACGCCAGCGAGCTCATCAGCGCGATCTGGCCGGTGCGGCGCGGCCGCATCAGGGCCACCGCCGGCAACACCGTGTTCATGACGCCGTCCAGGTTGACGGCGAAGATGGCGCGGGTCTGGTCCTCGCTTTCCCCGCCCAGGCCGGTGCCGGCGGAAATGCCCGCATTGGCGATCACCAGTTCCAGCGCGCGCACGCCGTCGCAATGGGCGATCCAGTCGGCCATGCCCTGGCGGTCGGTGACGTCCAGCACGCGCACGTGCACCTCGGCCCCGGCGTCGCGGCAGGCGTCGGCGGTGGCCTCCAGCCGCCGGGCGTCGCGCCCCGACAGATAAAGCACGCGGCGCGGCCGGGCGTAATGCCGGGCCAAGGCCTCGCCCAGGCCCGAGGAGGCGCCGGTGATCAGGATGGAGGTGGGCATCCGGGTCAATCCTCGCGGTCGTCGTTGAGCACCGCGCGCAGCGGACCGACCAGCGGCGGCAGGTCGTGGCGGGCGGCGTCCAGGATGATTTCGGGGTCCACGGAATGGTATTCGTGGACCAATATGTTGCGCATGTCGCCGATCCGCGACCACGGCACCTCGCCATGGCGGCGCTGGATATGGAACGGCACCCGCTTGGACGCCTCGCCCAGGACCTCGAGGTTGCGCAGCACCGCATCCTGGGTGCGGCTGTCGGCGACGAATTGCGACCGGCTCATGCCATCCACATAGGCGGTGACGCGTTCGATCGCTTCCAGCATGTCCTCCACGCGCACCCGCCAGTCCTTCGAAGTCACAGTTCGCATGCCTCCTCGCCGATCACCGGCAGGCATTCGGCCAGAATGCGCTGTTTCAGCCGGGGACGGATGTTGCCTTTGGTGATCAGATCGACGGGGCGGCCCAGCACGCCTTCCAGCGCGTGCTTGAGTTCCACATAGCGGAACAGCCCGCCCGGGCAGCCCGGCGCGAATTCCACCATCAGGTCCACGTCCGACATGGGCTTGGCCTCGTCGCGCACCACCGAGCCGAACAGCGACACCGACACCACGCCGAAGCGACGGAACAGCTCGCGGTGGGCGCGCAGCGCGGCGACCACCTCGTCGCGGGTGATGGGGGCGCGCTGGCGTGACACGCGGGCGGCATAGCCGCGCACCGCCTCCACCTTGTCGGCGGGGACGCGTAGCGTCAGCTCGATCACGTTGGGGCGCCCGCGGGCGGGCCGGCGTCGTTCCTTCATGCCCCAAAGGATAATCCCGCCTGCCCGGCTTAGGAACGGGGATTGTTGCCCCCAGCGGCTGAGGCTATAACCCTACGCACCCGCCATACCCCGAGGAGACCGCCTTGTCCGTCGCCAGCATGACCGGCTATGCCCGCGCCGAAGGGCGCGACGCCCAGGTAAGCTGGGTGTGGGAGGCCAAAAGCGTCAACGGACGCGGCCTGGAAATCCGCTGCCGCCTGCCCTCGGGCCACGACGCGCTGGAGGTGGCCGCGCGCGAGACGGCGACCCGCAAGCTCAAGCGCGGCAACCTTCAGGTTTCGCTGAACGTCAGCCGCATCGTCGAGGCCCCGGCCATGCGGGTCAATCACGAGCTGCTGGACCAGATCCTGGCTCTGGTGGACGGCATCGGCGCGTCGCACCAGAACATCGCGCCCGCGCGCTGGGACGGCATCCTGGCCATCAAGGGCGTGCTGGAACCCATGGAGGCCGAGGACACCGACGCCGAAGCCGTGCGCACCGCGCGCGAGGCGGCCATGAAGGTGACGCTGGAGCAGGCGCTGGACCAGTTGGCGGCCATGCGCCTGTCCGAAGGCGCGCGCATCGAGCAGGTTCTGCTTAACCAGTTGGACGAGATCGCCCACCTGGCCGAGCGGGCCGGCGCCTCTGCCGCGCTGCGCCCGGAAACGGTGCGCGAGCGCCTGCGCCACCAGGTGGCCGCCGTGCTGGAGGCCGCGCCCACCCTGCCCGAGGAACGCATCGCCCAGGAAGTGGCGCTGATCGCGGTCAAGGCCGACGTGCGCGAGGAGCTGGACCGCCTGCGCGCCCATGTGGCCGCCGCCCGCGAGCTGATCGCCGGCGGCGGCGCGGTCGGGCGCAAGCTGGACTTCCTGTCGCAGGAATTCAACCGTGAGGCCAACACGCTGTGCTCCAAATCGTCGGACGTGGAGCTGACCCGCATCGGACTGGACCTCAAAGCGGTGATCGACCAGTTCCGCGAGCAGGTCCAGAACATCGAATAGCCAGGAAGATCCAGGAAGACCTTGATGACCACCCCGCCCGCCAATCTGCCCACCGTCGCCCGCCGCGGCCTGATGCTGGTGCTGTCGTCGCCGTCCGGCGCCGGCAAGAGCACCATTGCCCGCGCACTGCTGGAGCGCGACCCCCACATCGCCATGTCGGTGTCGTGCACCACCCGCCCGCCCCGCCCGGGCGAGGTGGACGGAAAGGATTATCACTTCGTCACCGTCGAGACCTTCCACCAGATGGTGGAGGCCGGACAGTTCCTGGAACATGCCCGCGTGTTCGACAATTTCTATGGCACCCCCAAGGGACCGGTGGAGGACGCCTTGGCCGCGGGCCGCGACGTGCTGTTCGACATCGACTGGCAGGGCACCCAGCAATTGGGCGACAACGCCCGCGATGATCTGGTGACCGTGTTCATCCTGCCGCCCTCGGTCGAGGAGCTGGAGCGCCGCCTGCGCGGCCGCGCCCAGGACAGCGACGAGGTGGTCAAGAAGCGCATGGCCAAGGCTGGCGACGAGATGAGTCACTGGTTCGAATACGATTACGTGCTGCTCAACACCGAGGTGGACCGTTCCATCGACCGGGTGCAGGCCATCCTGGACGCCGAACGGCTGCGCCGCCGCCGCCAGGTGGCGATGGCCGATTTCGTCAACCGCCTGCGCGGCCAGTAACCGTGGCCGAGGCCCCCGCCTCCATCCTGGTCTATGTGGGTCTGGACGCCGTCGGCGACGGGCTGATGAAGCTGCCGTTCCTGCGCGCGCTGCGCAGCGCCTTTCCCGCCGCCCGCATCACCTGGATGGCGGGCAAGGGCCACACCGTCTATGCCGGCTCGCTCGCCGCCCTGGTGGGCGGGCTGGTCGACGAGGTGCTGGACCAGGCCGGCGTCGGCAGCCGCATGGGCGAATTGCTGGGCCGGCGGCCGCTGGCCGGGCGGTCGTTCGATCTGATCATCGACACCCAGCGCCGGCTGCTGACCAGCCTGATCCTGCGCCGGGTGCGCCACGGCCGCTTCATTTCGGCGGCCGCCAATTTCGCGCTGTCCGATGCCCGCCCGCCCGCCGGCTGGACGCGCCCCGCCGCCATGGTCGGGCAGTTGATGGCGCTGGTCGAAATGGCCAGCGGCCAGCCCGCCCGCGCCGACGCGCCACTGCCCAGCGACCCCGCCATCGAACGGCTGGCCGACGGCCTGCTGCCGCCGGGCCTGGTCTATGTGGGATTCGCCCCCGGGGCCGGCGGACGCCACAAATGCTGGCCGCTGGACCGCTATGTGACGCTGGCGGCCCGCCAGCAGGAACTGGGCCGGATGCCGGTGTTCCTGCTGGGGCCGAACGAGGCGGATTGGGCCGCCGACATCCGCACCGCCCTGCCCCGCGCGGTGCTGCCGCTGCAAGAGCTGGACAAGGCGCCGCCGGCCCTGACCATCGCGCTGGGGCGGCGCATGGCAGCGGCGGTGGCCAACGATTCCGGCACCGGCCACATGCTGGCGGCGGCCGATGCGCCGCTGGTGTCGCTGTTCGGCCCGACCCCGCCCGAAAAGTTCGCCCCCGCCGCCTGCCGGCTGGCGGTGGTGCGGGCGCAGGATTTCGGCGGCGATGCCATGGAGCTGATTTCCATCGATGCCGTGGCCCAGGCGCTGGAGGGGCTTCTGCGCCGCGGCGACCGGGTCGCGTCACCGGCTTTGCTTTGACCCCGCCATCCCCCTTGGGTAGGATGGTGGGTCATTGTTGCAGCTTGGTTTCCCGGGGCTTTCATGAACATCAAGGACCACATCCGCGGCATTCCGGATTTCCCGAAGCCGGGCATTCTTTTCTATGACATTTCCACCCTGCTCGCCCATCCCGACGCTTGGCAGGTGGCCATGGGTCGTGTTGCCCATGCCGTGCGCAAGTACCAGCCCGACATCCTGGCCGGCATCGAATCGCGCGGCTTTCTGGTGGCGGCACCCTTGGCGCTGAAGCTGGGCTGCGGCTTCATCATGCTGCGCAAGAAGGGCAAGCTGCCGGGCAAGACCATCCGCCACGAATACGACCTGGAATACGGCACCGACAGCATCGAGATCCAGGAGGACGCAGTGCAGCCCGGCCAGCGCGTGGTGGTGCTGGACGATCTGCTGGCCACCGGCGGCACCATGTCGGCGGGCGTCGAATTGCTGCGCAAGGTGGGCGCCGAGGTGACCGGCGCCGCCGCCCTGATCGAGCTGAACTTCCTGCCCGGCCGCAAGCGGCTCGAGGCCATGGGGGTGCCGGTCACCAGCCTGGTTTCCTACGACGAGTAGGTCCCCGCCGGCCGGCCGATGAAAGGCCCCCGCCGGCCTCGCCGGCCGGCTGATGAAAGGCCCCCGCCGGCCCCGCCGGCCGGCTGATGAAAGGCCCCCGCCGGCCCCGCCGGCCGGCTGATGAAAGGAACGAGCGCCAGCCATGGAATTCGCGCTGCAGGCGGCGCTGATGGGAGCGGTGATGGGAACGGCCGTGCTGGCCGTGACCACCATCTACGGCTGGTCGCAGCCCGCCGCTCCCAATGCCTATGGCTGGTGGGCCGCCGCCTTCGTCCTGGAAACCCTGGGGCGCGCCGTCCTGCTGGCGCCGGCCCATCCCAGTCTGGTGGACGTGTCCGACATGCTGCACGGCCTGTCGGCGGGGATGGCGCTGTGCGGCGCCATCTCGTTCCTGGGCGGCCGGGTCACACCGGCGCTGATGCTGTCGGGGCTGGCCGCCGCCGCCGGCTGGGTATTGCTTGCCCATATGGTGCGCCCGCTGCTGTCCTTGGCCCAACTGCCGCTGTTCGGCATCGGCGGCGTGCCGCTGCTGGTGGCCTCGTGGGGCTTTCTGTCGCGCGGCGGGCTGGCCTCGGGCAGCGGCGCGCACCGGCTGGGCGCCATCGCCTTCGCCGCCGCCGGCCTGCACCAATTGTCGGCGCCGCTGCTGCATTCCCACCCGACTTTGGCGACGTGGAGCTTCGTCGCCTCGCAATTCCTGTCCATGGTGATGGCGGTGGCGCTGCTGGTGGTCGTGGTCCGCCGCCAGCAGGCGCTGGTGGAGAGCGAGGGGCAGCGCGCCAACCTTCTGCAAAGCCGGCTGGTGGACGCGCTCGGCAGCGTGCACGATGCGGTGGCGCTGTTCGACGTCAACGACCGCCTGATCACCTGCAACAATCTGTACCGCGAGTTCCTGGCCCCCGCCGCCGACACCATCCGGCCCGGCCGCAGCTTCGAGGACATCCTGAAGGCCGAGGCCGAGCGCGGCGCGGTCCCCGACGCCGCCGGGCGCGAACAGGACTGGGTGTTCGACATGCTGGCCGACCACCATGCGGCCAGCGAAACCTCGGGCCGCGAGTTCCAGCTCTGGAATGGCCGCTGGGTGGCGGTCAGCGTCTATCGCACCGCCGACGGCGGCCACCTGCGGATCTTACGCGACGTCACCAACCGCCGTCAGGCGGAAGCGTCGCTGACCGAAAGCCTGAACTGGCTGCGCGGCATCATGGACACGGTGGTGGACGGCATCATCACCATCGACGACACCGGCACGGTGCTGTCCTACAACCCCTCGGCCGAACGCATCTTCGGCTACGAGGCCAACGAGGTGGTCGGGCGCAATATCAACATGCTGATGCCCGAGCCGCACCGTTCGGCCCATGACAGCTATCTGCGCCGCTATGCCGAAACCGGCGAGGCGCGCATCGTCGGCATCGGGCGACAGGTCCGGGGACGGCGCAAGAACGGCGAGGAATTCCCGCTGGACCTTGCGGTGACCGAGATGCGCCAGGGCGACATGATCACCTTCATCGGCGTGGTGCGCGACATCACCGACCGCAAGCGGGTCGAGGACGCGCTGGTGGAAAGCGAACAGCGCTTCCGCGACCTGGCCGAATCCGCCTCGGACTGGTTCTGGGAAATGGATTCGGAATTCCAGTTCACCTTCGTCTCGGGCCGTGTCCGCCAGGTTCTCGGGGTCGGCCCCAGCTTCTTCATCGGCCGGCCGTTCATGGATTTGGCCCAGGCCGACGACGCCAAGGACGATTGGGAACAGCAGATGGAGGTCATGCGGGCACACCGGCCGTTCCGCGGCTTCGTGTTCTCGCACCATTCGCCGTCGGGGGCGGTCAGGTTCGTGGAAATGGCCGGCCGCCCGGCCTTCGACGCCGACGGTCTGTTCTGCGGCTATCGCGGCACCGCCGCCGACATCACCCCGCTCAAGCGGCACGAACAGGAGCTGGCCGCCCAATCGGCCCAGCGCCAGGCCATCATCGACAACATGGGCCAGGGCGTGGTGGTTTTCGACGGCGCCGAGCGGCTGCTGGCGGTGAACCAGCAGGCGCGCATCCTGGTGGACCTGCCCGACACCTCGGCCGGGCTGGGCACGCTGGAGACGCTGCTGCTGCATCTGGCGCTGCACGGCGAATTCGGCCAGGGCGACGCCATGGTCAAGGTGGCCCGCCGCCTGACCCGCCTGCGCCGCATCCCCAACCAGGTGTTCGAACACCAGCGCCCCAACGGCATGGTGCTGGAGGTGCGCTCCACCGTGATGCCGGGCGGCGGGCTGATCCTGACCTTCGCCGACATCACCGACCGCAAGAAGGTCGAGGACACCCTGCGCGAGGCCAAGGAGGCGGCCGAACGCGGCAATCGCGCCAAGGCCACCTTCCTGGCCAATATCAGCCACGAGCTGCGCACGCCGCTCAATGCCATCATCGGCTTTTCGGAACTGATGAAGCACGAGATTTTCGGCCCGCTGGAGCCGGCGTCCTATCGCTCCTATGTGGACGACATCCACGAAAGCGGCATGCACCTGCTGGAGCTGATCAACGACATCCTCGACATGTCCAAGGCCGAGGCCGGCATGACCGATCTGGTGGACAGCGAGGTGGACGTGGCCGCGGTGATCCGCTCCAGCATGCGCATGATGGCGCGCCGCGCCGGTGCCAACGGCGTCGAGCTGGTGGAACGCGTCCCCGAAGCCCTGCCCCACCTGTATGCCGATGAACGGCGCCTGCGCCAGATCGTGCTGAACCTGGTGTCCAACGCCGTCAAGTTCACGGAAGAAGGCGGGGCGGTCACGGTGACCGCCAGCCACGATGCCGACGGCCTGCACCTGACGGTGACCGACACCGGCATCGGCATGGACGCCGACGAGTTGGAGCGCGTCATGCTGCCCTTCGTCCAGGCCGATACCCGGTTGTCGCGCAAGTACGAGGGCACCGGCCTGGGCCTGCCGCTGACCAAGGCCCTGGTGGTGGCCCATGGCGGCACCATCGCCCTGCGCTCGGCGCCCGACGAGGGCACCACGGTCGAGGTGGTATTCCCGCCGTTCCGCATCATCGCCGCCACCGGCGAAGCCGTCGCCGCCGAGGAAGTGCTGCGCCGGGGCTGAGGGTCCGGGCGCGCGGGCCTTGTCGTCTGCCCCTTTCCGTTGCGCCGGAAACGGTCTATGGTCCGCGCAAGACAGTGAACCGAGGTTCGCCCGCATGCTTCGCTCTACGTTGGCCGCCGTCCTGTTCGTGACCCTGCCCGCCATTGCCGCCGCCCAGGGCAATCAGGCGCCGATCAACCTGCTGCCGCCGGCGGCCCCGCGCGAAGCCCCGCCCAACATTCCCGCCGCCGACAAGCCGCTGCTGGAGGAGCCGACGCCGGGTTTCCAGCCGCTGCGCCCGCTTGAGGCCGAGGCGCCGCCCGATGCGGCCCCGGTGCAGGCGGCCCCCGTTCAGCCCCCCCCCGTTCAGGCGGAACCCCCGGCGCCGCGGCTGGCCGAACCCTTGCCTTCGGCGCCGCTGAGCGTCCCGCAAGCATCCCCCCTGCCCGTCCCGCCGCCCCAGGCCGAGGCCGAACCGGCCCGCATGCCCATGGGCCAGCCCGCCGCCATGGCCGACGTAACGGCGCCGCCGGCCGGCTTGCCGTCGTGGGCGCTGGGCGTGCTGGTGCTGGCCGGCGCCTTCCTGGCCGCGCTGTTCGGCATCCTGACCGCGCTTCTCATGCGGCGGGCGGAAACCCGGGCGCGCCGTCGCGCGGTGGCCGCCACGCTGGCGACCGAGCTGGAAACCCGGGCCCAAGCGTTCGAGGCCGTGCCGCTGCCGCCCAATGTGGAGGCCGGCGTGTCCTTCGTGTCCTCCGTCACCTCGCTGGCCGGCATCGACGCCGGCTTCCGGTCCACCCAGGGCAGCCTGCACCTGCTGCCGGAAAAGCTGGCGGCCCACGTGTCGGTGCATTACGCCGCCGTGCAGCGCGTGTCCGATTTCGTCAAGGGCCAAAGCCTGGCGGCGGCGGTGCGCATGCTGCAGGCCAACCGCATCGGCGGCCATCCGTGCCCCGACGCCGGCGCCATGCGCGATGCCCATGTGGAACTGGGCATGGCCTTCCGTGGCGTGGAAAAACTGACCCAGATGCTGAAAAAGCTGCGCTGAGCGGCGGCCCCGGCGGCGGCGCCCGCTCGCTCAGGCGCGAATGCCGGCCAGGAAGCCGTCCACCTCGCTGCGCAGCGTGCGGGCTTCCGCCACCAGCGCCTGGGTGGCGCTGAGCATGCCGCCGGCCGAGCTTCCCGCTTCCGACGTCGCCATGGTCAACTGGCCCAGATAGGACGTGACCTGGGCGGTGCCGCTGGCCGCCTGCTGGACGTTGCGGGCGATTTCCTGGGTGGCGGCCCCCTGCTGTTCCACCGCCGCCGCGATGGCCCCCGAAATTTCGTTGATGCGGGTGATGGTGCCGACGATGGCGCGGATGGCGTCCACCGCCTGTTGGGTCGCACCCTGCACCGCCGCGATCTGGCTGCCGATCTCGTCGGTCGCCTTGGCGGTCTGGTTGGCAAGGCTTTTCACCTCGCCCGCCACCACCGCAAAGCCCTTGCCGGCTTCGCCCGCGCGCGCCGCCTCGAT
>JAFAAW010000107.1 GCA_023426365.1 Pseudomonadota bacterium
CGCCTCGGGCGTCGGCTGGGCCGGGGCGACCGCGGCGGGCACCAGCGGAGCGGCCGGCGCGGCGGGAACGGTCACGGCGGCGGTTGCCGCCGGCTTCACCTGCGGACGGCTTTCCGGTGGCGGCACCGGCGCCGAAGCCGCTGGCTTGGCCAGCGGCCGGGCCTCGGGGATCGGCATGGGGGCTGGCGCCGGACGGGGCGCGGCGGCGGCACGCACCGGGGCCGGAACGGCGGCCGGAGCAGGCGCCGGGGCTGCCACAGGCACAGGCGCCGGCACAGGCACAGGCACAGGCACAGGCACAGGCGCGGCAGGCGGCGACGCCTCGACCGCGGCCGACGCGGGCGGAAGCTCAGGCGCCGGCGCGGGGGGGGCGGCAACCTTGGCCGCCGGAGCCTCGCCCTTGCCCTCGGCGGCGCGGGCGGCGGCTTCGCGCTGGCGCTCCTCCTCGCGGCGGATGTCCTCGATGGTGCGCGCAGGCCCAAGGCCGGCACGCACGAAGTCGCCCACCGCCCCCAGCCAGTCGGTGCCCTGTTCCTCGGCGGCGGCGGGCGAGGTCAACGCGACCAGTGCCAGCAGCGCCACACCCATGCGAATGTCGATGCGAACCATGCCGGAAGTCTAGCAGAGCGCTCTATTTGAAAACCACGGTTTTCGAGCCGTTGAGCAGCACGCGGTGCTCCACATGCCAGCGCACGGCGCGGCCCAGCACCAGATTTTCGATGTCGCGGCCGATGGCCACCAGATCGTCCGGGGTGTGGGTGTGGTCCACGCGCTCGACCGACTGCTCGATAATCGGACCCTCGTCCAGGTCGGGGGTCACGTAATGGGCGGTGGCGCCGATGATCTTGACCCCGCGCGAATGGGCCTGGTGGTAGGGCTTGGCGCCCTTGAAGCTGGGCAGGAACGAGTGGTGGATGTTGATGGCGCGCCCCTGCAGGCGCGCGCACATGTCCTGCGACAGGATCTGCATGTAGCGCGCCAGCACCACCAGATCGGTGCCGACGCGCTCGATGATCTCCATCACGCGCGCTTCCTGGCCGGCCTTGTCGTGCTTGTCCACGGCAAGGAAGTGATAGGGAATGCCGTGCCATTCGACGATGGAGCGCATGTCCGGATGGTTCGAGATCACCGCCGGGATTTCGATGTTCAACTGGCCGGTATGATAGCGGTGCAGCAGGTCCACCAGGCAGTGGCCGAACTTGGACACCATGATGACCACGCGCGGCTTCTTCGCCAGATCGGCCAGGGTCCAGATCATCTGGAAGCGTTCGGCGACGATGGCGAACAACTTTTCGAACTCGCCCCGCGGCGGCGTCAGCGCGCCGGCCGAAAACACCATGCGGCAGAAGAACCGGCGGCTGAGCGGATCGCCGTACTGCGCCGCTTCGGTGATGAAGCAATCATGCTGGGTCAGGAACCCGGACACGGCGGCAACGATGCCCACGGTGTCGGGGCAGGTGATGGTCAGCACAAAAGTGTTCTTGTCGGCCATGCGTTCGATCCTCCTGAGCCAGCTTGATAGCCGAGCCTTCGCGCGCCGCCAAGGCGGCAAACGCCTTCTTGCCTTTTTTCCGATAATCGCCCATGGTCCGCGGGTCGCGGACGGGGCTTGCCGTCCCGATATTCCTTAACGGGCGCATCCGCAGCCACCGACGGCCGGAGCCCTCCCGTGTCCTGTCCGAGGTATCCCGATGATCACCGTCTATTACAAGTCCGGCACCGCCCAGTGGAAATACGAGCTGGATGAGACCGAGCACGACTACATCATCAAGAACCTGCTCGAGGACAATCCCGACATCGACGAGATGTTCGACGACTCGCTGGAAATCCTGCGCGACGTCGCCGCGCTCGACGAGGACGAGATGGACGAGGACGACCAGATCGACCAGACCATCGCGGTGTCGTTCCTGTGGCACTACTTCAACCATCTGTCCAAGGCGGAAGAGCGCATCCAGGGCGACATCGCGCTGATCGAGGAAGATGACGGCGTCGGCGTCACCGTTCTGCCGGCCACCGACGTCATCGAGGAATAGGACGGCCCCGGCGGGGCCGCAGCCTCGCCGCCTCAGCCCACCGTCTGGCGATAGATTTCGGCCAGACGCGCGTCGGTCTCGCCGTCCACCAGGGCGGAGATGGCGGCCAGCAGGCCCATCTCCTCCTTTTGCACGTGGAAGATTTCGCGTTCCACCAGCTCGGCGCCGCTGTCCCTGAAGTCGCGCCACTCCTGTTCGCCGAACACGCCCGCCTGGGCCGCCGCCGCCGCCAGTTCGGCGACCCGCACCGCCAGCGGCAGAATGGCGCGGTGTTCCATGGTCAGCATCATGACGATGCCGGTTTCGCCGCGCCGGGTGAATTCGGGGAACAGATGGTTTTCCTCGAACCCGAAATGGCTTTCCACCTCCTCGCGCAGGGTCTTGGCCAGCGCGGTCAGGAACTGCGCGCCCCCCTGGTCGAGCCGGGGCGCCGCCCGGTGGCGCCCCAGGAACTCCTCCAGCCCTTGCAGGCTTTCGATGGTGGCCATGTGATCCTCGTGCAGCAGGGCGCCGATCTGGGTATGCAGCAGCATGGGGGACTTCCTCACAAAGGGGGGCTGGAGACAGCGCGGTCGTGGGCACGGGCGCGGGTGAACACGAGCGCGGCGAAAACCGCAAAAGCGATCGCGCCGGCCAATCCGGCGGCGGCGGCAAGGCCGAGCAGCAGGGCGGAACCCGCGGCAAGGCCGGCGGCACCGACGGCCAGGGCCAGCAGGTGCATCAGGGCGTGAATGGCAAGCGGGCGTTCGGCCACCAGGCGCGACATCAGCACCGGCATGCCGCCCCGGCCGCTGGAGTGCATGGACACCAGGAACGGCATGATGCGCTGCAGGATGCCGGTGACGAAGCTGAGCAGCCAGCCCACCACCATCAGCCAGCCCCACAGCGGCGCCGTCAGTTCGGGCGCGCCGCCCAGGGCCACCTCCATGCCCAGCACCACGCTGGCGGGCAACAGCACCCAGGCCAGCCGCACTAGGCGGAAGAACGGCTCGAGCCGCTTGCGCATGCGGCTTTGCATGGCGGCCAGCAAGGCGCGCAGATGCAGGCCGATGGCGATCAAGCCCAGCAAGCCGCCCACGGCCGCCACCAATCCCTGGCCCCAGGCGGCGCCGCCGGCGGCCAGCGCCAGCGCCAGCGCCGACAGGCGGGCGGTCCGGCGCCCGACGGCGTCGGGCACGCCCTGGGACAGCACGAACATGGGCACCAGCACATAGGAAAAGCCCATGGCCAGACTGCCCATGAAGCCATAGCCGGCCAGGATGGCATGGGCGGCGGCGACGGGGCCGCGCTGCGGCAGAAAGCCGCCATCGACGTCCACCACCAGGATCATGCCCAACAGCGCCAGCCCCGCCAGCGAGGCCAGCGCGACCCAGGCATGGCCGGTCACCGCCGGCAGGTCCGAGACCTGGCGCAGGTTGCGCGCCACCAGCACGCCGAACAGGGCCAGCCCCGCCACCACCAGCACGCCGCCCACATGCATGGGCAGCGCCGCCTGCGCCGCCATTCCGGCGCACAGCACCACCACGCCGGGGGCGTACAGCCACCAGGTCAGGCGACAGGCCCAGACGGGTCCCAACTGGCGCCGGGTCGCCACCGGCAGCATCTGGAAGGCGGCGCCCATGGCGGTCATGCCCAGCACGCCCAAAGTGATCAGGTGCAGCCCGGCCAGGGCCGGCCCCAGCCCGCCCTGGAAGCCCGGCAAGGTATCGGCGCCGGCCAGCAGCGCCGCCCAGCCGGCCACGTGCAGCACCACGGCCGAAGCGAAGAAACGGAAAGGAACCGATGGCGGCAGCAGGCGATCCTTCGCCCCCATCATGAACGCGGCGGGACCCATGGGCTCAGCCCCCGCGTTCCAGCCACAGGCGGACGTTGGCGTATTCCTCGGCCATGCGGGCGACGCGCCAGCCCCGCTCGGCCAGCTCGGGCAGCAGGTATTGGGGCACGCGCTCGTGATGCACCACCACGATCTCGCCCTCGCCCGTGGTGTCCAGCAGGCGCAGCACCGCCAGCATGGGCTGGGGCGGGCGCAGGCGGCGCACGTCGATGTGCAGGCCGTCATCCTCGCGCCAGGTCATGGCGCCTTCGGGACCCACGTCCACCTCGGCGTCGCGTTCCCAGTCGTGGCCGCCGTTCAGGTGAAAGAACACCCGCCAGTGGCCGTCGCCCAGCTTGCGCCCGTACGAGGAGAAACCGCGCGCCGCCAGGATGCGGCGCAGCGGAGATGGGTTGAACGGCGCGTCGATGACCATGGCGCCGCCGAAGTCGATGCCGTCGGCGGCCTCCATGATGGCGGCCAGCGGATCGTCGCCGGCGGCCAGGATCGGCCGCACGTCCAGCGGCGTTGCTTCCAAGGCCAACGCCAGCCATTCCGGCGGCCCGCCCGGATGCGTTCCCGTGGTCCGGTCGTCCATGGCAAACTCCCTGCTTTGCCGCCAACCCTACACGGGAGCCGGCGGAATCCCTTGACGTTCGACAAGGGAAGCGGGAAGCGCCGCACAAGCGGCAGAGGAGTTATTCGCCGCCTTCGCGCACAAGCCGGCGCAGCGCGTCCAGATCGGTCAGCACAACCTCGCGGCCATGGCTTTCCACGCCCACCGCCTTGAGGCGGCCGAGCGCGCGCGACAGCGATTCGGGCGCGATGCCGATGCGGCTGGCCAGCACCGCCTTGGTGATGGGCAGGCGCACCTGGGCGCTGCCGGCCTGGTCCTTGGCCAGGGCCAGCAGGAACGAGGCGAGGCGCTGGCCGGGCGACTTGCTTTTCAGCTCGGTGATCTCGTGGATCAGCCGCAATTGCCAGCGCGACAGGCCCGACATCAGATGAAAGGCCAGCCGCCGATTCTCGCTCAGCCGGCGCAGGAAGGGCGCGGCGGGCACATGGACCAGCCGCGATCCCGCCACCACCTCGCAATTGAGCGGGAACTTGCCCGACGAGAACATGGCCGCCTCGGCGAAGGTGGCGATGGGGTCGAACACCTCGATGATGGATTGGTCGCCGGTCTCGGTCAGCGCGAACAGGTTGACGCGCCCCTCCAGCACCACGAAGAAGCGGTCCGAGGCATCGCCCTGGCTGAACAGCAGGCCGGTTTCGGGATAGGCGACGGCCTGGGCCTGTTCCAGCAACAGGCCCAGTTCACGGGCGTTCAGCGCCGCGAACAGCGGGGCCTGGGCGCACAGTTCAAGATCGGTGGCGGACAGTCCGGCCATGGCCCTTACCCCATATCGTCTTCGACGCAGAATTCGCGCAGCCGCTCCACGTCGGCGATGATCACGCTGTTGTCGGGGCGCGAATCGACGCCCAGCTTGGCCAGCTTGGCCAGCGCCCGCGACAGGCTTTCGGGCTTCATGCCCAATTCGTCGGCCACCAGCCGCTTGTCATAGGGAAAGCGCAGCGACGCCCTGCCCTCGTCGGCGTCCACTTGCGACAGCAGGAAGCTGCCCAGCCGCTGGGCGGTGGTCTTGAGCTTGAGTTCGGCAATCTGGCGCACCAGCATGCGCAGCCGGAACGACATGGTGGACAGCATGTGGGTGATGATGTCGAACCGGGTTTCCAGCTTGGCCAGGAACGACGCGGCCGGCACCGCCAGCACGGTGGCGGCGGTCAGCACCCGCGCGCTCATCAGGAAGCGGCCGTCGCCGAACATGGCGGCGTCGCCCAGCACCACGCCCTTGCGCGCCACCTCGACCACCGACCGGCGGCCGTCCACATCGACCGACAATTCCACATGGCCGTCGATGACCACATAGAAGGTCTCGACGGGCGTGCCCTGTTCGTAAAGCTGATGCTCGTGCGGGACCGTCACCAGGCGGGCGCCGGCGATCAGTTCGCGGATATCGGCCTCCAGCAACCCCGAAAACAGCGGGGTGAACTGCAATTGCAGCAGGACGCTCTTGTCCAGCGGGGGGGCGGAGACTTCGGACATAACAGGTTCCCTGGCTACCTGATTAGAACCTAGACCAATGTCCGAAGTCCGCCAAGGCTTACTGGTTGCCGAAATTCCACGCGGGCACGGTGGGCGCCACCGGTGCTGGGAAAGTGGGCGCGGTCGGCGGCGTCGGCCACCACGAGCCGCCGCCCGCCGGGGCCGGGTTGGGGGACGGGCCGGCGGGCGGCCTCGACGGCGGCAGCCCGCCCGGCAGGCCGGTCACCGTGGGCGCGTTGTACGAGGGCGGCAATTCCTCGCGCGTGGGGGTGGCGGGCACCGTCACCCCCGGCAGCGGCGGCCGCGCCGGCACCACGGCGGCCAGCGGGTCGGCCTCGGCCGGTTTCGCCTCGCCCTTCGAGCCATCGCCGCGCTCGAGCGTGCCGCCCTCCAGCGCCGACAGCGGATCGTCGCCGCCGACGCGGCCGACGCAGGCGTCGAAGCCGGGCGTGCCCGGCCGATAGCCGGCGTTGACGCAGGTCTCGGTCGCCGGCCGCCCCGCAGCCAGGGCCAGGGCCGGCAACATCACCATCAGCGCCAGCGGCGCCACAACCTTCATGCGCATGGCAACCTCCCCGTCCGGTGCGGTCCATGCCCCATTATGGCGCCGCGACGCTCGCCATACGCAGGCGCAGACGGCCATATCCGTCAGGGAGAATGCCCGGCCAGTGGCGGTCATCGTCTCAGGGCCGGTCGCCCCGGTGCAGGTCTTCGCCGGGGCGGTCGCCGCCCGAACCCAGCGTGTCGGCCATGCGCGCACCGCGCTCGCCCATGGGGCGTTCCGGCCCGGCGGTGGTGTCGCGCGCGGTCTGGTGCTCCATCTCGGCGTCCAGCAGCGCCCCCAGCAGCACGACGAAGCTCGTCAGCTGGAACCACAGCAGGGTGACCGCCACCGCCGCCATGGACCCGTAGGTCTTGTTGAAATCGCCGAAGCGTGCAGCATAGAGCGAGAACAGCCCCGACCCCACCAGCCACAGCGCCGCCGCCGCCACCGCGCCCCAGCTGACCCAGCGCCAACGCGGACGGTCGCGCGACGGCGCCACCCGATAGATCACCGCCAGCCCCACCAGCACGAACACCGCCAGCACGGGCCAGCGCAGGGCCGACAGCAGCGAGCGCACGCCCTCGCCCACCGGCAGGAATTCCAGCAACGGGGGCACCGCCGCCACCATGGTCAACGCCACCAGCCCGAAGACGATGGCCGCCAGCGTCAATCCCAGGGCGGTCAGGTTGTAGGCGAGGAAACCGCGCTTCTCCTCTTCGCCATAGACGATGTTGAGGCCGCTGATCAGCCCCTTGACCCCGCGCGTCGCCCCCCACAGCGCCACCGCCACCGAAATCAGCAGCGACACCCCCAGCGTGCCCTCGGAGGCGCGGGTCAGCCCGTGCAACTGGTCGGCGACCAGCGACGCCACGTCGGCGGGCAGGAAGCCGCCCAGCACCTGCAACAGCTTTTCCACCTGGGCCGGATCGGCGATCAGGCCGTAAAGCGAGATGCCGGCGGCCAGGGCGGGAAACAGGGCGAAGAATTCGTTGAAGGCGATCCCGGCGGAGATGACCGAAATCTCGTATCGGCTGAGATCCGCCCACATCCGCCGGGCGATGTCGAACCACCCGGCCTTGGGGATTTCCCCCGGCCGATCGGCGTGGCGGCCGTGGGCCGCCTCATGGGTCACGGGACGGGCCATGGCGTCAGTGCGTCATGCCCGAGGGTGAACCGGGTTCGGTGCGGAAGGCGCGTTCGGCCTCCTTGCCGCCCTCCTCGCGTACGCCTTCCATGGCCCGCTCGGCGACGCGGGTCGCCTTTTCCGCCAGTTGGCTGCCGGTTTCCCGGGCCTGACGGGCCAATTCGCCGCCCATGTCGCCCAGGGTTTCCTCCTCCGTGCGGCTGCGCGGCAGCATGGCGCCCACCGCCGCCCCCACGGCCATGGCCATCGCCCCCATCACCAGCGGCCGGTCCTGGAAGGCGTCGCGGGTCCGCCCCGCCGCCTGCCGCGCCGACACCCGGGCCTGCCGGCTCCACTGATCGACGCGGCCGCGCGTGCGCTCGGCCGCGTCGCGCACCGCATCGCGGGCCTGGGCGGCGGTGCCCGACGCCCCCGACCCGCCGCTGCCGGCGGCCACATATTCGGCGCTGCGGGCAGTGCCATAGACCGGGCTTTCCACGCCGGGCACATAGCCGACACCGGTTTCGTGGCCCCCCCCCCGCCGCGCCCCCCCCAA
>JAFAAW010000109.1 GCA_023426365.1 Pseudomonadota bacterium
GACTACAACAACGTCGATATCAAGGGCGACAACGAGGTGTTCTTCACCGGGTCGACCACCCTGGACAACGGCGTGAAGGTCGGCGTCAACATCGAGTTGGAAGCCGGCGGCGACCAGGACCAGCGCAACGACACCATCGACAAGTCGAACGTGTTCATCGAGGGTGGCTTCGGTAAGTTCATCGTCGGTTCCGAGGCCAATGGCGCCGCCCTGCTGCACGTCATGGCTCCCGATGCCGCCGGCAACACCGATTCCGACGGCGTGCTGACTGGTGGCTGGGCCATCGTCAAGCCCACCAACTTCAACGGCAAGGTCGTGACCTCGATCGACACCGACGGCGATGCCGAAGGCATCACCTATGTCGCTCCGACCTTCTACGGCCTGACCGTCGGCGCCACCTACAAGCCGAACTCCACCCAGGACGATCGCACCACCACCAAGCTGAACAACAACAACAACGTTGTCGCGGGTGAGATCTTCGGTGTCGGCGCCCTGTACGCCAACACCTTCGGCGCCGTGGACCTCAAGGTCTCGGGCGGCTGGGCGACCTATGACGTCGAAGCCGGCGTTGCCGGCAAGACCGGCGTGAACGAAGGCTCGGTCGGTGCCCAGGTCGGCTATGCCGGCTTCACCCTGGGCGGTTCGTACCGCGTCTCCAACGGCAACCAGGCCATTGCCGCTGCCAATGCCGTGGGCGGCACCAATGCCAACGTGTGGGATCTCGGCCTGCAATACGCTTCCGGCCCGTATGCCATCAGCTTCGTCTACTTCGAGTCGAAGTCGGAATCGCAGCAGGTCCGCGGTCAGGACGCCGAGTTCACCGTGTTCCAGGTTTCGGGCAAGTACGCCCTGGGCCCGGGCGTGGACGTGCTCGCCACCCTCGGTCACGCCGAGTACGACGCTGCCAGCGCTGCCAAGGCTGACAGCAACGAGGGCTGGGCTGTCATGACCGGTCTGTCGCTCGCCTTCTAATCCAAGGCTTGCGTGTTTTTGGGGAAAGGGCGGCTTCGGCCGCCCGTTTTCTTTGGTGCCCCCGCAAATCGGCGATGAGCGTTTTCGCTGCCTGCGTTTCTAACAGCCCACGTTTCTACCGGCCCACGTTTCTATCGGCCTGCGCGGGTCAGGCCGGCGATGGCCGCCCAGCCCGCATGGCCCCGCAGCGCGCGTGCGGTGCGGGGGGTGACGCCGCCAAGGGCCAGCACCGGCAGGGCGGCGCGGCCCGCCCACAGGGCAAAGCGAAGCGGGCCGATGGTGGCGGCCCCCGGATGGCTGGCCGTGGGGAACACCGGGGACAGCAAGGCCATATCCGCCCCCAGCGCCGCCGCGCGCGCCAGCGCCGCCGGGCGGTGGCAGGCGACGCTCAGCAGGTGGCCGCCGCGCAGCCACAGGCGCAGTCCCGGGTCGGCCAGGGTGCGGGCCAGCCCCTCGGGCAGATGCACCCCGGCCGCTCCTACCGATGCCGCCAGCCGCCAGTCGGCGCCCGCCACGATCAGCGCCAGTCGCCGCCGCCGCGCCAGTGTCGCCAGGCGCCGGGCCAATCCCGCCCGGTCGGGTGCGCCGTAATGACGCAGCAGCACCGCCGAGCCGGGCGGCAGCGCCATCATGGCCGCCGCCGGGTCGGGCAGGCGCGCCTCGTCGGTCACCAGGATCACCGGCGGCAGCGGCCCGCGCTTTGTCCCGCCGGTCAGGTTTGCTAGGGTCATGGCGCAATCTTCATCATTCAGGGTTCCGCCTTGTCCGACATTCCCCAGGCTCTGGCCGCTGTCAAGCAACGCATCGCCGATTGTGCCCGCACCACTGGGCGCGACCCCGCCGCAATCACCTTGGTGGCGGTTTCGAAAACCCATGACGCGGCCGCCATGCGCCCGGCGCTGGGCGCTGGCCAGCGGGTTTTCGGCGAAAACCGGGTGCAGGAGGCCAAGGCCAAATGGCCACACCTCAAGGCCGAGTTTCCCGACATCGAACTGCATCTGATCGGCCCGCTGCAAACCAACAAGGTGCGCGACGCGGTGGCGCTGTTCGACGTCATCGAGACGGTGGATCGCCCCAAGCTGGCCCGCGCGCTGGCCGACGAGATGGAGCGCAGCGGCCGCCAGGTGCCCTGCCTGCTGCAGGTCAATACCGGGCTGGAGCCGCAGAAGGCCGGCCTGCATCCGGAATCCGTGGACGCCATGCTGCGGCTGTGCCGCACGGAATACCAGCTGCCGGTGATCGGCTTGATGTGCATTCCGCCGGCCGACGAAGATCCCGCTCCCCATTTCCAGATGCTGGCCGAGGCCGCCGCCCGCAACGACCTCGCCGTGATCAGCATGGGGATGAGCGGCGATTACGATATCGCCATCGCCCAAGGCGCCACCCATGTGCGGGTGGGGTCGGCCATCTTCGGCGCCCGCGATTACGGCGCCGCGCCGCCGGCCGAGGAATAGGGGCCAGCGCGCCCCGTCTCGCCTATCGCGTCACCGCCTATTGCAGGGTCGAGGTGGCGCCGGCGCCGGTCTTGTCGTTGCGCTGGTTGGCGCGCTGATACTTGTCCAGCGCCTGGCCCCAGGCGGCGGTGAACCAGTCGGGGCCGGCGGCCGTCTGGCCGCTGGCGCCGGTCGGCGGCGCCATGGGATGCCCCTCCAGCCTGTCCTGGGTGACCGCGGCGCGATTGCCGATCGGCATGGCGGCCGCCACCGGCGACCGGCCGGTGATCGGCATGTTCGAGCGCGAGCCGCTGCTGGATACCGGAACCGTCAGCGGCGGGGCGGGCGGCGCGTTCACGCCGACGCCGAGGCCAGCGTTGCGCGGCGGGATCGGCATGGTGCGGCCGGCCGCCGGCGTCAGCGCCATGGGCTGCCTGCCGCCGGCGGGAACGGCTTGCGCAACCGGCATGGCGGCGGTGGTGGCCGCAGCGGCGGCTGGTGCCGCGATGGCCGGTGATGCGATGGTTGGTGCCGCAAGGGCCGGGCCGGCATCGACGCCCTGCATGCCGTCCAGGGTGAACACCATGGGCTGGCTGGCCGGCTTGCCCGCGGCCTCGGGCAGGGTGATGACCGGCGCCGCAACCGCCGCTGTCGCCGTTTGAGGTGCCGCCGCCTGGGCGGGTGGCGAGGCCGGAGAGGAGGAGACGGCCTCGCTGGCGACCGGGGAACGGGGGGCGGGTTGCGGCGCCGGCGGCTCGCCGGTCTGGGCGAACTGGGTGGCCGGGGCGGTGGTGGGCGCGCTGCCGCCTTCGTCGCGGAACAGCGCCAGCATGTGGCCGCCGGTGTCCTGGCCGGTGCCTTCCTCGATGATGCAATCCACCGCCGAGGCCACCAGCCCGATGACGCCGCCGAACAGGGTGCCGCCGGCCAGACGGGCGCCGACCCCGATCTGGTCGCCGGTCATTTCGCGGTAGATGTTGCTGACCACCGGAATGTGCTGCAACGGGTTGATGACGTCCAGCAGGTCCCAGAAACTGGGTTCGTCGTCGCCGGCCGCGAACATGGACAGCCGCCTGTCGCCGTCCTTGGGGCTTTCGGCCGCCTTGGCGTCGGGCGAGGTCTGGGGCAGCCCGATCTGAAGGCGCTCGGGGTCGTGGTAGAACGGGGTCGGGGCGACGGCGGAAACGCTCATGATTCACCTGCTGGCGGCGGCTGGGGGAATCGGTGCAATGCCCGTGCCAGACTCTAGAGTGCTGATTTTCCCTGGTTTTTCCGTTTGTCGGGGCGGGCGAGACCGGCAGAAAGTGCCGCCCGCCTAGAAAAGATGACCGCCCCGGGTGGCCTTGGTGGACAGATACGACCGGTTATGGTCGTTGGCCGGAAAGACGTGGGGCACGCGTTCCGCCACCCTGATGCCATGGCCGGCCAACTGGCCCACCTTGACCGGATTGTTGGTCAGCAGGCGCACGGCCCCGATGCCCAGCAGGCGCAGCATCTGCGCCGCCGGCTGGTAGATGCGCTCGTCGTCGTCGAAGCCCAGTTGCAGATTGGCGTCCAGGGTGTCGAAGCCGTCATCCTGCAACTGATAGGCCCGCAGCTTGTTGACCAGGCCGATGCCGCGCCCTTCCTGGGCCAGGTAGAGCAGCACGCCGCTGCCCGATTGCGCGATCTCGGCGATGGCGCCCTTGAGCTGGTCGCCGCAATCGCAGCGCAGGCTGCCCAGCAGATCGCCGGTGAAGCATTCGGAGTGCAGACGGGTCAGCACCG
>JAFAAW010000127.1 GCA_023426365.1 Pseudomonadota bacterium
GCCGGGGCGGGGTGCGAGGCCGGGTGCGGGGCCAGGGTGCGCGCCATCCGCGTTGCCGCCGGCAGGCGCGTTGATTATGGGGCCTCCCGCCCGAAAGGGGTGTTCCCACGCGAAGAAGCCCCCTCAAACCGGTGGGATATAAGTAAATTTTTCTGATTTTGATATGGATCAATGGCCGGGGATGCGCATCCCGTCATAGTGCGCCAACTCGGAGCAAAGTCCTCCCGGCCGGAACCGGCCAACGGGGGTTTGTTTGTCATGGTTTTCCGGCGGGGCGCTCCGGGCTGACCCTTTCCCGGTCGAAACAGGAGTTCGGCATGAGCACCAACACCGACGCCACGCCCTATTGCGAAGACGTGGTGAAGAAGTTCGTCCTTGCGGCGACGTTCTGGGGTGTGGTTGGCTTCCTGGCTGGCGACTTCATCGCCTGGCAGCTCGCCTTCCCCGTCCTTAACCTTGATCTGGAGTGGACCACCTTCGGCCGTCTGCGCCCGGTCCACACTTCCGCCGTGATCTTCGCCTTCGGCGGCAACATCCTTTTCGCCACCTCGCTGTACTGCGTGCAGCGCACCAGCCGCGCCGGCCTGTTCGGCGGCAACGGCCTGGCTGGCTTCACCTTCTGGAATTTCCAGATCTTCATCGTGGTCGCCGCGCTGACCTACGTCCTGGGCTTCTCCCAGGGCCAGGAATACGCCGAGCCGGAATGGTGGCTGGACCTGTGGCTGACCGTGATCTGGGTCTGCTACCTGGTGATCTTCGCCGGCACGATCATGAAGCGTAAGGAACCCCACATCTACGTGGCCAACTGGTTCTTCTTCGCCATGATCCTGACCGTTGCCATGCTGCACCTGGGCAACAACATCGCCGTTCCCGCCGCCGTGTTCGGCGGTTCGTGGATGAAGTCGTACAATCTGTTCGGCGGCGTCCAGAACGCGATGACCCAGTGGTGGTACGGCCACAACGCGGTGGGCTTCTTCCTGACCGCCGGCTTCCTGGGCATCATGTACTACTTCGTGCCCAAGCGCGCCGAGCGTCCGGTCTATTCGTACCGTCTGTCGATCGTGCACTTCTGGGCGCTGATCTTCCTGTACATCTGGGCCGGCCCGCACCACCTGCACTACACCGCTCTGCCGGATTGGGCGCAGACCCTGGGCATGACCTTCTCGGTGATGCTGTGGATGCCCTCGTGGGGCGGCATGATCAACGGCCTGATGACCCTGTCGGGCGCCTGGGACAAGCTGCGGACCGACCCGGTCATGCGCTTCCTGGTCTCCTCGGTCGCGTTCTACGGCATGTCCACCTTCGAAGGCCCGATGATGTCGGTCAAGGCGGTGAACTCGCTGTCGCACTACACCGACTGGACCATCGGCCACGTGCACTCCGGTGCCCTGGGCTGGGTGGCCTTCGTCTCCTTCGGCGCTCTGTACTACCTGGTTCCCAAGCTGTGGGGCCGCAAGGAGCTGTACTCGCTGAAGCTGGTCGGCCTGCACTTCTGGATCGCCACCATCGGCATCGTGCTCTACATCACCTCGATGTGGATCTCGGGCATCATGCAGGGCCTGATGTGGCGTGCTTACGACAACCTCGGCTTCCTGCAGTACTCGTTCATCGAGACCGTTGAGGCGATGCATCCGTACTACGTGATCCGCGCTCTCGGCGGCCTGCTGTTCGTCCTCGGTTCGCTGGTGATGGTCTACAACTTCTACAAGACCATCAAGGGTGACGTGGCCGAAGAGGCTGCACAGCCCTCGACCGCTGCGGCCCGCTGAGGGGAGGAACCGACATGTCCGTGTTCAAGCATCACGCTAAGCTCGAAACCAACGTCTTCTTCCTCGCGGTCGGCATCCTGCTGACGGTCGTCACCGGCGGCCTGGTCGAGGTCGTGCCGCTGTTCACCATCGAGAGCACCATCGAGAAGGTGGACGGCGTGCGTCCCTACTCTCCGCTGGAGCAGAAGGGTCGCGACATCTATGTCCGCGAAGGCTGCTACAACTGCCACAGCCAGATGATCCGTCCGTTCAAGGACGAGGTCGAACGCTATGGCCATTACAGCCTGGCGGCCGAGTCCAAGTATGACCATCCCTTCCAGTGGGGTTCCAAGCGCACTGGTCCGGATCTGGCCCGCGTCGGCGGCAAGTACACCAACGACTGGCACGTGCGTCACATGATCAACCCGCGTGACGTGGTTCCGGAATCCATCATGCCCGGCTATCCGCATCTGAAGCGTGAGCTCGATACCAGTGGCATCAAGGCCGATCTGAAGGCCCTGCGTGCCGTTGGCGTGCCTTACACCGACGAGCAGATCGAAAACGCCGAGAAGGACCTGATCGAACAGGCCACTTCCGAGTCGTCCGATGCGGCCGTGGCCGCCCGTTACCCGAAGGCCAAGATGGGTAGCGCGGACAACGATCCGAAGGTGACCGAGATGGACGCCCTGGTGGCGTACCTGCAGGTCCTGGGCACCATGGTGGATTTCACCACCGTGAAGCCTGAGAAGATCGCCCGTTAAGGGAGCGGAGATTTGCTCGAGACGTTCGTCAACGACGTTCTCCGCCCCCTTTGGGGCCTCTGGATGATGGTTCTGTTCCTGGGGATCGTCTTCTGGGCGTTCCGGCCGAAGAACAAAAGCCGGTTCGACGCCTATGGGGACATCCCGTTCAGGGACGACGACAAGGAGCGCTAATATGGCTTCCATGGAAAAGGACTCGGTGTCCGGTCAGTACACGACCGGCCACGAGTGGGACGGCATCAAGGAGTTGAACACTCCGCTGCCGAAGTGGTGGGTGTACGTGTTCTGGGCCACCGTGATCTGGTCGATTGCGTACTGGATCGCCATGCCGGCCTGGCCGACCGTCAGCGGCTACACCCAGGGTGTGCTGAACTACTCGTCGCGTAACGACCTGCTGGCCGAGCTGAAGGCTCAGAAGCAGGCCCGCGCCAAGTTCGAGGCCAAGATCGCCGCCATGCCGGTGGACGAGGTGGTCAAGGACAAGGACCTGCGCAACTTCGCCATGGTCGGCGGCAAGGTGCTGTTCAACGAGAACTGCGCCCCCTGCCACGGCACCGGCGGCGTGGGCGTGGCCAATGCCTATCCGAACCTGGCCGACGACGAGTGGATCTGGGGCGGCGAGCTGGCCGACATCCAGAACACCGTCGCCTATGGTGTCCGCAACACCAACAGCAACTCGCACCAGAGCGAGATGCCCAAGTTCGGCGTGGACGGCCTGCTGACCAAGGAACAGATCGACCAGGTCGCCGACTACGTCGTCGCCCTGTCGTCGAAGGGTGCCACCGCCGGCCTGCCCGGCGAGGCGATCTTCGCCGAGCAGTGCGTCGCCTGCCACCAGGAAGGCGGCGTCGGTTCGAAGGATGTTGGCGCCCCGGCGCTGAACAACAACATCTGGCTGTTCAAGGGCAACAAGGACGCGGTGAAGGCGGCTCTGGTCGCCCAGATCGCCAATCCGCGTCATGGCGCCATGCCGGCCTGGTCCGAGCGTCTGGATGAGACCTCCATCAAGATGCTGACCGTGTACGTCCACTCGCTGGGCGGCGGTAAGTAAGGTCTCTTGCCGGGACCGCCCCGCCGGTCCCGGCATCCGTACCGCTGACTGGGGAACGGTGCGCCGAACCCCGTGCCGCCCGGGTTGGGTTTAGGACGACCCAGGGGGCCCAGGCGGCCAAGGTCAAGGTGGGGTGTGTGCCGGCCGGCACGCACCCCATCGTCTTTTCGGCGCGGCCCCTACCCCATTGGGAGAGCCGCCGCCGCCCGTTCGCGGGGCGACCGCGCCCCATGTTCCCGCCTGCCGCCCATTGACCGGCGTCAGTTTCCCGCCTGCCGGCGATGGCGTATGCTGGCGCGCGAAGATATGCGTCCCACGCATGACACCCCTACCAACATGCCGGGACTTACCCCCCCTCCCCCCGATAGGATCGGGCCGTTTTAGAACCGGAGTGCGGAACCACATGACCCAGGCCACGCCGCAGGCGAAGAAATCCCAAGGGATGTACGCCGAAACCGTCACCATTCACCCCCGCAAGGTCAAGGGCACCTTCCGCACCGTCAAATGGTGGCTGATGGCGATCCTGCTGGCGATCTACCATCTGGCTCCGTTCATCCGCTGGGACCGCGGCCCCGGCGCCCCCGATCAGGCGATCCTGGCCGATCTCGCCGGCCGGCGCGGCTATTTCTTCTTCATCGAGATCTGGCCGCAGGAGGTCTATTACCTGACCGGCCTGCTGCTGTTCGCGGCCATCGCGCTGTTCTTCATGTCGGCGCTGGCCGGCCGCGTGTGGTGCGGCTTCCTGTGCTGGCAGACCGTCTATACCGACCTGTTCGTGTTCGTCGAACGGCTGGTGGTGGGCGACCGCAACGCCCGCATCCAGCTCGACCGCGCGCCGTGGACCGCCGGCAAGCTGGTCAAGAAGGGCATCATCCAGGCCGTGTGGCTGCTGATCTCGCTGATCTGCGGCATCGGCTTCACGCTGTATTTCGACGACGCCTTCGTGGTCCTGCGCGAGATTTTCACGCTGCAGGCGGGCATGGGCACCTGGTCGGCCATCGCCATCGTCGGCGGCTGCTGCTATCTGCTGGCCGGCTTCGCGCGTGAGCAGGTGTGCCTGTACATGTGCCCCTATTCGCGCTTCCAGTCGGCCATGTTCGACGAACATTCGCTGATCATCTCGTACGAGGCGTGGCGCGGCGAGCCGCGCGCCCCCGCCCGCAAGGGCCAGAGCTTCGAAGGGCGCGGCCATTGCATCGACTGCAAGATGTGCGTGACCTCGTGCCCGACCGGCATCGACATCCGCGAGGGCCTGCAGATGGCCTGCATCGGCTGCGGCCTGTGCATCGACGCCTGCAACACCATGATGGATCGCGTCGGCCTGCCGCGCGGCCTGATCAGCTACGATTCCAACGCCAACCTGGTGGCGCGCGAAAAGGGCGAGAAGGCGCGGACGAAGCTGGTGCGCACCCGCACCATCCTCTATACCGCCATCTTGAGCGCCGTCGGCGCGGTGATGCTGTTCGCGCTGAGCACGCGGCACACCGTTGACGCCAACGTGCTGCACGAACGCTCCCCCTTGTTCGTTCAGCTCTCCGATGGCAGCATTCGCAACGGCTACACCTACAAGGTCCTGAACATGGTCCGGAAGGATCGCACGTTCTCGCTGACGACCGACGGCATTCCCGGCGCCACCATCGAGGTGGTGGGCGATACCGGCGGCAAGCGTACCCAGACCGAATTGGAGGTGCCGGGCGATGACGTGACGACGTTCCGCGTCTACGTCACCGTGCCGGAAGCCACGCTTCAGAATTCCAAGACCCCGCTGACCCTGGTGCTGACCGACCTGGCCGACGGCCACGTGGTGCGGTCCCAGACCTTGTTCGCGGGGCCGGGCAGGTGATGGACATGACTGCGACCCGTGAACGGGGCTGGTGGTATCCGTATATTTTTGTCGGCTGCTTCGTGGTGGTGGTGGGTGTGAACGGGGCCTTGGCCTATTTCGCCACCTCCACCTTCACCGGGCTGGAAACCCAGGGCGCCTACCAGAAGGGTCTGGCCTATAACGAGAACCTGGCGCTGGCCAAGGCGCAGGAGGCCCAGGGCTGGGCGGTGGACACCAAGGTGACCCCCGGCGCCATCGGCGTCGATGGCGCCACGGTGGACATCGCCGTCAGCTATCGCGACCGCGACGGCAAGCCGCTGGAGGGGCTGGAGGTCAAGGCGGAGATGATCCGGCCGACCGCCAAGGACCTGGACCACCAGGAGGTGCTCAAGCCGTTGGGCAACGGCACCTATGGCGGCACCTATACCCTGCCGGCCAAGGGCGTGTGGGACATGGACGTGGCCGCCACCGGCGTGGGCGTCGGCCACCAGCACTCGCAGCGCTTCGTCATCAAGTGACCGCCGCCCGCCTTTGCCGTCATTGCGGCCAGGCGATTCCAGCCGAATTGGCAGGGGATTTCTGCTGTCGTGGCTGCGAAGGCGCCTTTGCCCTGGTCCAAGGACTGGGACTGGACACCTATTACAGCCGCCGGTGCATCGACCCGGCGGCCCGTCCGCTCCGTCCCGAGGACGAGGCGGCGGCACTACACGACTACTCCGCCCAGGTCACCGTGGACGACAAGGGCGAGGCGTCGCTGCACCTGATGGTGGAGGGCATCCACTGCGCGGCCTGCATCTGGCTGATCGAGGCCCTGCTGTCCAAGCAGCCCGGGGTCGCCTGGGCGCGCGTCAACATGACCACGCGCCGGCTGGTGGTGCGCTGGGACCCCACGCGCATCGACGCCTCCGACCTGCTGGAGCCGGTGCTCAAGGTCGGCTATCGCCTGGTCCCTTATGACCCGGCCAAGCTGGGCCGCGAGACCGAGCGGGTCGAGAAGGAATTGCTGCGCGCCATGGCGGTGGCGGGCTTTGCCGCCAGCAACGTCATGCTGCTGTCGGTCTCGGTGTGGGCGGGCCACTTCACCTATATGGGGCAGCACACCCGCGACCTCATGCACTGGATCTCGGCGCTGATCGTGCTGCCGGCGGTGCTGTATTGCATCCGCCCGTTCGCCCGCTCGGCCCTGGCCGCGGTGCGCGCCGGCGGCACCAATATGGACGTCCCCATCACCCTGGGCGTCGCGCTGGCCTCGGCCATGTCGCTGGCGGAAACCATCCGCGGCGGCGAATGGGCCTATTTCGATTCCGCCATCACCTTGCTGTTCTTCCTGCTGATCGGCCGCTACCTGGATTCGCGCGCGCGCGGCCGGGCGCGCTCGGCGGCCGAACATCTGCTGGCGCTGGACGCCGTGGCGGTCACCATCCTGGAGGAGGACGGCACCCAGCGCCTGGTGCCCCCCACCAAGGTGCCGGCCGGCGCCACCGTCCTGGTGGCGACGGGCGAGCGCATCGGCGTCGATGGCGTCATCACCGACGGCCGCTCGGACGTGGATACCGCCCTGATCTCGGGCGAAAGCGTGCCGGTGGCGGTGAATGTGGGCGACAAGGTGTTCGCCGGCACCATCAACCTGTCGGCGCCGCTGCGCCTCAGGGTGGCGGCGGTGGGCGAACGCACCCTGCTGGCCGAGATCGTGCGCATGATGGAGGTGGCCGAACAGGGCCGCGCCAAATACGTGGCCCTGGCCGACCGGGTGGCGCGCTGGTACGCGCCGGTGGTGCACGTGGCCGCGCTGGGCACCTTCCTGGGCTGGGTGTTCGGCATGGGCGCGCCGTGGCAGCAGGCGCTCCTGAACGCGGTGGCGGTGCTGATCATCACCTGCCCGTGCGCGCTGGCGCTGGCGGTGCCGGTGGTGCAGGTGATCGCCTCGGGCCGTTTGCTGCGCCAGGGCATCTTGCTGAAATCCGCCACCGCGCTGGAACGTTTCGCCGACGTGGATACGGTGGTGTTCGACAAGACCGGCACCCTGACCGAAGGCAAGCCGGAACTGATCCGCGACGGCGTCTGGACGCCCGCGCAACTGGCCCAGGCGGCGGCGCTGGCTGCCGCATCGCGCCATCCGCTGGCCCGCGCCCTGGCCGCCGCCGCGCCCGGCGTGGCCACCGCCACCGACGTGCGCGAGGAGCCGGGACGCGGCATGATCGCGGGCGGCATCCGGCTGGGCAGCCGTGCTTGGATCGGTATCGCCGATGACGGCACCGCCGAAGGCCCCGAATTGTGGCTGGACGTGCCCGGCCAGGCGCCGGTGCGCTTCGCCTTTGCCGATGCCCCCCGCCCCGACGCCGCCGCCGTGGTGGCCGGGCTGAAGCGGCGCGGCGTGGCGGTGGAACTGCTGTCGGGCGACCGCGAGGCCACGGTGCGCCGGCTGGCCGGGCAGGTGGGCATCGACATCTGGCGCGCCGCCCAGACCCCGGCCGACAAGGTGGCCCGCCTGGAGACGCTGAAGGCCGAGGGCCGCCGCGTGCTGATGGTGGGCGACGGCCTGAACGACGCCCCCGCCCTGGCCGCGGCCCATGTGTCGGCGTCGCCGTCCACCGCGGTGGACGTCAGCCAGACCGCCGCCGACGTGGTGTTCCAGGGCCACCGCCTGACCCCGGTGGCCGAGACGCTGCACGTCGCCATCGCCTCGCGCCGGCTGGTCAGCCAAAATTTCATGCTGGCCTTAGGCTATAATGTGTTTACGGTGCCCCTGGCGGTGGCGGGTTACGTGACCCCGCTGATCGCCGCGATTGCCATGTCCACCTCGTCGCTGGTAGTAATTGGCAACGCCCTGCGGCTGTCGCGCGGGAGAACAGGTTGACCAACCTTCTGATGCTGATCCCCGTCGCCCTGGTTCTGGGTGGCCTTGGATTGGTGGCATTCCTCTGGGCCTTGAAGTCCGGCCAGTTCGACGACCTGGACGGCGCCGCCCATCGTATCCTGTTCGAGGATGACGATGCCGGCCCCCGCGACCGTCCCAGCGGCCAATCCTGACGGGGGGGACGGTGAACCTCATGCCGCCCCTGGACTTCGACGATCACAAGACAGAGCGTCCCGACGCGCCCGACCTTTCGGCGGCGCCGTGCCGCAATTGCGACGTGGTGCGCGAACTGGCGTTCTGCGCCGACCTGACCCACGACGAAATCCGGCGGCTGGCCACGGTGCGCTGCCATGCCCAATTGCCCGCCGCCTTCTCGGTGTTCCGCGAGGGCGACCCGGCCGACCACGTCTATTCCATCAGCACCGGCGCGGTGAAGCTGTACAAGCTGATGAGCGACGGCCGCCGCCAGATCATCGGCTTTCTGTTCTCGGGCGACATGTTCGGGCTGGGGCTGGACGGCGGCTATTGCTACACCGCCGAGACCCTGATCCCGACCCAGCTTTGCCGGTTCACCCACCGCAAGCTGGACACCATGATGGACGAGTTCCCGCGCCTGGAACGCAAGATGTTCACCATGACGGTCAAGGATCTGGTGGCCGCGCAGGAGCAGATGCTGCTGCTGGGCCGCAAGACCGCCAAGGAAAAGGTGGCCACCTTCCTGTTGAAGCTGTCGCGCCGCGCCGCCCAGCAGGGGCTGCCCTCCAGCCCGGTGTCTCTGCCCATGAGCCGGGCCGACATCGCCGATTACCTGGGCCTGACCATCGAGACGGTCAGCCGCACCTTCACCCAGTTGAAGCGCGAGGACATCATCGGGCTGCCCGATGCCGGCCATGTGGTGCTGACCGACGAATTGCGCCTTCGGGAACTGGCCGAAGGCACGGCCGGCGCCTGACGCCGGCCTTTTCGACAGGACGGGGAAGAACCCGGACCGGCCATCGCGCCGGGCGCCGGCGGCGCGCCGAAGCCGCGCCGCCATATTTTAGCGTTTGACTTCGCCGCCCCATGATGAAAAACCGAACCCGCCGGCCCCAAGGCCGCGCCCCGATCCATCCGCCCGGAGGCCCCGTTGAGCACCGAGATCAAGACCAAGCGTCTGACCACCCGTGATATCCGCGCCCGCAAGGGCGGCGACCCGGTGGTGGTGCTGACCGCCTATTCCACCCCCATGGCCCGCCTGCTCGACCCCCATGTGGACGTGCTGCTGGTCGGCGATTCGCTGGGCATGGTGCTGTACGGCATGGACAGCACGCTGGGCGTCAGCGTGGACATGATGATCAACCACGGCCGCGCCGTCATGCGCGGGTCGGCCCGCGCCATGGTGGTGGTGGACATGCCGTTCGGCAGCTACCAGGAAAGCAAGGAACAGGCCTATCGCAACGCCGCCCGCATCCTGGCCGAGACCGGCTGTGCCGCCGTCAAGCTGGAGGGCGGCCGCGAGATGGCCGAGACCATTGCCTTCCTGACCACGCGCGGCGTGCCGGTGATGGCCCATATCGGCCTGATGCCGCAGGCGGTGAACACCGCCGGCGGCTTCCGCGCCCACGGCCGCAACGAGGACGAGGCCGCCGCCATCCGCATCGACGCCCGCGCGGTGACCGAGGCCGGCGCCTTCGCCGTGGTGGTGGAAGGCACCGTCGAGCCGGTGGCCCGCGCGCTGTCGGCCGAGATCGGCATTCCCACCATCGGCATCGGCGCCTCCAGCGCTTGCGACGGCCAGGTGCTGGTGGCCGAGGACATGCTGGGCCTGTTCAACGACTTCATCCCGAAATTCGTCAAGCGCTATACCGATCTGTCGCCGCTGATCTCGGACGCCGTCGCCCGATACGCGGCCGATGTCCGCGCCCGCGCCTTCCCCGGCCCCGAACATTGCTTCGGCGTGCCCAAGCAGAAGTAAGGACCAGATCATGAGCCAGACCGGCAATCTCGACATCGTGCGTTCGGTCGCGGACCTGCGCGCCCGCGTCAAGTACTGGCGCGACCAGGGCCTGAGCGTGGCCATGGTGCCGACCATGGGCGCGCTGCACCAGGGCCATCTGACGCTGGTGCGGGCCGCGCTGGAACAGGCCGACCGCGTGGTCGCCTCGGTGTTCGTCAACCCCACCCAGTTCGGCCCCAACGAGGACCTGTCGCGCTATCCGCGCCAGGAAGCCAAGGACGCCGAGCTGCTGGACTGCGCCGGCTGCCATCTGCTGTTCGCGCCCAAGGTCGAGGAGATGTATCCCGACGGCTTCGCCACCACCGTGTCGGTCAAGGGCGTGTCGGCGCCGCTGGAGGGCGAGTTCCGCCCCGGCCATTTCGACGGCGTCGCCACCGTGGTGTCCAAGCTGCTGATGCAGTGCCTGCCCGACCTTGCGCTGTTCGGCGAAAAGGACTGGCAGCAACTGGCGGTGATCCGCCGCATGGCCCGCGACCTGAACCTGCCGGTGCAGATCCAGGGCGTGCCCACGGTGCGCGAGGAGGACGGCTTGGCGCTGTCGTCGCGCAACGCCTATCTGAGCGCCGGCGACCGCGCGGTGGCGCCCGCCCTGCATCGCGCGTTGCTGGCGGTGGCCGACGGGCTGAAGGCCGGCAAGACCGCCGAGGAGCTGTGCCACCGCGCCAGCGCCGACGTGCTGGCCGCCGGCTTCGCCAGCGTCGATTACATCGACGTGCGCGACGCCGAGACCATGGCCAAGGCCGCCCGCCTGGACCGGCCGGTGCGCGTGCTGGCCGCGGCGCGGCTGGGCGCCACCCGCCTGATCGACAATATCGGCGTCGAACCCTAAGGCCATGCTGGAACGTCTGTTCGCCCTCAAGGCCAACCGCACCACCATCGGCACCGAGGTGCTGGCCGGGGCGACCACCTTTCTGACCATGGCCTATATCATCTTCGTCAATCCGGCCATCCTGGCCGATGCGGGGATGGATCGCGGCGCCGTGTTCGTCGCCACTTGTGTCGCGGCGGCCATCGGCTCGGCGGTCATGGGGCTGTGGGCCAATTACCCCATCGCGCTGGCCCCCGGCATGGGGCTGAACGCCTATTTCACCTATTCGGTGGTGCTGGGCATGGGCCAGACCTGGCAGGTGGCGCTGGGCGCGGTGTTCATTTCCGGCGTGCTGTTCCTGGTGCTGGCGCTGACCCGCGTGCGCGAAGCCATCATCAACGCCATTCCCACCTCGCTGAAGCTGGCGATTTCCGCCGGCATCGGACTGTTCCTGGGCATCATCGCGCTGAAGAATGCCGGGCTGATCACCGCGCACCCGGCGACGCTGGTCACCCTGGGCGACGTCACCCAGCCCCCCGCCCTGCTGGCGGCGGGCGGCTTCATCGCCATGGTGGCGCTGGACGCGCGCAAGGTGCCGGGCGCCATCCTGCTGGCCATCCTGGGCACCACGGCGGCGGGCATGCTCTTGGGCGTCACGCCGTTCGCCGGCGTGGTGTCGGCGCCGCCGTCGCTGGCCCCCACCTTCATGCAGATGGACGTGGCCGGCGCGGTCCATCTGGGGCTGGTGGCCATCGTCTTCGCCTTTCTGTTCGTCGATCTGTTCGACAATGCCGGCACGCTGATCGGGCTGGCGCACCGCGCGGGCATGCTGGACCACAAGGGCCGCCTGCCGCGCATCGGCCGCGCGCTGATGGCCGATTCGGTGGCGGCCATGGCCTCGGGCGTGGTCGGCACCTCGACCACCACCAGCTATATCGAAAGCGCCGCCGGCATCAAGGCGGGCGGCCGCACCGGCCTGACGGCGGTGGTGGTGGCCCTCCTGTTCCTGGCGGCGCTGGCGTTCAGCCCGCTGGCGGCGTCGGTCCCCGGCTATGCCACCGCGCCCGCGCTGCTGTTCGTCGCCTGCCTGATGGCGCGCGGACTGGCCGACATCGGCTGGGACGACATGACCGAGGCGGTGCCGGCGGTGGTCACCGCGCTGGCCATGCCGCTGACCTTTTCCATCGCCCACGGCATCAGCTTCGGCTTCATCACCTATGTGGGCATCAAGCTGCTGGCCGGCCGGGTGCGCGACATCAATCCCACCGTCGCCGTGCTGGCGCTGGCCTTCATCCTGAAATACTGGCTGCTCGGCTAATTCCATTCGGGCCGGGTTTCCCATTGACCCGGCCCAAAGCTTGTTTATGATCGCGCCACCAATCCCACGGTGCCCCAGTGGCGGAATTGGTAGACGCAGTCGACTCAAAATCGACCGCCGCAAGGCTTGCTGGTTCGAGTCCGGCCTGGGGCACCACTC
>JAFAAW010000144.1 GCA_023426365.1 Pseudomonadota bacterium
CCGCACGGGTGGCGGCGGGGTCGGTCTTGGCCAGTTCCAGCCACTTGTCGGCATCGGCGCGGCCCAGCGCCAGATTGGCGCGGGCGAAGGCCGGGGCCACCGTCACCAGCGCCGGGTCGGGCTTGGCATCGGCCAGCAGGGGGGCGAACACGCGCGCGGTGCTGGCGGTCTGGCCGCCGGCCGCGGCCAGTTCCAGCGCCTTGGCGATGAAATGGGCACGGATCACCGGGTCGGGCTGGTCGGTGGCGGCGCGGAACAGAAGCGCCCGCCCGCGCCCGCCCGCGGTCTCGGCCTTGGTCAGCGGCGCGCCCAGCTCGTCGGGGGCGAACACCGCTTCCAGGTACAGCTTGCGCAGATGCTCGGGCGTCAGCACGCCGGCGGCCTCGGCCCGCTCGCCGGCGGCCAGGCGAATGTCGAACGGGGTGGTGAAGGACAGCGCCACGGCCCGCGCCACGGCGGGCGTCGCCCGGGCCACGGCGTCGGCCGGCAGCGGCAGCTTGGCGGCGGCGAAGGCGGCCAGATGCAGCGGGGTGGCCTCGTCCAGCTTGATCTTGTCGGCCGGCAGCGGCGGCAGGCCGGCCAGAACCTCGGCGGCGGCGGCGAAGCCGTGGTCGGCGTCCTTGCGCTCGCGCAGCAGGTCCAGGCCCAGATTGCCCTCGAGCGTGCGGCCGGCCAGATAATGGCACAGCACCGTCAGCTTGGGCTGGCTGCCGTCCTTGGGGAAATCGTTGCAGGCCCCTTGGGTGTTCCCCGCCAGCAATTGGGCGTCCAGCTTGACGCGCTGCATGACCGAACCTTCCACGGCCTGGGACGCCACGGCGGCCAGTTGCAGCACGGCCTCGCTGTCGCCCATGGCGGCCAGCCGTTCGGCGCGCAGCTCCACCAGCGACGGGCGGTCGCCTTCCACGGCGCCCTCGGGGGCGGCGGCGGCGGTCAGCAGCAGCCGGCGTTCCAGGCTGCGTACCGTCAGCGACGCCGGGGCGGCGGGCAGCAGCGGAATCAGCTTGCGCGCCACCTGGGCCGGGGTGCCGCCCCACAGGGTGGGGGCGAAGCCGCCATGGGCCTGGTCCAGCGTGCCCACGGATTCGGCGTTGGGCGCCTTGAGTTCCTTGACCACCACCCGCGCGGCCCGATTGGGGTCGGCCGGCTCGGCCAACTCCATGGTCTCGGGGTCGTAGGTGGTGAGCGGGGCCTGGGCCTCGGCCGCGGTGGCGGTCAGCGAGGCGGCGGCGATCAGGCCCGCCGCGAGGCGGCGGGCCGACCGGCGCTTAGCGCGGCAGCTTGTCATCGGGTATGACCTTTTCGACCTTGGCCGCGGGCGGCGGCAGATCGAACGTGGCAAGGAAGATGCCGCCGCCGACGATGACGGCGAGCACCAGGACGACCAGCACTCCGGCGATCTTGCTCATGGATGGTTGCAAACCTTCGTTATGACTTCTGGACACGCCCGTGCTTGGGCGGATAAAAGCGGCAGGGGCGATGACCGGATGGTCCCGCCCCGACCTTGGGTGTCAGACCCGTTCGGGCCGGACACGCGGCAAAAGGCTAGGGTTCGACCATGGCGAATCTGGGGCAGTGTATCGGCGCCGACCGCGCCGATCAACGGCGGGACCAATGCTGATGGCAGATGAGACGGTCGACGGCATCCTGGGCGGACTGCGCCGGCCCATCGTGCTGGTGGGCCTGATGGGCGCGGGCAAGTCGTGCGTGGGCCGCCGCCTGGCGGCGCGCCTGGGGATTCCCTTTGTCGATGCGGATGCCGAATTCGAATCGGCGGCCGGCTGCACCATCTCCGAATTCTTCGCCAAATACGGCGAGCCGGCCTTCCGCGACGGCGAGCGCAAGGTGATCGCGCGCCTGATGGAAGGCCCCCTGTGCGTGCTGGCCACCGGCGGCGGCGCCTTCTGCGACCCGGAAACCCGCGCCAGCATCAAGGGCGGCGCGGTGTCGGTGTGGATCCGCGCCGACCTGGACCTGCTGGTCAAGCGCACCTCGGGGCGCGACCACCGCCCGCTGCTCAAGACCGGCGACCCGCGCGAGATTCTGTCGCGCCTGATGGACGCCCGTTACCCCCTTTATGCCGAGGCCGACATCACCGTCGATACCACTGACGAGCCGCCGGAAGTGACCGTGGCCAAGGTGGTGGACGAACTGGCCCGCTTTGTGGAGCATTTGCCATGACCCCCGATACGCTGAACGTCGCCCTGGGCGAGCGCAGCTACGACATCCACATCGGCCCCGGGCTGATCGACCGCGCCGGCGCGCTGATGCTGCCGGTCATGCAGGGCAAGCGCGCCTTCGTGGTGACCGACGATTCGGTGGCGCCGCTTTATCTGGACCGCCTGCTGGGGTCGTTGGACAAGGCGGGCATCAAGCACCTGCATACCGTGCTGCCCCATGGCGAGGGCACCAAGGACTTCCCCCATCTGGAGGCCCTGGTGGACGCCATGCTGGAGGCGCGCTGCGAGCGCTCCACCATGGTGGTGGCGCTGGGCGGCGGCGTGGTCGGCGACCTGACCGGCTTTGCCGCCGCGATCCTGCAGCGCGGCCTGGATTTCGTGCAGGTGCCAACCACCCTGCTGGCCCAGGTGGACAGCAGCGTCGGCGGCAAGACCGGCATCAACACCCGTCACGGCAAGAACCTGGTGGGCGCCTTCCACCAGCCGCGCCTGGTGCTGGCCGACACGTCGGCGCTGGCCAGCCTGCCGCGCCGTCAGGTGCTGGCCGGCTATGCCGAGGTGGTCAAGTACGGCTGCATCGACGAGCCCGAATTCTTCGCCTGGCTGGAGGAAAACGGCTTCCAGGTGGTGGTGGGCGAGGACAAGGCGCGCCGCCACGCGGTCAAGGTCTCGTGCGCGGCCAAGGCCCGCATCGTGGCGCAGGACGAGCGCGAGGGGGGGGTGCGCGCGCTGCTCAATCTCGGCCACACCTTCGGCCACGCGCTGGAGGCGGAAACCGGCTTCGGCGAGGAATTGCTGCACGGCGAGGCGGTGGCCATCGGCATGGTCATGGCCTTCCGCCTGTCCGCCCGCCTGGGGCTGGCCCCGGCCGAGGACGCCACCCGGCTGGAACGCCATCTGGCCAAGGTCGGCCTGCCCACCGGCTTGGCCCGCAACCGCGCCTGGGACGTCGATCGCCTGATCCACCACATGGCCGGCGACAAGAAGGTCAAGGACGGCAAGGTCACCTTCGTGCTGGCCCGCGGCATCGGTCAGAGCTTCCTGACCCGCGACGTGCCGCAAGAGGCGGTGCGCGAGATGCTGCAGGACTTCGCCAAGGTCTAAGCCCATGGATACGCTGACACTCTCGCTGCTGGCAATTCTGGTCCTGCTGCTGTTGTCGGCGTTCTTTTCCGGGTCGGAAACCGCGCTGACGGCGGTGTCGCGCGCCTATATGCACCAATTGGAACAGGACGGCAGCCGGGCGGCCAAGCGGGTCAACCGGCTGATCGCCGTGCGCGACCGCCTGATCGGCGCGCTGCTGCTGGGCAACAATCTGGTCAACATCCTGGCCTCCTCGCTGGCGACCAGCGCGCTGGTGGCGCTGTTCGGCGATGCCGGCGTGGTCTACGCCACCGTCGGCATGACCGTGGCGGTGGTGATGTTCGGCGAGGTGCTGCCCAAGACCTATGCCATCTACAACGCCAATAAGATGGCGTTGCGGGTGGGTGGGCCGGTGGCGGCGGTGGTCGCGCTGCTGTCGCCGGTGGTGCGGCTGATCGAGGTGGTGACGCGGCTGCTTTTCCGCGCCTTCGGCGCCAAATACGCCACCGAAGCGACCATCGAGACGGCGATGATGGAGCTGCGCGGCGCCATCGAGGTGCATGCCGCCGAGGGCGAGGTGGAGACGGAGCGCAAGATGCTGCGCTCGATCCTGGACCTGGACAATGTGGGGGTCAGCGACGTCATGACCCATCGCCGCGCCGCCGTGACCATCGACGCCGGCCTGCCGCCGGCGGAAATCGTCGATCAGGTCCTCAAGAGCACCTTCACCCGCGTCCCGCTGTGGCGCGACAACCCCGACAACATCGTCGGCGTGGTTCACGTCAAGGACGTGCTGCGCGCCGTGCGCGCCCTGGGCAGCGAGCTGGACCGGCTGGACGTGGCGGAACTGGCGGCGGCGCCGTGGTTCATTCCCGATTCCACCACCCTGCTGGAGCAGTTGACCGCCTTCCGCGCCCGGCGCGAGCACTTCGCCCTGGTGGTGGACGAATACGGCGCGCTCCTGGGCATCGTCACCCTCGAGGACATCCTCGAGGAAATCGTCGGCGATATCGCCGACGAGCACGACGCGTCGGTGGCCGGGGTCAAGCCGCAGACCAACGGCTCGTTCGTGGTGGATGGGACGGTCACCATCCGCGACCTCAACCGCGAATTCGACTGGCACCTGCCCGACGAACAGGCGGCCACCGTGGCCGGTCTCCTGCTGCACGAAAGCCGCCAGATCCCCTCGGTGGGGCAGGTATTCCGGTTTTTCGGCTTCCGCTTCGAGGTGCTGCGCCGCCAGCGCAACCAGATCACCCTGATCCGCGTCACCCCGCCCGCCGCGGGGCCGGTGGTGGAAGAGGATTGACGCCGCCGCCGGTTGCGCACAGCACGGCCCGGGCTGTATAATGCGGGGCATGCGACCGAAAATTGTACCCGATGTGGTCACCCCCGGTCAGGTTCTCAGCCTGCCGCCCAAGGCCACCGTGCGCGAGGCCGCCAAACTGATGGCCATGCGCAACATCGCCGCCCTGCTGGTGGTGGAGGATGACAGCCTGCTGGGCATCGTCACCGAACGCGACGTCAGTGCGCGGGTGGTGGCGGCCGGCCTTGACCCCGACGCCACGCCGCTGTCGGCGGTGATGACGCCCGAGCCGCGCTCGCTCGCCCCCGACGATTCCATCTCCGAGGCGCTGGAGCTGATGCGGCGCCATTCGTTCCGCCACCTGCCGGTGCTGGACGGCGGCCACCCGGTCGCCATGGTGTCGGTGCGCGACCTCTACGCCGTGGTCCAAAGCCAGTTGGAACACGACATCCTGACCCGCGACGCCTGGATCATGGGCATCGCCGACGCCTGGGGCGACGGCGTGGCCGACGGCGGCAAAGCCCAGCCCTGACGGCCGCGGGGGGCGGGCCTCGGCCGGCCCTATCGGGCGGCTTCGTCCGGGGTCAGGGTGGCCAGTTGCAGGGCGTGGACCGGGCCGGCCAGTTCCTCGGCCAGCAACGCATTGACGATGCGGTGGCGTTCCACCCGCGACTTGCCGGCGAAGGCCGCCGACACCACCCGGATGCGGAAATGGGTTTCGCCGCCGGGCTTGTGGCCCGCATGGCCCACGTGCTGTCCCGAATCATCGATCACGTCCAGGTGCTGCGGCGTCAGGGCCTGGGTGAGTTTGCGCTCGATGGCGGCGCGAACCTGCATGGGTTTTCCTTTCCGGTGACAGTCCACCGCCCCGAAGTGGTATGCCGGATGGCATCCGTCAAGGGTGTAAATTCGCCCCTGCCGCCTTGCCTCGGGGACGGCCAACCCTCATTATTGACCCTATCATGAAGGCAACCGGTTTCAGACGTTC
>JAFAAW010000033.1 GCA_023426365.1 Pseudomonadota bacterium
CTTCAATAAGCTCAAGCACTTCAGGCGGATCGCGACGCGCTTCGATAAATCGGCCAGGAACTTCCTCGCCGCCGTCATGCTCGCCTCAACCCGCCTGTGGATGCGGACTTATGAGTCCAGAACCTAGCCCGCGCATTCAGTGCCTCGCCGCGCCGCATTGAGCGCCTTCTAAGGGAGCGCGGGGTGTTGCCAGCAGTCGGGCCCGCAGTCGATGGTTCGCGACAAAACGTGTACGCACGGCGGGATATCGCTGCGGCGTTTCCGACTGCGACGTCGGTCATGATCTGACCGGGTGCCCTGCAATGACGGAACTCGCTCTCACTCCCTTCGGATCGGCAGATCTGCTGTTATTGAAGAGTGTGAGCGCCGCCCTTCATGAAATTGAGCGGTTCATCCTTTCTGGACGAGAGAGGGCAGCCCGACGGATTATGTTGCTGACGGACCCCCCGTCGTCGGGCAAGACCCGGCTTATCGAAGAAATTCGGGAGCGCTTCCCACCAGAACGAGAGGAGGCGCGGACATTTCGCAGAACCCGGCATCCCATCGTTCATGTCGACCTGCCATCCCCCTGTGATCTCCGCAGCCTTTGCTGCGCCATCTTCCGGGAGTTTGGGCTGCGCCGCGGGACGGTGAACGTAGTTGCTGAGACTGGCCGCTTCCTCAAGGCCATCGGCGTAGAGGCGCTTGTCCTAGACGAAGGGGATCACCTGCTTAACAGCCGGGAAGAACGGCAGACTGTCCAGTTCATCATCGATCTGATGAGGCAGGGCATATGCCAGGTCATCCTTTGCGGGTCCTCAAAGCTCAAGAGGCTGCTCGACAAAACACCAACCGACATCAGCGCCCCCGAGGTGATCATCTATTCGCTCTCCTACTTGGGGGATGAGGAGGTCACCGAAGCCGTTCGTGCGCTTCAGCAGGTATTCCCTTGCGAGGACGCGCTATGTTCGGAGCCGATTTTTATTTCCAGCATTTTGGCCGCCGTTGAGGGCAGGGTTGGCGCTCTGGCCAGGCTATGGCGGGTCGCCGCTATCCATGCGGCCGCAAAAGGCCGCCAAGCGATTGCTCTCGATGATCTCTCGCTCGCCTGGCGGGAGCGCGGCACCTCTGGGGAGAACCCATTCGGTCGTCTGGCCGGAGGCCCGGCTCCGGAAACGACCATCTTGGTCCGGCAAAATCCTTACCAGGAGGAATTAGACCCGCGCCTTTCCAGCTTCCGCCAGCCCAGGTATCAACTGCCCATTCGCTTGTACCCGTTTGAAGATGAGAGCCTCATCGGCTTTCTCATGCGCTTGGGTGAGGCAAATTGCCTCAGCCGTTTTACCGAGCTGGTTGGCACCCACCCGGGGTCACGAGCCGGTCTTCCCCTTATGCATTCTCTCGCTCGCCTCGCCGACTTGCCGTTGAACGAGCTGCAGCGGATTGCCTACGTGCGAGGCAGCCACCATCGGGTGGTCTCTTTCATGGGGCATGCGCTTCCGGCGCAAGCACTGAGCCATCGCCGCCGTTTGTGCCCCCTGTGCTTGGCAGAAAGCCCTTACCATCGCGCAATCTGGGACTTGGATCCGTTAAAGATCTGCCCAAAACACAGAGTGCGTTTGATCGCGATTTGCCCTGCATGCCGCCAAGAGCTTTCCTTTGAATCCATCCCCCTTACGAGATGCCACAAGCGCGGCCTTCCCGTGTGGCCAGATACTCGCCAACCACTCTGCCAGTACAATTTTGCGGGATGCCCAAGCCGAGAGGCCTCGCGCACAGAAATGCAGGAGGGCCGCAACGTGCTTAGATGGCTGGCAGGGCTTCCAGCTTTCTAGGCCTTTGCGGGAGGATAGGGCACCGGTGATGGAGAGCCGGCAATATCCGCTTTTTCACGTTCTGTGTCTGGTCCTGTTCTGTTTTTCACTATCTGCGTCAGGATGGTTGCAGCACCACAGGAACTTTTTGCATTGATATCAATTACTTAGAGGTGAAAATTTTTCAAATTCTTTGTCTGCCCACAAGGAGATTCGCAACCTGTAAACGCGCCCCCTATGCGCCAAATATAAACGCATGAAATGCAAAGGCCGCCCTGCCAGGGGCGGCCTTCTTGCGTCGTGGCCTGACCGCGAGCAGGCACATAGTCCGTGGGGGTCCCGTCGAATGAGATCAACCGCAAGGCTTGACCCGGCCCGTTTATTCCATAATTCTCGAAATATGGAAGAGCAAGCCATCATCGCCGCCTTGTCCGCCTTGGCCCAAAAAAGCCGCCTGCGGGTGTTCCGCCTGCTGGTGACTGCCGGGCCAGAGGGCATGCCGGCCGGGCAGATCGCCGAGGAATTGGCGATCACGCCCAACACCCTGTCCTTCCACCTGTCGCACCTGAAGAACGCCGGTCTGGTGGCGGTGCGGCGGGAGGGGCGGTCGTTGATCTATACGGCGGAATACGCCCGCATGCGGGCCGTGCTCGACTACCTGACCGAGAATTGCTGCAGCCGTTCGCCATGCTGCGCATAGGGGGCGCCGTGAACGATGCGACCATCGAGGAAATCTGCGGCACATCCCCCGACCTGGCCGCCATGCTGGCCGAGGCGCAATTGCCGACCGACGATTTGGCCGAGCCGGGCCGCCGGTTCTTCCGTTTCGCTGAAGGCGGCCGCACCATCGGCTTCATCGGCTGGGAGGCCGGGGACGGCACCAACGCGCTGCTGCGCTCCGCCGTGGTGGCCCCCGGCCGGCGCGGCAATGGCGAGGGGACCCGGATCATCGGCTGGGCGCTGGCCCGACTGGCCGAGTTGGGCGTCACCGACGCCTGGATGCTGACCAGCACCATGGAAGCACTGGCGCTGCGCCTGGGCTTTGCCCGGGCCGACCGCGCCCGGGCGCCGGAGACCATTCGCCGTTCGCGCCAGTTCTCGCACCTTTGTCCGTCCACAGCCGTGCTTCTTCATAGGAGGTTGCCATGAACCCTGATGAGATCCGCCAGTCCGTGCGCAGCCGCTATGGCGCCATCGCCGCCGGCACCGCCTCGCTGTGCTGCGCGCCGAGGCCGGCCGCGGCGTCCACCTGCTGCGGTGGAGCCGCTCCTGACGAGGACGAACTGGCCCGTCGCATGGGCTATGGCGAGGCTGATCTGGCGGCGGCCGGCGACGGCGCCAATCTCGGCCTCGGCTGCGGTAATCCCCAGGCCATCGCCGACCTGAAGGCAGGCGAGGTCGTTCTCGACCTGGGCTCGGGCGCCGGTTTCGACTGCTTCCTCGCCGCCCGCCAGGTCGGGGAGAGCGGGCGGGCCATCGGCGTCGATATGACCCACGAGATGCTGGCGAAGGCCCGCGAAAACGCCGCCAAGCTGGGCCTGGGCAACGTGGAGTTCCGCCTGGGCGAGATCGAGCACCTGCCCGTCCCCGACAACACCGCCGACGTCGTCATCTCCAACTGCGTCATCAACCTGTCGCCCGACAAGCCGCAGGTCCTGCGCGAGGCGTTTCGCGTGTTGAAACCCGGTGGCCGCGTCGCCGTGTCCGACGTGGTGATGCTCAGGCCGCTGACACCCGAACTGGCCAATCTGAAAGAACTGTATTCGGGGTGTGTCGGCGGCGCCGCCACGGTGGAGGACCTGCGGGTCTGGCTGACCGAGGCCGGGTTCACCCATATCCGCATCGAGCCCAAGCCGGAAAGCCGAGAGCTGATCGCCGCATGGGCCCCCGGGCTGGGCGTCGAGGATTTCGTCGCCTCGGCCACCATCGAAGCCCGCAAACCTTAGACCGTGGTGCGTCACATATGAGACGCGACGGCCTAGTTTCCTGTTTGGCCCGCGCCGGGCGCGCGGCTGGGCGCCAGATTGAGCACTCGCCGCCTCAAGGGGGAGGCATCCCGCCCCTTTGCCGCCAGCCCCCTATAAATCGCTGAGCGCGTCGATGATGCGGCATTCGGCCACTCTGGCGGCGTGGCAATGGGTCATGTCGTGCAGGGCGTCGCGCAGGCGGGTCAGCTCCTCGATCTTGCGCTCGACCTCGGCCAGATGGTCGGAGGCCAGGTGGTCGGCGTCCTGGCAGGGGTTTTCCGGGTGTTCGGCCAGCCGCAGTAGGGCGCGGATGGCGTCGATGCTGAAGCCGAGGTCGCGGCCGCGGCGGATGAAGGACAGCCGCCGCACGTGGTCGGGGCCGTATTGGCGGTAGCCCGCCGGGGTGCGATCCGGCGCGGGCAGCAGCGCGATCCGCTCGTAATAGCGGATGGTTTCCACATTGACGCCGGTCGCCTTGCTGAGCGCGCCGATGTTCCTGACATTCCGGTCCGTCATTTCCGCTTGACCCTGTAGTCGCTACAGGGTGCAGCTTATCATCAACACCATGATGGAGGCAAAGATGGGAGCGGCGTGCTGCAGCGGCGGATGCCACAGCCCGGCGAAGGCGGCGGGGCCACGATTCCGCCGCGCCCTGTGGGCGGCGCTGGTGATCAATGCCGGCATGTTCGTGGTCGAGATCATAGCCGGCGTCGCCGCCGGGTCGTCGTCGCTGCAGGCCGACGCGCTGGATTTCTTCGGCGACGCGGCCAATTACGGCGTCAGCCTGTTCGTGCTGGGCCTGGGGCTGCGGGCCCGGGCGATGGCATCGCTGGTCAAGGGCGCGACCATGGCGGCCTTCGGCCTGTGGGTGATCGGCAACACCGCCTATCACCTGATCGGCGGCACGGTGCCCGAGGCCGAGGTGATGGGGGTGATCGGCGCCGCCGCCCTGATCGCCAACGTGGTAGTGGCGGCCATGCTGTACGCCTTTCGCGACGGCGACAGCAACATGCGTTCGGTGTGGATCTGTTCGCGCAACGACGCCATCGGCAATCTGGCGGTGCTGGCCGCCGCCAGCGGGGTGTTCGCCACCGGCCGCGGCTGGCCCGATTTCGCGGTGGCCGCCATCATGGCCGCCCTGGCGCTGTCCGGCGCCGCCCAGGTGCTGCGGCTGGCGCTGGCCGAACTGCGCCGCGACGCGGTGGCGGCGCCATAGCCCAGGGCGGCCTACAGCCGGTCGAACACCGACCCCATGCGCGGGCTGAACAGGCGGTCGTAGGTCTTGAGCAGGAAGGTGTCGGTCATGCCGGCGACGTAATCGCAGATGACGCGCGGGTCGCCGCCCTGGTCCTGAAAGCGGCGATAGGTGTCGGCCGGCAGGAAGGATTGGGGTTCGGACTGGAACACCTCGAACACCGACACCACCATCTTCTGGCCCTTGAATTCCAGGTGCTGGACGCGCGGGCTGCGGATCACCGTTTCGAACACCACGTCCTTGAGCGCTTTCAGGAAGCGGGCCGGCCCCGGCGGCAGCGCGGCGCGGAAACGCAGCAGGGGATCGGCGAAATCCTCGACCGTGGCGATTTCCACGCTGGGGAGCAGATGGTTGACGATGCGGTTGATGGTGCGCTTGCGCTTGCTGCCGTCGGCGAACAACTGGCGGACGAAGCCGTCATAGACGTCGTTGCCGAATTCCCCAGGGTAGCGGGTCTTGAGGAAATCGAGGAAGGAGCCGCAGGCCTCCTCGGGCACGTGGGCGCGGAAATCCGCTTCCACGGTCAGGTCCAGCGCGATGGCGTCCTCGAAATCATGGACGCCATAGGCGATGTCGTCGGCCAGGTCCATGATGCTGCAATCGAAGGATTTGTGCACCGTGCGGGCGTGCCCGCCGGGTCTGGCGGCCAGCGTCTGCAAAAGGTCGCGATCCGCCGCGCCCAAGGGGGCCACGATCCAGTCGAAAACGTCCTGTTCGCTGTCCAGATAGCATTTGGGCGGCGTGGAGGATTTGCGGTCGATGATGCTGATGGCGCTGGGCCGGGGATCGAGGCGGGGCTGAATGGCCGGGTTGGCCGCCCGGCTGAACGGCACCGGGTATTTCAGGACGCCCAGGAGCGCGCGCCGCGTGAGATCCGAGCCGGCGTCGCGCGACATCTTTTCCAGCCGCGCCAGGATGCGCAGGGTCTGGCCGTTGCCTTCGAACCCGCCCTGGCCGCGCATGCAATAGTTCAGCGCCACCTCGCCGCCATGGCCGAAGGGCGGATGGCCCAGATCGTGGGCCAGCGCCACCGTCTGGATCAGGCTGGCATCGGGCAGATGCGGCCGGGCCGGATGGGCGGCGAAATGGACGTCGAACTGGCGCACGATGCCGGCGGCGATCTGCGCCACCTCGAGCGAATGGGTCAGCCGGGTGCGATAGAAGTCGCTGTCGCCCAGATTGAGGATCTGGGTCTTGCCCTGTAGGCGCCGGAACGAGGCCGAGTGGATGATGCGGCCGTAATCCACCTCGGACGGGCGGCGCGCATCATCCGTCTGCTGCCGCCAGCCGCCCCTGCGTTCTTCCCACACCGGCGCCGCCATGTCGCCCCGCCCTTTCCTGTGCCTGGGCCAGGGAGTGTGCCCGCCCGGGCGGTGCTGTCAAGCACCCTGGGCAAGCACCCTGGGCAAGCACCCTGGGCGCCCCGCGCCTGCGGCTCAGGCGCAGGTGGCCAGGCCCGGTTGCGGCGCCCTGGGCAATGCGCCCAGCACATGGGCGCCCAGGCTGTTGGCGATCTCGCGTTCGCCCATCACCACCATGTTGGCGCCGCGATTGCGCAGGTGATCGACCTCGGCATCGGAATGGACGCGGGCGACGATATCCAGCGAGGGATTGGCGTTGCGCGCCTGCTCCACCACCTGCCCGGCCTCGAACGCGTTGGGGATGGCGACCACCAGATGGCGGGCGGCCTGAAGGTTGGCGGCGCGCAGCACGTCGGGGCGCGCCGCATTGCCGATGATCACCTCGACCCCCGCCTCGCGCAGGCCGACGGTGGCCTTGGGGACCTCGTCCATCACCAGCAGCGGCAACTCGGCGGCGCGCAGATGGCCGGCGACCAGCGCCCCCACCCGGCCATGCCCGACCAGCACCACATGGTCGGTCAGCTCGGTCACGGGCGGCGGCGGCGGCACCTCCACCGGCACCGGGCTTGCCTGCTCGCGCCGCTTCTGCAAATGATCGGCCAGGGCGAACATCACCGGGTTCAGCATGATGGTGATGATGGCGCCGGCCAGGATCAGCGCGCGCCCCTGTTCCGGCAACAGGCCCAGTTGCACGCCCAGCTCGGCCAGGATGAACGAGAATTCGCCGATCTGCGCCAGGCTGGCGGAAATGGTCAGCGCGGTGCCCATGGGATGGCGGAACAGCCGCACGATGGCGAACGCCGCCAGCGACTTGCCCACCAGGATGATCGCCAGCACCGCCAGCAGCGACAGCGGGTTCTCCAGCAGGATCGCCGGGTTGAACAGCATGCCCACCGAGACGAAGAACAGCACCGCGAAGGCGTCGCGCAGCGGCAGCGATTCCTGGGCCGCCCGGTGGCTGAGTTCGGATTCGCTGAGCACCATGCCGGCGAAGAACGCGCCCAGCGCCAGCGACACTCCGAACAGATGGGCGGCGCCGAAGGCAACGCCCAGCGCGATGGCCAGCACCGCCAGCCGGAACAGCTCGCGCGAGCCGGTATGGGCCACCGCGTGCAGAACCCACGGGATCACCCGGCGCCCCACCACCAGCATGATCGCCACGAACAGCGCCACCTTGGCCAGCGTCAGCGCCAGCACGCCGCCCAGGCCCAGCCCCATCCTGGCCGCCAGGCCGTCGGCGGGCGGGGCGGTGCCGTTGATCATGCTGGCCAGCGCCGGCAGCAGCACCAGCGTCAGCACCATGGCCAGATCCTCGACGATCAGCCAGCCCACGGCGATGCGGCCGCGTTCCGTATCGACCAGCCGCCGTTCGTTGAGCGCACGCAGCAGCACCACCGTGCTGGCCACCGAAAGGGCCAGGCCGAACACCATGCCGCCGGCCAGCGACCACCCCAGAATGGCCGACAGCCCGACGCCCAGCAGGGTCGCCGCGGAGATCTGGGCGACCGCGCCGGGAATGGCGATGGCGCCCACCTTGAGCAGGTCCTTGAGCGAGAAATGCAGGCCGACGCCGAACATCAGCAGGATGACGCCGATCTCGGCCAATTCCGGCGCCAGGGTCTGGTCGGCGACGAAGCCCGGGGTGAACGGCCCGACGACGATGCCGGCCAGCAGATAGCCCACCAGCGGCGGAACCCGCAACCGGTGGGCCACAGCCCCGAACAGGAAGGCCAGCCCGATGCCGGCGACGATGGTGGCGATGAGCGGGGAACTGTGAGGCATCAAGCGGTCGCGGCGGCCAGGAAGTGAGAGATACCCCGATGTAGAGTGTCGATCCCACCCGACAAGATGGGAAATTCACCTATATCCCGTTGGAAGCGTGTTCTTTTTTGGGATGGCGCCGCCGCCCGGCGTCCTCATATGAAGATCAAGAAGGCGCGGATATCAAGCATAGCCAAGCCTTCCGACGAAAGGCCCGCCCCCCTGGGGACGGGCCTTTCGGTCGTTGGGGCGGCCGATGGGGGTGAAAAAATGTCTGGGGATAACTGACTTAGCCGAGCAGCCGGCGCGCCAGCATGGGCGTTTCCGGGGCCAATCCCTCGGCCTCGGCAAAGGCCAGCAGCGAGGCCTCGTCCGCCAACAGGAAATCCAGCACCGCGGCCAGGAACCCGGTATCGGCCATGCGCGCCCGGATGTCGTCGAGGCCGCAGCCGGTCAGCGCCACGAAGCGCGACAGCAGCGCGTCGTCGCCGGCGATGTGCGCCAGGGCCTTCAGCGCCACCGCCTGCGCGTCCTCGGCGCCCAGCTTGGGCGGGGCGGACGGGCGGGGCTTGGGCTGATAGGGCTTGAACGGATCCATGGACACTCCGGCACGACGGGCGGCCATGATACCATGCCGCGTACACAACGGGAGACGCCCATGCGCACCATCCTGCCGGCACTGGCCGGTCTGGCCCTGTTGACGGCCGCCACCGCCGCCCAGCCCGCCGCCACAGCGCCGCCACCGCCCCAGGGGGCACGATCCGGGGCGGCGGCACTGGCCGAGCAAGGCTGCGCCACGCTGGCCGGCCGGGTGGCGGCCACAGGCGACGGCGCCGTGTTCCTGGCGTCCTATGACGGGGTGGCCGACGAGCCGGCGCTGGAGGGCGCCGCCTTCACCTATGACAACGCCCTGGCCGCCATCGCGCTCTTGTCCTGCGGCGAGGTCGAGCGTGCCCGCCAGGTGGGCGACGCCCTGCTGGTGGCGGCCACCGCCGACCGCGCCGATCCGCACGGCCGCCTGCGCAACGCCTATCGCGCCGGCGCGGTCGCCGGGCTGGCCTTGCCGCACGGCTGGTGGGACGACCGCCACGATCACTGGGCCGAGGACCCCATGCAGGTGGGCACCGCCACCGGCAACGTGGCCTGGGCGGCGCTGGCGCTCCTGCACCTGAACCAGGCGACCGGCGACGGCCGTTACCGCGACGGCGCCATCCAGCTTGCGCAATGGGCGGAGACCCAGACCCGCGACCGGCTGTGGGGCGGCTATAGCGGGGGCGTGCATGGCGATGGCGCCGGCACCCAGCGGCTGGGCTGGAAATCCACCGAGCACAACGTGGACATGGCCGCGCTGTTCGACTGGCTGGCCCGCCTGGACCCGCGTTGGCGGGCATCGGCCCAGGCGGCACGCGCCTTCGTCGCCGACCAGTTCCTGCCGGCCGAGGGGCGGTTCCTGATCGGCACCCTGCCCGACGGCCGCAGCGCCAATCGCGCCGCCTCGGGCCTGGACGCCCAGGTCTGGCCGCTGCTGCTGGATCGCGCGCCGGCCCAGTGGCGCCAGGCGCTGGTCTTCGTGCGGCGCGCCCACGGGGTGGACGGCGGCTATGATTTCAACGACGACCGCGACGGCATCTGGTGGGAAGGCACCGCCCAGGTGGCGCTGACCGAGCAGGTGGCGGGCGACGCCGCCGCCGCGCGCGGCCTGCTGGACCGGCTGGCCGGCCAGTTCGCGCCGTCGGGCCTGCTGTGGGCCACCTCGGGACCGCGCCTGACCACCGGGCTGGCGCTGGCCCCCGACCGGGCCGAGGCGGATTTCTTCTATTACCGCCGCCCCCATCTGGGCGCCACCGCCTGGGCGGTGCTGGCGGCGCGGGGATGGAACCCCTTTGTCCCGCGCGGGGACCGCAAGCCCTAAGTGGGGTGTTCAGCCCCGGGCCGGGCCGCTATAATCCGGCGTGGGACAGGGCATTTGGTGGTGTGCACCCAAAGGGGTGGCGCCCGGGGGTCGTCATGGGAATCGGCAGAGTCGCCTCGTTCCTTTCTTCATTTTCAGCCACCGCCGAAACCGTCAGCGCCGACGAGATGCCCGACACGCCGGAGCGCCGCGCGCAGGCCATGGGCGGCCAGGCGGATGCCAACCGCAATCGCAACCAGGATCCCAACGACATCGCCAGCCAATTGCAGACCATGCTGGGCGCGGTGCGCACGCTGAACGAAAACGCCATTCAGCAGGGCGCGGCGGTGGTGATGTCGTCGGCCGGCAGCGAATGGCGCAATGCGGTCAGCGGGCTGGGCCACCTGTTGGCGGCGGTGGATGCCAAGGCGCTGGCCAACGGCGCCGCCGCCCCGGTGCGCGACGCCGCGCAGGTGATCGACGCGGTGGAAGCCGGCCTGGCCGGCACCCAGGCCGCCACCGAACAGGTGCTGCGCAACCTGCCCGCCCTTCAGGCAGCGCGCGCGCAGGAGGTTTCCGACCGCTTCCAGGCCGACATGCGCGCCGCCATCACCCAGGTGCGCGGCGTGCTGAGCGAGTTGAACGTAAAACGCTGATCATCCGGGCGGCGACCGCCCGGACGGCACGGCTCACGCCACCACCAGCTTGACGCGGTGGCCCATCTCGGGCTGCTGGCCGGGCTGAAGCCCGTTCATCACCTGGAACAGGTCGCGCCCCCACTGCGCCGGGGCCATGCGCGCGGCCAGCGATTCCACCGTGTCCCCCGCCTGCACCCGCACCACCTTGATGTGCCACGGCCGCACCGCCGCCGCCTCTTCGGCGCTCAGGCGGCGGAACGAATAGGTGGCGCGGCGCAGTTCCGTGGACAGCGCCTGGGTCTGGTTGGGCGGGGTGGCGAAAGTGAAGCGGTAGATGCTGTCGGGGGAGAAGCGGATCGCCACCACGCGGATGTCCACCTCGCCCTTGTTCGTGCGGCCGCGGGTGGCGGCGGTGGCGGCGGGCATGCCGCCCACCTCGATGGCCTCAAGCCCCGACAGGGTCGAGCGGGGCAGCCAGACCCGGCTGATGTACTGGCCCATGTCACTGACGCCGCGCGCCTGGGCGCCGTCGAAGACGATGGCCGCGCCCGCGCCGTTGGTGGCCACCACCGCCTTGTCGCCGTTGACCAGGCGGAAGCCGTCGGGCACCTCGAAACGCAGGCCCAGGACGGGATGCAGGAAAACGCGGTCGCGCACCACGCCCTGGTCCACGTCGTCGCCATAGACCATGCCGTCGATGCGGTCGAGGAAGGTGTCGGCGCCCAGCACGCCCTGCGGCGCGGTGCCCGCCACCTCGACCATGGCGGCATGGACGCGGTCGATGGTGCGCGGGTGCGACGCCATGAAATCCAGTTGGTCGATGCTGTCGGGCGAGCGCCCGGCCATCAGCGCATCCAGCCGGGCCTGGTCGCGCAGCTTGCCCAGCATGCTGACCATGGCCTGCGGCTGCCAGCCGCCGCGCACCAGATAGCGCAGGCCGAGATGGTCGGCCTCGCTTTCCTGATCGCGCGAGAAGCTTTGCAGATAGGCCGCCGCCCCCATCTGCGCCACATCGGCGACGCCGGGCACGCCGACCACCGCGCCCAGCACCGCCGCCAGCACGCCGCCGGCCTGGGCGCGGCTGACGCGCTCGGCGGTGTGGCGGCCCAGCACGTGGCCGATCTCGTGGCCCAGCACGCCGGCGATCTCGGCCTCGTTCGAGGCCAGCGCCAACAGGCCGCGGGTGACGTAGATGTAGCCGCCCGGCAACGCCATGGCGTTGACGATCTGGCTGTTGAGCACGGTGAAGCGGAAATCGGCGTCGGGCGTTTCCGTCACCCGCACCAGCCGCTGGCCCAGCCCGGCGATATAGGCGGCCAGGGCGGGGTCGTCATAGGCGCCGCCGAATTCCCTGAGGATCTCGGGGTGGGTCTGGCTGCCCAACTTGCGTTCGTCCTCGACGCTGAGCAGGTTGAAGCCCGATCGGCCGGTGCCCGGCGCGACCTGGCAACCGGTCACGGCCAGACCGCCAAGGGCGGCGAGCATGTGGCGGCGGGTGAGCAAGGGCACGGGCGATCCCCCCTTCTGGCGGCGACCGGTTCAGGATAATCACCGGTCATGGCAACACAATGGTGAATGCGGGCAACGCCTAAACGGTAGCCGTGGACGGCGGAATGCCCTACAAATCGGCATCCGCGCAGGCCGAGGGGACTATGGAGGCACGGGTAGAGGACTTTTTGACCGGATTGCTGGACGGCTGCACCCAACTGATGGAGCGCTGGCAGCGCCGCCATCGGCCGGGGCAGGACTGGAAGCTGGCCCGGCTGACCTGTTGGGAAGGGCTGGCGCGCGCCTTGCCCGCCGATCTTGCCGCCGGCACGCCGCCGCGCATCGCGGTGGACCCGGCCGCCTATCGCCTGATGTGGAGCGAGTCGCGCGCCCTGCACCTGATGGAGCGCCTGCCGCCGCCCCAGCCCATCGCCATGCCGTCGCTGATCGAGCGGGTGTACACCGCCGTCGCCTCGCGCTTCGATCCGCCCGGCGCCTTCACCGACGACGCCCAGCGCGCCACCGTGGTGGCCTGGGCCGCCCGCCATGCCAGCCCCGCCGGACTGCCGCAATCGGCCATGGCGCTGGTGGATTTCATCCAGGCGGCGCCGCTGTCGGCGCGCGATGTCCAGATGGCCGCCCTGCTGGCGTCGGTGCTGCCCACCTGGGCGGGGTTGCCCATGGTGCATGTGCTGCCGCCCGACGGCCGCGCCGAGGAAGGGTTCGTCCACGCGCTGGGCGCCGCCTGCGAGGGCGAGGACGGCGCCTGGATCGCCTATTATTTGGGGCGCGCCCGCCGGGCGCTGCGGCGCATGCCGCCGTTGCTGGAAGGCGCCGAGGACGTGGCCGCCCGCTGGGTCGGGCTGTTCCGCCGCGCGCCCTTCGACCGCGCCCTGGCCGAAGGGCTGGCCTCCGCGCTGGTGGCGCTGCCGGTCATCACGCCGAGCTTCATAGCCGACACCGCCCTGCCGGCCGAGGCGCTGAGCGACGCCCTGACCCTGCTGGTGGCCGCCGACGAGGCGATCGAGGCCGACATCGGCGGCAGCACCGCGACCATTCTGCCCGCCGCGCTGCGCCTGCTGACCACCCACTGAGGGGCCGCCCGCGCGGGCTTGCGCCGGCCGTCGGACGGGGGCAAGCTGAAGGGCGACGCCACCGGGGGGAGGCCCGTCATGAAGCTGTACCTGGACGTGGATGGAACCTTGCTGCGACGGGGCGGCCACGCCCGCCTGCGCGGCGAGCTGGCGCCGGCCGACCATCTGCTGCCATTCCTGGAATGGGCGACCCGCACCTTTGCCTGCGTGTGGCTGACCAGCCGCGACCGCGACGGCGGCGCCGAGGCGATCCGCGCCGCGTTCCGCCAAGCCATCGGCCCGGGCGAGGAGGCCGACGCCGTGGACGCACTGCTGTGCCGGGTGGCGCCGTCGGCGTGGCAGGGCTGCAAGGCCGAGGCCATCGATTTCGCCCAGCCGTTCCTGTGGCTGGACGACGCGCCCGAGGAAGAATCGCTGGAGCTGCTCGACAGCCACCGCCTCACCCACGCCTGGGTGCCCATCGCCATCGACCAGCGGCCCGACGATTTGCGCCGGGCCATGGCGGAATTGGAACGCCGCGCCGGATTGTGCGGCGCCGGCTGACGCCGCCCTGCGCCGCGCCCGCAGGGACGCCCGCATGGACGGCGTTCAGTGAACGCTGACCGGTTCCAGTTCGTGCTGGCGGACGGCGGCGAAAGCCAGATCGCGCGACGGCGCCAGACCCACCTGGGTCCCGTCGGCCGCATGGATGGACCAGCCCACCGCGTCGTCAACCATGATCCGCTTGATGAAGGCCAGTTGGGGCAGGCCCCAATTGGCGAAGTCGGACTGGCTCATGGGGCGCGGTCGGCCCGCGCCGGGATGGGGAGTGTTGGGCATGACGGCACCTCCTGTCACTGGCCGAGGCGGGGCCGGTGTCCGACACCGCCCTCGGCTTCCACTTCCAGGGTGCGATCGGCGCCGCCCGCGGCCCCTTGGATCGGAATGCTGCGCACCCGGGGTTCCGGCCGCGGCCGCACCAGATCCACGTGCAGCAGGCCGTTGTCCAGGGTGGCGGCACGCACCTCGATGCCTTCGGCCAGCACGAAACTGCGCTGGAACTGCCGCGCGGCGATCCCCCGATGCAGGAAGATACGCCCCGTTTCGTCCTCGGCCTGACGGCCGCGGATGATCAACTGGTTGTCCTCGGTGGCGACCGACAGATCGTCCATGGAAAAGCCCGCCACCGCCAGGGTGATGCGCAGGCCGTTCTCACCGATCTGTTCGATGTTGTAGGGCGGATAGCCCTCGCCCTGGTTCTTGGCCACACGATCGAGAACCCGCTCGAAATGGTCGAAACCGAGCAGCAGGGGGCTGTTGAAAACGGAGAGGCGAGTCATGGAAGGCGTCCTCCTCAGGCGCGAGCGAGAATGCGGCGATGGGCCCGATCAACGGCACCCGATGTCGGCCCGCCCCAATGCGACATGCCGTCGCGGCAAGGCAGCGGGCCTTGGACAAATATTTTGGAAGCGAATCGGCCGCCGTCAAGCCATCGGCTCTGCCGTCAAGCCATCGGCTCTGCCGCCAGGCCATCGGCTCAGGGGCGGCCCCGGCCACAGCCGTCCAGCACCTGCGCGCGGCTCAGTCCGCCGCCGGCCAGGCCCTCGACCGCGAAGGCGCGGAATTCCTCGGCGGTGACCCGGAAATCCGCGTTGGCGTCGGCCTGCATCACCGTGTCCACCCGCGCCTGCGAGCGAAAGGCCGGACCCCGCCGGCCAGGGGCGGGGGCGGCCTGTTCGGCCTCCGCCCCTGGCGCCGGGTGCGGCAGCAGGCGGGCACGCACGGCCGTCAGTTCGTCGGCGGTGATCTGGCCGTCGCGGTTCAGGTCGGCGACGGCGAACCAGCGCGCCGCGTCGGCCACCATCTCGTCGGTGTCGATGGTGCCGTCGCCATTGCGGTCGGTACCGTCGAACCACGCCGCCAGCGCGGCCCGGCAATCGTCCTGGCCGGCGCGGAACGGCAGCGGCTCGCCGTTGGGGCTGGTGGTCCAGGCCGGCGCCGGCCCCGTGTTCTCGGGCGCACGGCCCAGCACGCAGCCGCCCAGCACCAGCAGGGCAAGCATCACCAGGGGCGAATGACGGTTCATGGACGCGCGCTCCACAAGGCGGATGGGGCGGGGATGAAAGGCCGCTCCGGCGCCGTTGCCCCGGCGCCTAGCGCCGCGACGGCAGGGGTTCGGAGCGGATCTTTTCCTGCGGCGCCGCCCGCGGGGCGTCGTAATAGCCGCCCCCCGCCGCCGGAGCCGGCGCGGTGGTGGCGGCGCGGTGACCGACGATCACCGAGACCGTGGACCCCCACATGGCGCTGCTTTCGATCTGCACGGTGGCGGCGCGGTCGCCGCGCACATAGGCCATGACGCTGATGCCCGAGGTGGCGGCCATGATCGGTTCCCACCCGAAGGCGGGCATCTGGCTCTGATAGAACTGGTTGGCGTCGGGGGCCGACTTCCACAGTTTCATCACCACGCGGCCGGTCCAGCGGTCCTTGTCGCCCAGGATCAGCGAACGTTCGTTGTCCATGGTGGCGCCCGACGGGATGGGAATGTCGGTCAGCAGGTTGAAGTCGGGCTGCTGCGCGGGGTCGCCGGCCTGGGTGTGGGGCAACGACGTGCTGGAGCCGCAGCCGGCAAGCAGCAGGGCGGACACTCCAATCAAGGCGGCACGGAGAAGCACGGCAGTCATGGCATGAAAACTACAGGCAACGCCGGGGGCGGACAAGGAAAAGTCGCCTGCGCGCACAGTCGCCATGGCGGCCCCGCCAGATCAATCCAGGGGATATTCCGCCAGTGCTTCGTATTCCGCGCCCGAACGGCCCAGATGGCTGCGGTACAGGATGAAATGGTCCGCTGTCCACGGCCCGGCATGGAACGGAGAGTTGCGGGCGATGAAATCCTGGATGCGGCCGACCGGGGCATCCTTGAACCGGGCCAGGGTGACGTGGGGAAGGTATTTGCGGCCCTCGGGCGGCAGGCCCAGGCGCGCCACCGCCGTCTCGACGCGGGCCTGCAGGTGCAGCAGGCCGGGGGCGCGCTCCACCGCCGCCCACAGATGGTTGGGCCTGGTGCGCCCGAACGTCCCGAAGCCGTCCAGCGACAGCGCGAAGGCGGGCGCGCGCAGCCCGGCCAGGGTTTCGTCGATCTCGGCGGCCAGCCCTTCCTCCACCTCGCCGATGAAGCGCAGCGTGATGTGCAGGTTGCGGGCCTCGACCCAGCGGGCGCCGGGCACGCCGCCGCCCAGGGATTCCAGGCGCCGCGCCACCTCGCCGGGCGGGGCCAGGGCGACGAACAGGCGGATCATGCCCCCTCTCCCACCAGCACGGTCAGCACGCCGGTGTAGGCGTAAAGCCGGTCGCCGGCGAACTCGCCATGGCCGAAAAAGCCGATCAGCGGCACCTCGCCCAGCGCGTCGGCGATCAGCGCCAGTTCCGCCTCGTCCTCGCCGAACATGTGGCCGCCGCGCGCCACGCAGGAATGGTAAAATGCCGCCCGCACCGGCCGCCCGGCCACCCGGGCGACCACATCGGCCAGCATGCGCTCCATGTCCGCCCGCGCGGTCTGGGGGTCGCGGCGCACGAACATGACCTCGGCGCCTTCCTCGACCCGGTCGCCCACCGCCAGCCATCCCTGGCGCGGATCGATGCCCAGCAGCATGCGCACCTGGTAATCGGTGCGGTCCGACCCCGCCACCGGCAGCGCCAGATGGATGTAGCCGGCCGCCCGCCGCAGGTCGCGGGCGATCAACTGGCCGGCCTCGTCCTTGAGCACGTCGAGCGCCGGGCGGCCGTCCAGCGCCATCAGCACGCCCTCGGCGGATTCGGTCACCCGGTGCGGCGGGCCGATGGGCGTGCAGCCCTGGGTCAGGCCGCTGACCACGGCGACCTCGGACCCCAGCAGCAGGCCGGCGATGCCGCCCGACACCACCGAATCGGCAAGCTGGGCCGGCGGTCCCGACGGCGACACCAGGCCGCCGACCACGAACCCGACCTCGGTGGCGAAGGCGCCCACCAGGCCGGCCATGCCGGGCGAGCGCGAATCACCGTGGGCCACCGCCAGGCAGGGCCGGCGCGCCGCCAGCCAGGGCGCCAGATGGCCGGCTATCTCGGCCGCCTCCAGGCCCCAGAAGCTGCGAAAGGAATCCTCGGGCAGCCAGCCGGTCATCACCGCCAGCGCGCCCTCGCCCGATGCCGCCCGCCCGCCGGCCAGGATGCCGGGCGCCACCGCCCCCGCCCAGTGGCGTATGCGCGTGGTCTCGCGCAGGAAGGTCAGGATGCTCGACAGGTTCTGGTTGAACGCCTCGGTGACGTACAGGAACCCCACATTGGCCGGCCGGGCGCCCAACTGCTCCAGGCACGCCTTGGCCGCCAGCCCCCAATGGTCGCCCCGCGACAGGGCGACCGCGAAGGGGCCGTGGGCGGCGCCGACCTGGGCGGCCGTACTCATCCCTGGCCCCCGGTCGGGGCGGCGGCGACGGGCGGCCCCAGCACCGCCTTCACGCTGGGCAGGATGCGGCGCACGATCTCGGCCACGCCGTCGGGCGTGGGGTGCAGGCCGTCGGGCTGGTTGAAACGCGGGTCGCGGGCCACGCCGTCCAGGAAGAAGGGATAGAGCGCCACCTGATGGCGCTGGGCGAGGCGGGGGAACACCGCCTCGAACGCGGCGGCGTAGTCCGGGCCGAAATTGGGCGGCGCCCGCATGCCGGTCAGCAGCACCCGCACCCCCGACTTCTTCAGGCGGGTCAGGATGTCGTCCAGGTTGCGCTCGGCCTGGGCGGGGTCCAGCCCGCGCAGGCCGTCATTGGCGCCCAGCTCGACGATGGCGGCCTGGGGCCGGTCGGCCAGCGCCCAGTCCAGCCGCGCTTTGCCGCCGGCGGTGGTATCGCCCGACACGCCCGCGTTCAGCACCGTGACGTCATAGCCCTCGGCCCGGAGCGCGCGTTCCAATTGGGCGGGAAACGAGGCGTCGGCGGCGACGCCATAGCCGGCGGTCAGCGAATCGCCCAGCGCCAGCAGCCGCATGGGTTCCGCCCCGGCCGACGCCACCATCACATTGACAAGCGCGGCGATGGCGCCATATCGGACCAGATTAACCGCAAGAGCACCCAGCCGCATGCCGATCTCCGCTTCCGTCTCCGCGCCGCTCGTGCAGTTGAGCCGCGTCACCCTCAACTTGGCGAGCTTGGCCGGCGAGGTCAACGTCCTGCGCGGCATCGACCTGTCGGTGGCCGAGGGCGAGACGGTCGGCGTGGTCGGTCCGTCGGGGTCGGGCAAGTCCACCCTGCTGATGGTCATGGCCGGGCTGGAACGGGCCACGTCGGGGATTGTGCGGGTGGCCGGCCACGACCTGTCGGCGCTGGACGAGGATGCGCTGGCGCGCTTCCGCCGCGCCCAGGTCGGCATCGTCTTCCAGGCGTTCCATCTGGTGCCCACCATGACCGCGCTGGAGAACGTGGCGGTGCCGCTGGAACTGGCCGGCGCGCGGGACGCCTTTGCCCGCGCCGAGGCGGAACTGCGCCAGGTCGGGCTGGGCCACCGGCTGGACCATTATCCCGGCCAGCTTTCCGGCGGCGAACAGCAGCGCGTGGCGCTGGCCCGCGCCTTCGTCGCCCGCCCGCGCCTGTTGCTGGCCGACGAACCCACCGGCAATCTGGACCAGACCACCGGGCGGGCCATCGTCGAATTGCTGTTCGACCTGCATGCGCGCCACGGCACCACCCTGGTGCTGATCACCCATGACCCCCGTCTGGCGGAACGCTGCGGCCGGGTGGTACGGGTCGAGGATGGCCGCATCGCCGCCGATCACGCGCCCGTGGCCGAGGTGGCGCAATGACCGGCCCCTCCCGAACGCGCACCGGCGGGGCGCGCCGCCCATGATCGGTCTGGCCGCAAAATACGCCCGGCGCGAACTGCGCGC
>JAFAAW010000056.1 GCA_023426365.1 Pseudomonadota bacterium
GCGATGCCGTCAGCGGCGAGGGCGGCAGCGCGGCCGACGTGGTGGTTGCCGAGGTGACCGGCGCGGGGGTGACCGCGTCGCGCAGCACGATGCCGCCGGTCAGCACCAGGCCGGCGGCGGCCACCGCCCCCAGCCCCAGGCCGATGCCGCGCCAGGGCACGCCCACGCTGGGCCATTTCCGCCGCCGCGCCTTGGGGCCGTTGTCCTTGATCGCCAGGTCGCGCACCACCTCGCGCACCACCTTGGGCGTCACCGGCCGGATCTTGTGGCCGAACGCGGTCAACAGCGCGTTGTCGGCCACCACGTTGATGCGGCGGGGAATGCCGCCGCACGAGCGCACGATCTCGGCGATGGCGGCATCGGTGAAGGCCGGCTTGTCGTCCAGCGCCACGCATTTCAGCCGGTGGCGGATGTAGTTGGTGGAATCCTGGCGGTTCAGCGGCCCCAGGCGGGTGCGCACGGCGATGCGCGATTCCAACTGGCGCAACTGGCGTTCGGCCAGCAGCGCCTCCAGTTCGGGCTGGCCGACCAGGACGATCTGCACCAGCTTTTCGGTGGCGGTCTCCAGGTTGGACAGCATGCGCAGCGATTCCAGCGTGCCGATGGGCATGTTCTGCGCTTCGTCCACCAGCAGCACCAGGGTCTTGCGGCTTTGATGGTGGGAGATCAGCCAGCCGCGCAGGGCATCGACCATGCCGGCGATGTCGTCGCCCCCGTAATCCAGCCCGATCTCCTTGAAGATGTGGCGCAGCAGGGTCTGGAACGAGACGTTGGGGTTGTAGATGTAGACGAAGGTCAGCCCCGGCTCGTCCACGCTGTCCAGGTACGAGCGCAGGATGGTGGTCTTGCCCACCCCCACCTCGCCGGTGATGCACACGAAGCCCTTGCGCTTGGCGATGCCGTAGATGATGGCGGCCAGCGCCTCCTTGTGCTGGTCGGTGAGATACAGGAAGCCCGGGTCCGGGGTGACGCGGAAGGGCTCGGCCGAGAAGTTGAAGAACTCCTTGTACATGGCGGTCAGCTCTCGCGTGGGATGGTGGTGAGGACGGGCAGCCCCAGCCGGCGCTCCACATCGGCGGCCGTGGTCAGTCGCGACGAGAACGCCTGGGCCAGTGCCGCCCAGATCAGGCCCAGCAGGGCGCCCAGCGCGCCCGACAGCCCGACGCTTTGCGGCGGCGTCGGCCCGGCCGGGCGGGTGCCGGCGCTGGCCGACTGCACCACGCCGATGCCGTCGATGGCGGCGGCCAGCGGGCGGGCCGGCACCTCGGCCGCCACCCGCTCCAGCCGGGCGGGGTCGCGGTCGGGGCCGGCCAGTTGGTCCAGGCGGCGGTCCAGTTCGGTCATCTGGCGGCGGGCCGCCTTGGCGCGCGTCTTGGCGGCGGCCAGCGCCGTTTCGGTGCGCACGCCCTCTTTCTCCAGCTCCTGGCGCACCGGATTGGTGCCGCTGACCACCCGGTTGGGGGCGGCGGTGTCCAGCTTGGTCAGCATTTCCTCGACCTTGCGCTTCTCAGTGCGCAGGTTCTGGACGAACACGCTGGTCTCCTGGTACTTGCCCAGCAGTTCGGCCTCACGCGTTTGCAGTTCGAACAGCTTGGCGCGCGCGTCCTCGGCCACGCGGGAACGCTCGCTTTCGCTGCTGATCTCGATGGTGGCCGGCACGCTGGCCAGGCGTTCCTTCAGGGCGCTCAGGCGGCCTTCCAGGGCGCCGGCCTCGGCCTCGGCCGCCAGCGCCTCGCCGTCCAGCTCGCCCCGCCTGCGCAGCACCGCCAGCGCCTCGCGCGCCTGGGCGGCGCGGGTGGCGACGGCAGGGTCGGGGGGCGCGTCGAACACGGTGCGGTTCTTTTCCGCCAGCCGCTCCATCAGCGCGGTCAGCGCGGCGGCCGCCGTCGCCCCCTCGTCGCCCAGCAGCGACAGGCGCACCACCCCGGCGCCGTCGGCCGGCGCCACCGCAAGGTCGCGGCGAAAGGCGTCGGCGCGCTGGGCAGCGGGCAGGGCGGGGTACAGCCGTTCCCCCCACGGCGCCAGCACCTGGGCGTGCAGGTCGCGGCTGTCCAGCATGGCGGCCAGGGTACGGGCGCCGTCGGGGTGTCCGGCTTCCACCAAAAGCGTGGCCTCGGCCCGCCAGCGCGGCGGATGCTGCCACGCGGCCCAGCCGCCCGCCGCCAGCCCCAGCGCGGTGGCCGCCAGCACGGTGCGCTGGTGGCGGAACAGGAAAGTGGCGATGGCGCGCGCGCTCATGGCCGGTCCTCCGTCAATAGGCATTGGTGGCGTCAATAGGCGTTGGTGGCTTTCAGGCAGGCCAGCGGCGTGCGGGCCAGGATCACCAGGTCTAGGGCCACGCTCCAGTGGTCGATGTACCAAAGGTCGTGCAGCACCCGCTTGCGCATCAGCTCGACCGTGGCGGTCTCGCCGCGATAGCCGTTGATCTGGGCCCAGCCGGTGATGCCCGGCTTCATGCGGTGGCGCGAGCGGTAATCGTCCACCAGCCGGGCATAGTGGTGGTGGTGCGACACCGCGTGCGGGCGGGGGCCGACCAGCGACATGGTGCCGCCCACCACGTTAAGCAGTTGCGGCAGTTCGTCCAGCGACGTGCGGCGCAGGAAGCGGCCGACCCGGGTGACGCGGGGGTCGTCGCGGGTGGCCTGGCGCACCTGCAGCTCCTCGGGCCGGGTGACCATGCTGCGGAATTTGAAACAGGTGAACGGGCGGTTGTCGTAGCCGTAGCGGCTTTGGCGGAACAGCACGGGACCGGAACTGTCCAGCTTGATGGCGACGGCGATCACCGCCATCAGCGGGGCCAGCAGCAACAGCAGCAGCGCGCCCAGCACGCGGTCCTCGGCGGCCTTGGCCAGCGCCCGCCAGCCCGACAGCGGCCGGGTGGCGATGCGCGCCATGGGCACGCCGCCTAAGACCGACAGGCCGGTGCCGTCCATGAACGGCTCGGGGGTTTCGGGGAACAGGTGCACGTCCACCGTCAACGGCCGCAACACCGCCAGGCACTGGCTCAGGCGGTGGGTGTCGGTCCACGGCACGGCGACGATGACGTCGTCCACGCCTTCGTCGCGCACCATGCGCTCCACCTCGTCCAGGCCGGCGACGAAGCCGCCGAACTGCGCCTTGGTGGGCGCGTCGTGGTCCAGGCAGATGCCGACCGGAAAGGCCCAGCGCCGTTCGTCGCCGGCGATCAGCGACAGGGCTTCCAGGGCGCGGGCGCGGTCGCCGATCACCAGCACGCGGCGCGCCGTCTGGCTCAGCCGCGCCAGCCGGGCCAGCGCCAGCGCAAAGGCCGGCCGGGCCGCCGCCACTCCCACCGCCGCCAGCGCCGCCCACACCAGCAC
>JAFAAW010000059.1 GCA_023426365.1 Pseudomonadota bacterium
GGCGCCCGTGTCCATCCGTGTCAGTGCCTTCTTGCGATTTCGGTTGGACTGCTTTCACTGAACGGCCACCCTCGGGCTTGACCGCAGGAGCCATGGATGGCGGGGTCAAGCCCGGCCATGACGAGAAGGGCGGCCGCCTCCACCAGGACTCCGGCGGGCAGTGAACGCCAAGAGCCTACCGGTGACGGGCATGGATTGTGACACGAATGGACGGGGAAAACAGGGATGCGAGGTTTTCCCGTCTCCGTGCCCTTTGTGTCCGTGCCATTTGTGCCTCTGTGGCGATTTATGCCTTAGAACGCCCGCCGCGCCCTGAGCGCGGCGGAAATGGTGCCGTCGTCCAGGTAGTCCAGCTCGCCGCCCACCGGCACGCCGTGGGCCAGCCCCGAGACGGTGACGCCGGCACCGGCCAGGTGGTCGGCGATGTAATGGGCGGTGGTCTGGCCCTCGACGGTGGCGGGGGTGGCCAGGATGACCTCGCGGATTTCCGGGGCCGAGGCGCGCTGGGCCAGCCGCGGCAGGCCCAGATCCTCGGGTCCGACGCCGTCCAGCGCGCTCAGCAACCCGCCCAGCACGTGATAGCGGCCGCGAAAGGCGCCGGTGCGCTCCATCGCCCACAGGGCGCCGACGTCCTCGACCACGCACAGGGCGGTGCCGTCGCGGCGGTCGTCGCGGCAGATGGAACAGGGATCAATGCTATCGTAGTTGCCGCAGACCGAGCAGGTCTTGACCTTGTCGGCCGCGTCGGCCATGGCCTGCGCGAGGGGTTGTAGTAACACCTCGCGCTTATCCACAAGATGTAGTGCGACCCGCCGTGCCGAGCGCGGACCCAAGCCCGGCAACCGCGAAAGAAGTTGAATCAGGCGCTCGATCTCGGGTCCGACCATTGTGGAAATTCCGGCCTCAGAACGGCAGCTTGAAGCCGGCGGGCAGATTGAGGCCGCCGGTGACCTTGGCCATCTCCTCCTGCATGGCGCTCTCGGCCTTGACCTTGGCGTCGTTGAAGGCCGCCACGATCAGGTCTTCCAGCACTTCCACCTCGTCGGCGGATACCAGGGACGGATCGATCTTGATGCCCTTCAGCTCGAACTTGCCGTTGAGCCGCACCTGAAGCATGCCGCCGCCCGAGGCGCCGGTGACCTCCAGATCGCCCAGCTTGGCCTGCATCTCGGCCATCTTGCTCTGCATCTGCTGGGCCTGCTTCATCAGGTTGCCAAGGTTCTTCATGCTTCCTCTTCTCCTGGGGTCAATTCCGGGTCGAAGGCCAGCTCGCCCTCCTCCGGCTCCTCGGCGGCGATGTCGCGCACCACCTCGATGGAAGCGTCGGGAAAGGCGGCCATGATGGCCTGGACCAGCGGATGGTTGGCGGCGTCCTGCCGCCGCTTGTTCTCGGCGATGATGTCCTGTTCGGCCAAGGTCGGCTCGGCCGGGTCGGTGGTGTTGACCGTAACCGTCCACCGCCGGCCGGTCCATTCGCCCAACAGGCGCCCCACCTTCTGCGCCAGATCATGGGGCGCCGAGGCGTGCGGGCGGAACTCTATTCTTCCGGGTTCGAAACGGATAAGGTTGATCTGGGTGCGCAGCGCCACCGCCAGGATGCCCTCGCGCCGGTCGGAAAACAGCTTGGCGACCTCGGCGAAGCTGGCCGGCATGGGCGGCAGTTGCACCGGCTCGGGCGCCGGGGCGAGCTGAAGGGCGGCCATGGCGCCGCCGGCGCCCAGGCGCGCCTGGGGACCGCCGCCCTCGGGACCGCCGACGAAGCCGCCGGCATAGGCCGGGCTTGTCGCGCCGCCGGGTGCCGGGGCGCCGCCGCCGCCGCCTGGGCCGCGGGGGCCGGGCGGGTTGGTGCGCAATTGCTCGATCACCTCTGCCGGGCTGGGCAGGTCGGCGGCATAGGCCAGCCGCACGATCGCCATTTCCGCCGCCTGCAACGGGTTGGGGGCGGACCGGGTTTCCTGCAACCCCTTGAGCAGCATCTGCCACGCCCGGGTCAATTGCGCCATGGACAGCCCTTCGGCCATGGCGCGGCCCTTGACCCGCTCGGTTTCCGAGGCGGTGCCGGATTCGGCGGCGTCGGGCGTGACCTTGAGGCGGGTCAGCCAGTGGGTCAGCTCCAGCATGTCCTGGACCACCACCGCCGGGTCGGCCCCCAGCGCGTATTGCTCGGCCATCATGTCCAGCGCCTCGGCCATGGCGCCCTTCATCACCTGTTCGAACAGGTCGAAGACGCGGGCGCGGTCGGCCAGGCCCAGCATGTCGCGCACCTGGGTCTCGGTGACCAGTCCGGCGCCATGGCTGATGGCCTGGTCCAGCAGCGACAGGCCGTCGCGCACCGAGCCGTCGGCGGCGCGCGCGATCAGCCGAAGCGCGCCGTCCTCGATCTGCGCGCTTTCCTTTTCGGCGATGCCGGCAAAATGTTTCGCCAGCACATCCATCTCGACCCTTCGCAGGTCGAAACGCTGGCAACGCGACAGCACGGTGACCGGAATCTTGCGGATTTCGGTGGTGGCGAAGACGAACTTCACATGCTCGGGCGGTTCCTCCAGCGTCTTCAGCAGCGCGTTGAACGCCGCCGTGGACAGCATGTGGACCTCGTCGATGATGTAGACCTTGAACCGCGCCGAGGTGGGGCGATAGCGCACGCCCTCGATGATCTCGCGGATGTCGTTGACGCCGGTGCGGCTGGCCGCGTCCATCTCCAGGATGTCGACGTGGCGATCCTCGGCGATGGCGCGGCAATGTTCGCACACCCCGCAGGGGTCGATGGTGGGGCCGCCCTGGCCGTCGGGGCCGACGCAATTGAGCGCGCGCGCGATGATGCGCGCCGTGGTCGTCTTGCCGACGCCGCGCACGCCGGTCAGCACGAAGGCATGGGCCAGACGCCCCGACTGGATGGCGTTGGTCAGCGTGCGGACCATGGCTTCCTGCCCGATCAGCGACGCGAAATCGGTCGGCCGGTACTTGCGGGCAAGAACGCGATAGGGTGCGGGAGCTGGAATGTCGGTCATGGGCACAGACAATATATCGGGTGGCCGGCGGTGGAAAGCACACCTTGAACACCGCGCGCGCCGCGCCCCCGCCGCGCCACCGTCATGCGCAGGGCCGGCCGGCGCATGGCGACGACGGGGAAAGGCGTTTGTTACGCACCCGCCCGCCACGCCCGGATGGTGTTGATCAGGCCGTTGGTGGAGGAATCGTGGGCGGTGGCGTCGGCGGCGGCCGCCGACAGCTCGGGCAGGATCGTCTTCGCCAGTTGCTTGCCCAGTTCCACGCCCCACTGGTCGAAGGAATTGATGTTCCACAGCACGCCCTGGACGAACACCTTGTGCTCGTACAGCGCGATCAGCTTGCCCAGCGTGCGGGGGTCGAGCGTGCGGTACAGCAAGGTGTTGGTGGGGCGGTTGCCGGAAAACACCCGGTGCGCCGCCTCGGCGTCGGACAGCGCCGGGTTCTCCGCCTTGACCTCGGCCAAAGTCTTGCCCCGCATCAGTGCTTCCGGCTGCGCAAGGAAGTTGGCCAGCAGCATGGCGTGATGCTCGCCCACCGGGTTGTGGGTGGTGGCGGCGGCCAGGAAATCGCAGGGGATCAGCTTGGTGCCCTGGTGGATCAATTGATAGAAGGCGTGCTGGCCGTTGGTGCCCGGCTCGCCGAACACGATGGGGCCGGTCTGCCATTGGACCTGCGTGCCGTCGCGCGCCGTGCCCTTGCCGTTGGATTCCATGTCCAATTGCTGGAGATAGGCGGGCAGCCGGTGCAGGTACTGGTCATAGGGCAGCACCGCATAGGCCTGGGCGCCCAGGAAATTGTTGTACCACAGGCCCAGCAGCGCCAGGACCACCGGCATGTTGGCGTCCAGCGGGGCGGTGCGGAAATGCTCGTCCATCTCGTGGGCGCCGGCCAGCAAGTCCTCGAAGCGGTCGAAGCCGATGGCCACCGCGATGGACAGGCCGATGGCCGACCACAGCGAATAGCGGCCGCCCACCCAGTCCCAGAATTCGAACATGTTGGCGGGATCGATGCCGAAGGCGCGCACCGCCGCCTCGTTGGTGGACAGCGCGACGAAATGTTTCGGCACCGCGCCCTCGCCCAAGGCCTTGACCAGCCAGTCCTTGGCGGTGGTGGCGTTGGCGATGGTTTCCTGGGTGGTGAAGGTCTTGGACGCGACGATGAACAGCGTCGTTTCGGGGTCGCACAGCTTCAGCGTTTCCGCCACATGGGTGCCGTCCACGTTGGAGACGAAGCGCACCATCAGCCCGTCCTGCTGATAGGGCCGCAGCGCTTCCGTCACCATCACCGGCCCCAGGTCCGAGCCGCCGATGCCGATATTGACCACGGTGGCGATGGGCTTGCCGGTGGCGCCGGTCCAGGCGCCGGAACGCACCCGTTCGGCAAAGTCCTTCATCTTGGCCAGCACGGCGTTGACGGCGGGCATGACGTCGCGGCCGTCCACCAGGATCGGGCGGTTGGAACGGTTGCGCAACGCCACGTGCAGCACGGCGCGGTGTTCGGTGCCATTGATGGGCTGGCCGGCGAACATGCGCTCGCGCCAGTCCTCCAGCCCGGACTGGCGGGCCAGGTCGGTCAGCAGCGCCATGGTTTCGTGGGCGATCCGGTTCTTGGAATAATCCAGCAGCAGGTCGCCCAGGCGAAGCGAGAAGGCACGGAAGCGGCCGGGGTCGCGGTCGAACATGTCGCGCATCTGTTCGGGCGCCAGCCCGCGGGCATGCGCCTCCAGCGCCCGCCAGGCGGGCAGTTGCGTCGGATGCACCATGGCCGTCCTCCCCCTTGTTGCTTTTCGGCCCAAGGACTCTAGCACCCGCCCGACCGCCCGACCATCCCCCCACCGGGGGGCAGTGCCATGCTTCATGGTGGTGTCATCGGCGTGGCGGCATTCAACGGGCGGATGACATTGTCCGTCATGCCCGCCGAAAGGAATTGCCATTGGCACCCCGTTTGCGCGGGCGTATGGTGTGGGCATCGCGCAATACCCAGTCGCATAATTTTTTGACCTGAGGCTTGGACAAGCCGGTCGCATAATCCGAAAGAAAGGATTAGTCCCGCATGCCGCGCACCCCTTCCCATCCCATCGCCGCCCTTGCCCTGGCCGCCGCCCTGGCGCTGCCCGCCACCGCCGCCCACGCCCATTTCCAGGAGATCATCCCCTCGGCCGATATCGTGCCCGACGGGGGCGATCGCACCGTTACCCTGGACCTGACCTTCACCCATCCCATGGAAATGGGACCGGTCATGGAGATGGGGCAGCCGGCGCAGTTCGGCGTGCTGGCCGATGGCAAGAAGCAGGACCTGAAGGCCCGGCTGGCGGCGGTGAAGAAGGGCGACGGCAAGACCGCCTACAGCGCCAGCTACAAGATCGGCGCCCCCGGCGACTACGTGTTCTATGTGGAGCCGGCGCCCTATTGGGAACCGGCCGAGGGCAAGTACATCATCCACTACGCCAAGGTGGTGGTGGATTTCGGCTCGGGCGAGGGCTGGGACCGCATGGTCGGCCTTCCGGTGGAGATCGAGCCGCTGGTGCGCCCCTATGGGGTGTGGACCGGCAACCTGTTCCGCGGCGTGGTGCGCAAGAACGGCAAGGCGGTGCCCTTCGCCGAGATCGAGGTGGAATGGCGCAACGACGGCAGCGTCGCCGCGCCGGCCGACCCGTTCGTCACCCAGGTGATCAAGGCCGATGCCTCGGGCCAGTTCAGCTATGCCATGCCGCGCGCCGGCTGGTGGGGCTTCGCCGCCCTGATCGACGGCGACAAGCCCATGACGGCGCCCGACGGCAAGCCGGCCAAGGTCGAGTTGGGCGGCCTGATCTGGGTCAAAGCCGTGGACATGAAGTAAGTGGCGCACATCCCCGACGGCGTGGTCGCCGTCCCCGTTCTGGCCACCGGCGCCCTGGTCAGCGCCGGCGGGCTGGCCCTGGGCCTGAGACGGCTGACGCCCGAGCGCATGCCGCGCGTCGCCGTGCTGTCGGCGGTGTTCTTCGTCGCTTCGCTGATCCACCTGCCGGCCGGCCCGGCATCGGTCCACCTGATGCTGAACGGCATCATGGGGGCGGTGCTGGGGGCGGCGGCCTTTCCCGCCATCGTGGTGGCGCTGCTGCTCCAGGCGGTGCTGTTCGGCTTTGGCGGGCTGGTGGTGCTGGGCGTCAACGCCATGAACATGGGGGTGCCGGCGCTGCTGGCCGGGCTGGCGTTCCGCGCGCTGTGGCGGCGCGACCGGCCGCGCGCCACCGCGCTGCTGGCGGCGGCGTGCGGCGGCGGCGCCGTGCTGCTGACCGCGCTGATGCTGGCCGCCAGCCTGGGCCTGTCGGGGCGCGAGTTCCTGCCCGCCGCCAAGCTGGTGGTGGTCGCCGCCCTGCCGGTGATGGTGGTCGAGGCCGCCTTCACCGCTGCCGCGCTGGCCCTGGTCGCCCGCGTCAAACCCGAATTGCTGGAGGCCGAATGAAGCGCCTGATGCCGCTGGCCGCGCTGCTGATGCTGGCCGCGCCGCCCGCCCTGGCCCACAAGCTCAAGGTGTTCGCCGCCGCGGAGGGCGCGGCCATCACCGGCACCGCCTATTTCGCGGGCGGCGGCAAGGCCATGGACAGCGCCGGCCGCCTGTTGGGCGCCGACGGCGCCGTGGTGGCCGAGTTCCGCACCGACGCCCACGGCAATTTCCGCCTGTCCGTGCCGCTGCGCCAGGATTACCGCGTCGCCGTCGATTCCGGCGACGGCCATGTGGCCGAAGCGGTGGTGCGGGCGGACGAACTGCCGCCGTCACTGCCCGCGCCCCCGGCATCGGTTGCCGCACCGGACCCGGCGCCGGTCGCCGCCCCCACCGCTGTGGACGGCGCACCCCTGGCGGCCGAAGCCTTCGAGGCGGCGGTGGCGCGCCAGATCCTGCCCTTGCGCCAGCAGCTCGACGCCATGGAGGAGCGCGCCCGCTTCAGCGACATCATGGGCGGCGTCGGCACCATCTTCGGCCTGTTCGGCATCTGGGCGTGGGTCGCCGCCCGGCGGGGCCGCCGGCCATGAGCGCGCGCGCCTTGCACGCCCCCGTGCTGGAGCCCGTGGCGGTGCGCGGCTCGCTGATCGGCCGCCTGGACGCCCGCACGCGGGTGATGGCGGCGGCCGGCTTCGCCCTGGCCGCCGTGGCCGCCCACGGGCTGGCCGCCCAGACGCTGGCGCTGGCGCTGGCGGGGCTGCTGGCGCTGGTGGCGCGACTGCCGCCCCGGCCCACCCTGCGCCGCCTGCTGGCGCTGGAGGGGTTCATGGCGCTGGCGCTGGTCACCCTGCCCTTCACCGTGCCCGGCACGCCGGTGGCCCAGTGGTGGGGCATGGAGGTCAGCGCCGAGGGGATCGGGCGCGCGCTGTCCATCCTGGTGGTCGCCAATGCGGTGGTGCTGGCCACCCAGGCGCTGCTGGGCAGCCTGGAGGCGGTGGAACTGGGCCATGCGCTGGCCCGCCTGGGCGCGCCGCGCCGGCTGGTGGTGCTGATGCTGTTCACGCTGCGCTATGTCGAGGTGCTGCGGCAGGAATACCGCCGCCTGCGTCTGTCCATGCGGGCGCGCGCCTTTCGCCCACGCACCGGCTGGCATACCTGGCGCGCCTATGGCTGGATGGTCGGCATGCTGCTGGTGATGAGCGTCGAGCGCTCCGAGCGCATCCACGCCGCCATGCGGCTGCGCGGTTTCGCCGGCCATTATCCAGTGCTTGACCACGGCCGCGCCGGCAGGCTGGATTGGGGCTTCGGCGCCGTCCACGCGGCGTCGGTGATCGCGGTGCTGGTAATGGGAATGGCGTGACCGAACCCCTGTTTCATCTGGAAGCCGTGCGCTTCGCCCACGATCCCGCCCGCCCGCTGCTGGCGGGGGTGGATTTCCGCCTTCATGGGGGCGAGCGGGTGGCGCTGCTGGGCGACAACGGCGCCGGCAAGACCACCATGCTCCACCTGATGGTGGGATTGCTGCGCCCTGCCGCCGGCCGCATCACCGCCTTTGGCGCCGAACGGCGGCGCGAGGCCGATTTCCACGAGGTGCGCGCCCGCGCCGGCCTGCTGTTCCAGGACCCCGACGACCAGTTGTTCTGTCCCACCGTGGCCGAGGACGTGGCGTTCGGCCCGCTCAATCTGGGCCTGACGCGCGACCACGCCCGCCGGCGGGTGGCCGAGGCGCTGGCTCGCGTCGGCCTGGACGGGTTCGAGGAGCGCATCACCCACAAGTTGTCGGGCGGCGAAAAGCGCCTGGTCACCCTCGCGGCCGTGCTGGCCATGGAGCCGCAGGTGCTGTTGCTGGACGAGCCGTCCAACGCGCTTGACCGCAAGGCGCGCCAGCGCCTGATCGACGTCCTGGCCGGCCTGCCCCAGGCCATGGTCATCGTGTCGCACGACGACGATCTGGTGGCAGGCCTGGCAACGCGCAGCGTCACCCTGCGCGACGGCATCCTGGAAGGGTAAGGAGACGGCCATGCACGGCAGCCATCACGGCCCCCATTCCCACGAGCACAAGCACGGCCACAGCCACGCGCACACCCACGTGCACAGCCATGAACACCGCCATGGCGACACCGTGCACACCCACCCGCACGCCCATACCCACGATCACGAGCACCTGCACCAGCATCGCCACCCGCACCAGCACGGCGACGGCGAGGACGGCCACAGCCACGCCCACGAGGATTCCAAGCATGCCTGGAAACCGCACGAGCACCAGCACGCCGCCGAGGAGCTGAGCGACCACGACCACGATCATTAGAGGGGCGAGCGCTCGATCCCGCGCCCAGTCGCGATCTGCCGCCATCGCGGCGGCGGCCATGCGCGCGCAGCCGCGCGCCACACATAAACCAGACCAGCGTGCCTGATCTTTGACGCTCCATGGTCTGAGCGCCCGTTCCGAAAGCTGGGCGCTTTCCCGCCTCCCTCCGAAGGGTTAAGCTGTCGCCCGTCGCTGCGCGCTGACCGAGGAACAGGCATGTCGTCATTGCGACCATGGGTTGTTGCCGCGCTGGTTGTCGGACTGGCGCTTTCGGCGCTGGCCCTGGTCGAACGCCTGGAATGGGCGCGCCATGCCCAGAGCGTGCGGCTGGAAACCCTGAACCGCCTGTCCACCCTGCGCGCCCGTCTTGAGGGCGAGCTGAACGGCAGCCTGTTGCTGACCCGCGGCCTGGCGGCGGTCATCGCCGTCAACCAGGAGATCAGCCAGGCCCAGTTCGACGCCATCGCCCGCGAAATCATGGGCCAGAAGCACCACATCCGCAATGTGACGCTGGTGCGCGGCACCGTGATCGCCAACATCTATCCGCTCCAGGGCAACGCCGCCGCGCTGGGCCGCGACCTGCGCGACCTGCCCGACCAGTGGCCGCCGGTGGAACGCATGTTCGAGACCCGCCAGCCGGTGCTGGCCGGTCCCGCCACCCTGGTCCAAGGGGGCGTCAGCGTGATCGGGCGCATGCCCATCCACGTCTCGGGCACCGGCGATCCCGGCACCGGCCCGCCCTGGGGCCTGATCGCCATCCCCATCCTGCTGGACAGCCTGCTGGACGCCTCGGGCGTCACCGACCCCGATCTGGGCCTGGACCTGGCCATTCGCGGCCGCGACGGCCTGGGCGAACACGGCGCGGTGTTCTTCGGCGACGGCGCCGTGTTCCAGCGCGACCCCGTGCTGCTGGACGTGATCCTGCCGGGCGGGCGCTGGCAGATGGCGGCGCTGCCGCGCGGCGGCTGGGACAATCTGCGCCCGGCCACCATCGACCTGCTGCGCGTGCTGGGCGGCACGCTGTCGCTGGTGCTGGGCGTGTTTTCCTGGTTCTGGATCCGGCGACTGAACGAGCGGCGCGACAGCCAGCGGCAACTGGCGCGCTCGGAATCGCGGCTGTCGGGCATCCTGGCGGCGGCGCCCTTTCCGCTGGCGGTGCTGGACCGCCGCGACGGCCGCGTGCTCTATGCCAACCAGCGCGCCGGCCGGCTGATGGGACTGTCGGTCGAGGGGCTGGTGGGCCGCCGCCTGCCGCCCGGCACCGTGCCGGTGCGCGACCGCGCCCGCCTGATGGTGCGGCTGGCCGAGCGCGGTTTCGTCGATGACGTGGAAATCCGCCTGCGGGCCGCCAACGGGCGGCCGTTCTGGGCCATGATCTCCATGATGCCGTTCGAGCAGGACGGTCCCGCCGTGCTGGTGGCGTGCAACGACATCACCGCGCGCAAGGCCGCCGAAAACGCGTTGCAGGACCAGTTGGCGCTGCATCAGACGGTGATCGACACCATCCCCAACCCCATCTTCTACCGCGACACCCAGGGCCGCTATCTGGGCTGCAACCGCGCCTTCGTCGAAATGGCCGGGCTGCCGCGCGACCAGATCATCGGCAGCACCCTGTCGGCCATCGGCGGCGACGAGGAACTGGCCGGCGCCGCCCACCATTCCGACCGCCTGCTGGCGGCGGGCGCCAAGCGCACGGACGTCTTCGAGACCACCGTGCGCCACCCGGCGGGCTGGTCCATCCGCGCGCTGGTGCACAAGGCCGCCTTCCGCAACGCCGAGGGCCGGGTGGTGGGCATCGTCGGCTGCGCCACCGACATTTCCGACCGCATCGCCTTTGAACAGGAGCTGACCCGTGCCCGCGATCTGGCCGAGGCGGCCAATCGCGCCAAGTCGGAATTCCTGGCGGTGATCAGCCACGAAATCCGCACCCCGATGAACGGCATCCTGGGCATGGCCCATCTGCTGCTGGGCACGAAGCTGGACCCGGTGCAGCACGACTATGCAGCCACCATCCATTCCTCGGGCGAGGCGCTGCTGACCATCCTGAACGACATCCTGGAGTTCTCGCGCCTGGAATCGGGCCGCACGGCGGTCGAGGCCGAAAGCTTCGCCCTGGCCGACACCCTGGACGGCGTGGTCGCCCTGATGGCGCCGCGGGCGCGGGCCAAGGGGGTGGACCTGTCGCTGGACGTGGCCGCCGACCTGCCGCCGCTGCTGGTGGGCGACGCCGCGCGGCTGCGGCAGGTGCTGCTCAACCTGGTGGGCAACGCGGTCAAGTTCACCGATCGCGGCGGCGTCAGCGTGTCGGTCTTCCTGCTGGGCCGCAAGGACGGCCGGCTTCAGGTGCGCTTCGACGTGCGCGACACCGGCATCGGCATTCCCATGGAAGCGCGCGAGCATCTCTTCACCTCGTTCACCCAGGCCGATTCCTCCATCTCGCGGCGCTTCGGCGGCACTGGCCTGGGGCTGGCCATTTCCAAGCGGCTGGTGGAGCTGATGGGGGGCGAGATCGGGGTGGAAAGCGAGGTCGGGCGCGGTTCGCGCTTCTGGTTCACCCTGCCGTTCGCCGTGGCCGACCACCTGCCGGAGGAGGATCACGAGCCGCCGCCCGCGCCCAGCCGGGTGCTCGACGTGCTGCTGGCCGAGGACAACCCGGTCAACCGCACGGTGGCGGAACGCATCCTGGGCAATGCCGGCCACCGGGTGACCGCCGTGGCCGACGGCGCCCAGGCCCTGTCGGTGGTCCAGACACGCCCCTTCGACCTGATCCTGATGGACGTGCACATGCCGGAGATGGACGGGTTCGAAGCGACCCGGCGCATCCGGGCGCTGCCGCCCCCGGTCGGCCGCATCCCCATCTTCGCGCTGACCGCCAACGTCATGGCCGGCGACCAGGAACGCTGCGTCCAGGCCGGCATGGACGGTTACCTGGCCAAGCCCTTCCGCCCTTCGGACCTGCTGTCCCTGTTGGCCCGGCACGCCAACAGCATGATTGCTGATGCCAATTGAAACTTGCCTGAATAATACGTAATTATCTGTACTGGGCTGGCAAGAGGTAATGCCACCCCAGAGGCGGGTATGAATTTGGTATGGGTTCGGAAAAGGGAGAGTATGGTGTCGAGCATGATCCAGGACATGCGCATTGCCCGCAAACTGGCAATTTCCTTTGGCACACTGCTCATCCTGACCTTGATGCTGGCGATATCTGCCGTTTGGGGCGTGCGCAGCGTGAATTCCCATGGCGCCACCATCGCCTATAACTGGATGCCCAGCGCGCAGCAGATCGACGACATCAACCTGCTGCTCTCCGACCACCGCCGCAACACGCTCGCCCACATCCTGGCCACCGACGCGCAGGACATGGCGCGCTATGACCAGTTGCTGGAAAAGATCGGCGGCGAGCTGCGCGCCGAGATCACCGATTACGAAAAGATGGTCATGCGGGACGAGGAGCGGCGCCTGCATCAGGACCTGAGCAACACCCTGGCGCCGTATCTGGCGGAAAGCGAAAAGGTGCTGAAGCTGTCGCGCGCCAACGACAACGAGACCGCGCGCGCCGCCGCGATGGGCGAGGCGCGGGTCCTGTTCTACAAGATGCAGGCCGACATGGAGGCCCTGGGCAAGCTCAACACCGAGGGTGCCAACGAGGCCGCCGCCGCCGCCGAGCGCACCTTCGGCACCGTGCAGACCATGGTCGTCCTTGGCGCCATCCTGGCGGTGACGCTGACGCTGACGTTCGCGTTGCTGCTGCGCAACGTCCTGGCCCGCCCGATCAGCCACATGACCGGGGCGATGCGCCAACTGGCCGAGGGCGACAAGGCCGTCGCCATTCCCGGCGTCGGCCGCGGCGACGAAGTGGGCGACATGGCCCAGGCGGTGCAGGTGTTCAAGGACAACATGATCCGGGCCGACACGCTGGCCGCCGAGCAGGAGGCCGAACACGCCGCCCGCGAACGCCGCGCCGAAGTGATCGAAAAGCTGACCGCCGATTTCCGGGGCAGCGTCGGCGGCCTGCTGCAAACCATCACCGCCGCCGCCGGGCAGATGGAAAACACCGCCCAAGGCATGTCGGCCACCGCCGCCCAGACCAACAACCAGGCCATGACCGTGGCCTCGGCCACCGAGCAGGCCTCGGCCAACGTGCAGACGGTGGCCACCGCCGCCGAGGAACTGTCGTCGTCGATCCAGGAAATCGGCCGCCAGGTCGAGCAATCCTCGCGCATTGCCGCCGCCACCGCCGAGGAGGCGCGCCACACCGACGCCACCGTGAAATCGCTGGCCGAGGTGTCCACCCGCATCGGCGAGGTGGTCAGCCTGATCAACGACATCGCCAGCCAGACCAACCTGCTGGCGCTGAACGCCACCATCGAGGCGGCGCGCGCCGGCGAGGCCGGCAAGGGCTTCGCCGTGGTCGCCAACGAGGTGAAGTCGCTGGCCAACCAGACCGCCAAGGCCACCGACGAGATCGGCGCCCAGATCAGCGCGGTGCAGTCGGCGACCCAGCAGGCGGTCAGCGCCATCGGCCAGATCGTCAGCCGCATCGACGACATGACCCACATTGCCGCCAGCATCGCCAGCGCCGTCGAGGAGCAATCGGCCGCCACCAACGAGATCGCCCGCAACGTGCAGGAGGCCGCCGCCGGCACCCAGCAGGTGGCCGACGCCATCACCGGCGTGACCCAGGCCGCCGCCGAGACCGGCCAGGCCGCAGGCCAAGTGCTGGACGCCGCCCGTTCGCTGAACGTCCAGGCCGACGGCCTGCGCGACAGCATCACCGGCTTCCTGGACGGCGTGCGCGCCGCCTGACCGGCTCGGGCGTGGGTGCCGCCCGCACCCACGCCGCCACCCCGCCGTGCCGCGCCTGCGCGGCCAGGACCGCGCGCGATCCCTACACGGCGGTCAGACGCTGCGCCGGGAACGGCCGCAGATTGTCGAGGAATTGCCGGGTGCACGCCCCCCACGAGAAGGCCAGCGCATGAGCGCGCGCCGTATCCGCCGGGATGGAGAGGGCCGCGAGCGCGGCGGCACGCAGATCCTCCGACAGCACGGCGGCATCCGATCCGCCCACCACGTCCAGCGGCCCCGGCACCGGATAGGCCGCCACCGGCAGGCCGCAGGCCAGCGCCTCCAGCAGCACCAGCCCGAACGTGTCGGTGCGCGACGGGAACACGAAGCAATCGGCGGCGGCGTAATGCGCCGCCAGATCGTCGCCGAATTTGGCGCCGGCAAAACGCACGCCACGATGGCGGCGCGCCATCTCGTCCAGCAGCGGGCCGTCGCCCACCACCACCTTGGAGCCGGGCAGGTTCAGGTCCAGGAACGCCTGGATGTTCTTTTCCACCGCCACCCGGCCCACATACAGAAAGACCGGGCGGGCCAGCCCAGCGAAGGGGCCACCCTCGCCGCGCGCCTCGGGGCGGGGGCGGAACAGGTCGGTGTCCACGCCGCGCGACCACCGCCCGATATTGCGAAAGCCGCGCCGGCGCAGTTCGTCCTCGATGCCTTGCGTCGCCACCATCACCCGCGACGACTGGGAGTGGAAGCGGCGCATCACCGCATAGGACAGCCGCAGCGGCACCCCGAACCGGGCGTGGATGTATTCGGGGAAGCGGGTGTGATAGGCGGTGGTGAACGGCACCTGCCGCCGGAGGCAATAGCGCCGCGCCGCCCAGCCCAGGGGGCCTTCGGTGGCGATGTGGATGGCGCAGGGCTGCGCCGCCTCGACCATGCCGGCCAGCCGCCGGCCCGGCCGCAGCGCCAGGCGGATTTCGGGATAAGTGGGACAGGGGACCGAGCAAAAGAGGTCGGGCGTGATCATCACCGCCTGATGGCCGGCTTTTTCCAGCTCGCGCCTTAGCGTGTCGAGTGTGCGGACCACACCGTTGACCTGAGGGAGCCAAGCATCCGTGACGACGAGTATGCGCATTCCCTCTCCTTGGTGTGGGCGGCGCCCAACGCGGGTGGCGGCGACGCGGGCAGCGGCAACTCGGGCAGCGGACATGCCGGCGCGGGCGAGGCCATGGCGCGGTCGAACCAGCGCAGCACCTCGAGCCGGCCCTCCCGTGTCTCGACCAGCGCGGTGCAGCTTTCGACCCAATCGCCGTCATTGGCGTACAGCACGCCGTCGATATGGCGGATCTCGGCATGGTGGATGTGGCCGCACACCACCCCGTCCACGCCGCGGCGGCGGGCTTCGTCGGCAACCGTCTGTTCGTAGTCGTCGATGAACTGAACGGCGTTCTTGACCCTGTGCTTGAGGTAGGCCGACAGCGACCAATAGGGCAGCCCCATGCGGCGGCGCGCCACGTTCAGCCAGTGGTTCAGCGACAGCGCCGCCGTGTAGGCCCAATCGCCCAGATGGGCAAGCCACCTGGCATATTTCACGACGCCGTCGAATGCGTCACCGTGCAGGACCAGCAGCCGCTGGCCACCCAGGGTCACATGCACGGTTTCGCAGACCACTTCGATGTCGCCGAAATTGTGATCGGCATAGTCGCGGGCGAATTCGTCGTGGTTGCCGGGGATGAACACCACCCGCGTGCCCTTGCGGGCCTTGCGCAGAATTTTCTGGACCACGTCGTTGTGGGCCTGCGGCCAGTACCACGACCGTTTCAGCCGCCAGCCATCGACGATGTCGCCCACCAGATAAAGGACGTCCGATTCCGTGTGCTTGAGGAAATCCAGCAGGAAATCGGCCTTGCAGCCCCGCGTGCCCAGATGCACGTCGGATATCCAGATGGCGCGGAAGCGCTGGGTCGGGGCGGTGTCTGCGGTCATGGGCGGCGCACCCGCGTTCAGTAACGGCCAAGCGTTGCGCCACGCTTTTAGAGCAATCCGCCCGCCACTGCCTATATCAGATCACGAAGACCGCAGTAAAATTCACAAATATCACCCCGTCTCGTAACAATTATTTCACGACGTTTTCAACCACCGAACGGCTATACGAACCCCATGTTGGCGCAAAGCATGATCCAGATGGATAGACACCTTTCCGCCCCCGCCCCAGGGCAATCGCCGCGGCGCGTGCTGGTCATCTACAACCCCGCCGCCGGCCGCCGCCGGGGCAAGCGGCTGGCCGACACCATCGCGCTCCTGCGCGCCAAGGGCTGCGAGGTGGTGGAATGCCAGACCACGCGGCGCGGCGACGCCGAGGAGTACGCCCGCGCGGCGGGCGGCGCCGATTACGACGTGGTGGTGGCGGCCGGCGGCGACGGCACCGTGAACGAGGTGGTCAACGGCATGGTCGGCCGCCCCGACCGCCCGCGTCTGGCGGTCATTCCGCTGGGCACCGCCAACGTGCTGGCGCTGGAAATCGGCCTGGACCCCAAGGATGTGGAGCAGGTGGCGGAAACCATCGCCCACGGCCCGGCCCGCACCGTCCATCTGGGCATGGCCAATGGCCGCCATTTCGTGCTGATGGCCGGCGCCGGGCTGGACGCCCATGTGGTGGAGGGGGTCAACGTGACGCTGAAGCGCCATGCCGGCAAATTGGCCTATGTGATGGAAAGCGTGCGCCAGGCCTTCGGCTACGACTTCCCCGCGCTCAAGATCCGCGCCAACGGCGAGACCTACGAGGGCCGCATGGCGGTGGCCTGCCGCGGCCGCTTTTATGGCGGCCCGTTCGTCGCCGCCCCCGAGGCGCGGCTGGACCGCCCCCTGCTGGAGGTGTGCATCCTGCCGAAGGCGGGGGTGGGCGGCGCGGTGCGCTACGGGCTGGCGCTGCCCATGAACAAGCTGTCCAACCTGCCGGAGGTGCAGGTGGTGTCGGCCGAATCGGTGACCATCCTGGGGCCGCGCGGCGCGCCGTTGCAGGGCGACGGCGACATCGTCGCCCGCCTGCCGGCCGAAATCCGCATCGCCGATGAAACCGTCGAACTGGTGGTGCCGCAATAGCGGCGCCCCTGCGGGGGCCGCTCAGGCGCCGCGCGGACTGGTCGCATTTCCTGCCCTGACTGCGTCAGAGCGGACAATGCTCTATTCGCCGTATTCCGCCGCGCAGTTGGGCGTCTCGAACACCGTCACCTTGACCAGGCGCGCGGTGCCGCCCGAACGCGCCCGCACCGGCTGGGCCAGCTTGACGTACCAGTGCCGCGCCAGGCATTCGGCGGTGGGCTGGAACGGCACCACCGTCAGCTTGGTGCCCAGGCGGGTCTGGGTGGTGGTGACCTCGCCATCGGCCCGCACCCTGGCCTCGAGATCGCAAATCCACTGGTGGACGTCGGCCCCGGCGGGGGCGAACATGCCCAGCAGCTCGCGGTCGGCCAGGGCGGCAATGAAGCCGTGATCGCAAGGCTCGTCGATGGCCTTGACCATCTCCTCCTTCAGGAAGCCGAAATCCACCACCATGTCGGTCTGTTCGCCGTCGTGGTGCAGATCGACCGCCTCGCACACCGCCTCGATGCCATAGCGATGGCCGTGCAGGTGCCGGCACTTCGAGCCGTGGGTCATGATGCGGTGGCCGGCATCGATTTCGATGCGGCGAGAGACGCGATAGGGCGCCGTCATGGCGGAAAAACCTTATGGGATGCCGATGATCTTGTGGGTCTGCAGGCTGAGGCGCCAGCGCGGATGCGTCAAGCAATACCGAACGCAGGCCGCCGTGGCCGCGGCGCGGTCGGCGCCGTCCATGGGCTGCAGGAAGTGATGGCGGAAGGCCAGCCCGGCCAGCGCGCCGGGGTCGATGCCGTCTTGCGGCCACACCAGCTTGATCTCGTCGCCGGCCGTGACCGCCAGCTCGGTCCCCGCCTTGGGGCTGACGCACACCCAGTCGATGCCGGCGGGCAGCGGCCGGGTGCCGTTGGTCTCGATGGCGATCTCGAAGCCGCGCGCATGCAGCGCGTCGATCAGGGCGGCGTCCAGTTGCAGCGTGGGTTCACCGCCGGTACACACCACGTAAGGCGCGCCCGCCGCCCCGGCCGGGGCCGGCCACAGCGCCGCCACCGCGTCGGCCAGCAGGGCGGCGTCGGCATACTTGTCACCGCCCACGAAATCGGTGTCGCAGAAACGGCACTGGGCGTCGGCACGGTCTTCCTCGCGCCCGCTCCACAGATTGCACCCGGCGAAGCGCAGGAACACGGCGGCGCGCCCGGCCTGCCCGCCTTCGCCCTGCAACGTGTAGAAGATTTCCTTGACCGTATAGGTCATGCCCGGGCGCCCCAGCCGATCAGTGGTCGCTGCCGTGCAGGATCTGGTGGGCGATGCCGGTGTCATAGGCCAGACCGTCCTTGGTCAGCGTCACCGCGAACGGGAAGCTGCCGCGGATCAGGCCCTTGCGCTCCAGCGCCGTCCACGCCGCCTGGTTGGACAGGCCGGTGGCGTCCTTGCTCATCACCACCTTGGCGCCCACGTGGAAATGGTTGCCGTGCGGACGCGGCAGGCTGGTCAGCACCACCTCGCCCGATTCGGTGGCCTGCGACGTCTCGGGGTACTTGGCCAGTTCCTGGAACAGCACCAGGGTCTTGGCCTGCAACGGGTTCAGCTTCAGCGGATTGACCTTGGGGGGCATGGAAGACTCCGGTTCGAAGTGCCTGGGGATATACGGCCGAAGCCGCGAAACACAAGAAAAATCAGGCGCAAGGCTCAGGCGCGCGGCGGCCGCGACCAGTCGCCGCGCACGGCCTGGACCACCGCCAGCGCGGCGATGGCGGCCGTTTCGGCGCGCAGGATGCGCGGCCCCAGGCCGACCGGGCGGGCAAAGGGCTGGCGCGCCAGCAGCGCGCGTTCCTCGGGCGCGAAGCCGCCCTCGGGCCCCACCAGCACGGCCAGCGGCCCGGCGGGCAGGTGCCCCAGCACCTGGGCCAGCGGCTCGCCGCCGCCCGATTCGTCCAGGAACAACAGCGTGCGGCCGGCGTCCCAACCGGCCAGCGCCTTGTCCAGCGCCACCGGCTCGCGCATCTCGGGCACGGTCAGGCGCTCGCATTGTTCCGCCGCTTCCACCATGTGGGCGGCCAGGCGCTCGGTATTGACCCGGCTCATCACCGTGCGGCGGGTGATCACCGGCCACAGCAGGCTGGCGCCCAGCTCGGCCGCCTTTTCCGCCACCAGGTCGATGCAGTCCTTCTTGATGGGCGCGGCCAGCAACCACAGGTCCGGCTCGTCCGCCTGGGGACGGGTCTGCGCGTCCACGCCCACCCGGACCCCCGACTTGGCGACCGCGTCCAGGCGGCCCCGCCATTCGCCATGGCGGCCGTTGAACAGCAGCACGTCGTCACCCGCACGCGCGCGCATGACGTTGGCCAGGTAATGGGACTGCTCCTTGCCCAGGGTCAGCGCGCCGGGGCCAAGGTCGCAGGAAACATGCAGGCGGATGGTCATGCCTCGATCTTTTCCACCATCAGGGCGATGCCGTCCACCCCCACGATGCGCACGCGGGTGCCGGTGGGCAGGTCGGGACCGACGATCTTCCACGTGGTGTCGCCTAGGCGCAGGCGGCCGGTGCCGTCCAGGATGGGCGTGGTCAGCGTGTGGCTGCTGCCGATGAAGGATTGGGCGCGCCGGTTCAGCGCCGGTTCGGCCTCGACCGGCTGGGTCAGGCGCGCATAGAGCCGCCGTCCGGCCAGGGCGGCGACCACGGTGAGCACCGCGAACAGCACCGCCAGCACCTGCCAGCCCAGGGACGGCGCCGCATAGGCGACCATGCCGGTGAGCAGCGCGGCGATGCCCGGCCACAACAGGAAGGTGCCGGGGATCAGCACCTCCAGCGTGATCAGCGCGAACCCCAGGATCAGCCAGTGCCAGAACGTCAGCTCCATGCCCTCACTCTCCGGTGGAGGGCACGCTGGCGCGCGGCCGGCGGTCGGTGGGCGGCGCGCCGCCGCCGCCCAGGGCGTCGCGGGCGATCTCGGCGATGCCGGCCACCGCGCCGATCACGCCCGACGCCTCGAGCGGCATCATCACCAGCTTCTGGTTGGGGGCCGAGGCCACCTTTTCCAGCGCGCCCACATAGCGCTGGGCGACGAAATAATTGACCGCCATGGCCTCGCCCTGGGCGATGGCCTGCGACACCATCTGCACCGCCTTGCCCTCGGCCTCGGCTTCGCGCTCGCGCGCCTCGGCGTCGCGGAAGGCGGCCTCGCGCCGGCCCTCGGCGGCCAGGATCTGCGCCTGCTTCTGGCCTTCCGCCTTGAGCACCTGGGCCTGCTTGAGTCCCTCGGCCTCCAGCACGGCGGCGCGCTTGTCGCGCTCGGCCTTCATCTGGCGAGCCATGGCGTCCACCAGATCGCGCGGGGGCGCGATGTCCTTGATCTCGATGCGGGTGACCTTGACGCCCCAGGGCTGGGTCGCCTCGTCCACCACGATCAGCAGCTTTTCGTTGATGCGGTCGCGCTGGGACAACAGCTCGTCCAGGTCCATGCCGCCCATCACCGTGCGGATGTTGGTCATGGTCAGGTTGAGGATGGCGAGCTGGAGCTGGGCGACCTCGTACGCCGCCCGCGCCGCGTCCAGCACCTGGTAGAACACCACGCCGTCCACCGTGACCATGGCGTTGTCGCGGGTGATGATCTCCTGGCTGGGCACGTCCAGCACCTGTTCCATCATGTTGAGCCGGCGCCCCACCTTGTCCACCACCGGGATGATCAGGTGCAGGCCGGGCGACAGGGTGCGGATGTAACGGCCGAAACGTTCGACGGTGAATTCGAAACCCTGGGGCACCACCTTGACCCCCAGGGCAACGATCACGATGCCCAAAGCGACAAGGACCAGAACGAACACGCTGGCGGCGGGAACCATGGCGACCTCCGAATGGAACGGACCGCCATCAACATAACGCAAGCACGGTTTCAGGCAACGCGCGCGTCGCGTGATTCCAGCGGCAGCGGATCGGCCACCGGCGCGGAAGCCGGCCCGGGCCTGGGAGAGGGAGAAAGAGAGGGAGAGGAGGAGGACAAGGGAGAGGGCGCGCACGTCGCGGCGACACGGGCCAGCCCAAGTTCCCAGGTGCGGTGGCAATCCTGGCACCAGCCGACCCACCCCGCCTGATCGGTAAGCAGGCGGTTGTCGCGCGAACCGCAATGCGGGCAGGCATGGCTTGCCGCATCCATGTGTCACCCCCCGTCAAACAAGCGATGGGGACGCATTTAGGCACGGCGGCCACGCCCGAGACCATTGTACTTATGGTTTGGTAGCCTCATACCTTGGTGAGCATATTCGGACAATTGTGACAATTCCGAAACAACTTGCCATTATTGCCGCCGAGGCGGCCGGCGTGCGACCGATTGCCAGCCGGCGCGCCGCGGGGCATAAACCCCACCGGGTTCACCCCATCAGCAAGGAATGACAGACATGGACAGCATCGGCATCGTTGGCGCGGGCGCATGGGGCACGGCGCTGGCGGCGACCGTCCGGCGGGCGGGCCGCACGGTGACGCTGTGGGCGCGCGAGCCGGAGCTGGCCGAGGCCATCAACACCACCCGGCGCAACACGCTGTACCTGCCCGACGTGGCGCTGGACGACGGCATCCGCGCCACCACCGACCTGGCCGAGGCGGCGGCGGCGAAGGCGGTGCTGCTGGTCACCCCGGCCCAGCATCTGGCCGCCACCTGCCGCGCGCTGGCGCCGGTGTGGCGCGCCGGGGTGCCGGCGGTGATCTGCGCCAAGGGCATCGAGCAATCCACCGGCCGGATGATGACCGAAGTGGTCGAACAGACGCTGCCCGGCGCGCCGGTGGCGGTGCTGTCCGGCCCGACCTTCGCCATCGAGGTGGCCCGCGGCCTGCCCACCGCCGTCACCCTGGCCTGTGCCGATGCCGAATTGGGCCAGTCGCTGGTCGAGGCCATCGGCACGCCCAGCTTCCGCCCCTATCTGGCCGACGACCTGGTGGGCGCCGAGATCGGCGGCGCGGTCAAGAACGTGCTGGCCATCGCCTGCGGCATCGTCGAGGGCCGGGGCTTGGGCGACAACGCCCGCGCCGCCCTGATCACGCGCGGCATGGCCGAGCTGACCCGGCTGGCGGTGGCCAAGGGCGGCCGCGCCGAAACCCTGATGGGCCTGTCCGGGCTGGGCGACCTGATTCTGACCGCCTCCTCCACCCAGTCGCGCAACTACTCGCTGGGCTTCGCCCTGGGCGAGGGCCGCACGCTCGCCGCCATCCTGGCCGAGCGCCGGGCGGTGACCGAAGGGGTGTGGTCGGCCGGCGCGGTGGTCGCCATGGCCGGGAGCCTGGGCATCGAAATGCCCATCTGCGCCGCCGTGGACGCGGTGATCAACCGCCAGGCCGACCTGGACGACGTCATCCGCGCCCTGCTGAGCCGGCCGTTCCGCGCCGAAGGCGTCTGACACGGATGGACACGGATGGACACGCAAGGGATTATCCGTGTTGATCCGTGTCCATCCGCGTCACCCCAAAACAGGGAGTCCCCCCATGTTCGTCGTTCATTGCCAGGACAAGCCCGGCGCCCAGCAGGTCCGCCTCGACAACCGCGCCGCCCACCTGGAATACCTCAAGGCCAATATCGACCGCGTGGTGATGGCCGGCCCCGTCCAGACCGACGACCGCACCGGCATGGTCGGCAGCGTGCTGGTCCTGGATTTCGCCGAGCGCGCCGAGCTGGATGCGTTCCTTGCCGGGGACCCCTATGCCAAGGCCGGGCTGTTCGCCGCGGTGACCGTGCTGCCCTATAAGAAGGTGCTGCCGTGAGCTTCTGGCTGGTCAAGTCCGAGCCGGGCGCCTGGTCGTGGGACGATCAGGTGCGCGACGAGGTGACCGCCTGGACCGGCGTCCGCAATTACCAGGCCTCGAACTTTCTCAAGGCCATGAAACTGGGCGATCTGTGCTTCTTCTACCACTCGGTCGAGGAAAAGCGGATCGTCGGCGTCGTCGAGGTGGTGCGCGAGGCCTATCCAGACCCCACCGCCGAAGACCCGCGCTGGGTCTGCGTGGACGTGCGGGCGGTGCGCCCGGTGCCGCGCCCGGTCAGCCTGGCCGACATCAAGGCCGCCCCCGAACTGGCCGATATCGCCCTGATCCGCCAGTCCCGCCTGTCGGTCATGCCCATCGAGCCTGCGCACTGGCAGTTGATCGGCCGCATGGCCGGTCTCGCGGAATAGATCGCCGCCGCCAGCGATCCATGGCATCCTGGGCGGCCCCCGCTCCCGCCCAGGAGATGCCCTTTTGCCCGACCTGATCCTGTGCGCCCTGTCCGACCTCGACGCCACCGGCGCCAAGGGACCCATCCCCGCCCCCTATCGCGGCGAGACGGTCGGCGTATTCGTCGTCCGCCAGGGCGAGGTGGTGCGCGCCTATGTGGATTCCTGCCCACACGCCTTTGCGCCGCTGGAGATGGAACCCGACCGCTTCCTGGACCTGAGCGGCACCTACGTGCTGTGCACCATGCACGGGGCGCATTTCGATGTGGCCAGCGGCGAATGCGCCATGGGGCCGTGCCGGGGCCGCAGCCTTACCGCCTATCCCATTCGCATCCATAACGGAAAGGTCATCGCGGACACCCGGCCGTTCGGGGTATGAATGAAGGCCGAGCCGCTCTTGCGCAATAGATCAAGAGCTTTCGTTGCGCAGCAGGGTTGAGTCAGACGCAGAACTTGACCATACTTGCCGGCGCAATTCGGGGAAACGCACCTGCGCCCGCTTTAAAGGGACGTGGGGCAAAACCAAGAAAGTGGGAGACAACAAGAAATGACCGAACTCTTTCCAGTTCCCGCCGATTTCGCCAAGAACGCGCTGATCGACGAGAAAACCTATAAGGAGTGGTATGACCGCTCGGTGAACGACCCCGAAGGCTTCTGGGGCGAGCACGGCAAGCGCATCGACTGGATCAAGCCGTTCACCCAGGTCAAGGATGTCTCCTACAACGGCGACGTGAACATCAAGTGGTTCGCCGACGGTACCCTGAACGTGGCCGCCAACTGCCTGGACCGCCACCTGGAGACCCGCGGCGACCAGACCGCCATCATCTGGGAAGGCGACGACCCGAACGAGTCCAAGCACGTCACCTATCGCGAGCTGCACGCCGAGGTCTGCCGCCTGGCCAATGCCATGACCGGCCTGGGCGTCAAGAAGGGCGACCGCGTCACCATCTATCTGCCGATGATCGTCGAGGCCGCGGTGGCCATGCTGGCCTGCGCCCGCATCGGCGCCATCCACTCGATCGTGTTCGGCGGCTTCAGCCCCGACGCGCTAGCCGGCCGCATCCAGGATTGCGATTCGGTCCTGCTGATCACCGCCGACGAGGGCCTGCGCGGCGGCCGCAAGGTGCCGCTCAAGGTCAACGCCGACAAGGCGCTGGAAACCAGCTGGTCGGTCAAGAACGTCATCGTGGTCCAGCGCACCGGCGGCAACGTCCACATGGTGGCCGGCCGTGACCACTGGTACCACGAGCTGACCGAGAAGGCCCCGGCCACCCACACCCCGGTCGAGATGAACGCGGAAGACCCGCTGTTCATCCTCTACACCTCGGGTTCGACCGGCAAGCCGAAGGGCGTGCTGCACACCACCGGCGGCTATCTGGTCTATGCCTCGCTGACCCACCAGTACGTCTTCGACTACCACGAGGGCGACGTCTACTGGTGCACCGCCGACGTGGGCTGGGTCACCGGCCACTCCTACATCGTCTACGGCCCGCTGGCCAACGGCGCCATCACCCTGATGTTCGAAGGCATCCCGACCTATCCGGACGCCTCGCGCTTCTGGCAGGTGGTGGACAAGCACAAGGTCAACATCTTCTACACCGCGCCGACCGCCATCCGCTCGCTGATGCGCGAAGGCGAGGAGATGGTGAAGAAGACCAACCGCTCCAGCCTGCGCCTGCTGGGTTCGGTGGGCGAGCCGATCAACCCCGAAGCCTGGCTGTGGTACCACCGCGTGGTCGGCGATTCGCGCTGCCCGATCGTGGACACCTGGTGGCAGACCGAAACCGGCGGCATCCTGATCACCCCGCTGCCGGGCGCCACCCCGCTCAAGCCCGGTTCGGCCACCCGTCCGTTCTTCGGCGTCAAGCCGGTGATGGTGGATGCCGAGGGCAAGGTGCTGGAAGGCGCCGTCGAGGGCAACCTGTGCCTGGCCGAGCCGGGTTGGCCGGGCCAGATGCGCACCGTGTTCGGTGACCACGAGCGCTTCGTCCAGACCTACTTCTCCACCTACAAGGGCTACTACTTCACCGGTGACGGCGCCCGCCGCGACGAGGACGGCTATTACTGGATCACCGGCCGCGTCGACGACGTGATCAACGTGTCCGGCCACCGCATGGGCACCGCCGAGGTGGAATCCGCCCTGGTCGCCCACCCCAAGGTGGCCGAGGCCGCCGTGGTCGGCTATCCGCACGAGATCAAGGGCCAGGGCATCTATGCCTATGTCACCCTGGTCGCCGACGAGGAGCCGAGCGAGGAGCTGCGCAAGGAGCTGGTGAACTGGGTCCGCAAGGAAATCGGCCCCATCGCCACCCCCGACCTGATCCAGTGGTCGCCGGGCCTGCCCAAGACCCGCTCGGGCAAGATCATGCGCCGCATCCTGCGCAAGATCGCCGAGAACGAGTTCGGTTCCCTGGGCGACACCTCGACCCTGGCCGATCCCACCGTGGTGGACGACCTGATCGAGAACCGCATGAACCGCGCGTAATCGACCGCACAGGTCTGGTATAAGGAAGGGGCCCGCTCGCTCGCGCGACGGGCCCTGACCTTTTTGCGCCGGCGCCGCATGCCGGCGCCGAGCCGCCCGCCCATGGTGCCGGCGGGGAACAAGCGAGGAGACCCGCGTGATCGCCGAGACCCTGGGCGTGTTCGCCGGTGGCTATGCCCTGTTGCTGGGCGGATTGGCCGTGTTCCAGCGCGACATGATCTATCACCCGGGCGACAGCCTGCCATCGCCCGAACAGGCCGGCGTGCCCGAGATGGTGCCGGTGCCGGTGCGCACCACCGACAATCTGGTGCTGACGGGCTGGTATGCGCCGCCCGAACGGCGCCGCCGCCCCACCGTCGTCTATTGCCACGGCAACGCCCGCACCCTGGCCCAACGCGCCCACAAGGCCCGCCTGCTGCTGGATGCCGGTTTCGGCGTCTTCCTGGTCGGCTATCGCGGCTATGGCGGCAATCCCGGCCGCCCCACCGAACAGGGCCTTTATGCCGACACCCGCGCGGTGATCGGCTGGCTGCTGGGCCGCGAAGTGCCCCTGGAGCGGCTGGTGCTGTACGGCGAATCGCTGGGCACCGGCGTCGCCACCCAGATGGCGGTGGAACAGCCCGACATCGCCGCCCTGGTGCTGGAGGCGCCGTTCACCCGTCTGTGCGATTTGGCGCCGGCCTATGTGCTGCCCGGCTTCGCGCCCATGGTGCTGCTGGACCAGTACGATTCCATCGGCAAGATCGGCGGCGTGCGCGCCCCCATCCTGGTCGTGCACGGCGAACATGACGGGGTGGTGCCGGTCGCCATGGGCCGCCAGATCCTGGGCGCCGCCACCAGCACCGCCGAGGGCGTGTTCCTGGCCGAGGCCGGCCACAACAATCTGTGGGAACACGGCGCCGACGAGACGGTGGTGGGCTTTCTGGAACGCCTGCGCGCCGGCTGAGGCGCGGCCCGACCGCAACTGGCGCGGCCACAAACGCTAAAGGCGCCCCGAGGGGCGCCTTTGTGCGAGGTGGGAGACCGGACACGACCCGAACCGGAATCGTTACGGCTGCTTCCTTCCGGACCTGACCGGGTTGGCGACGGGTTCGTCCGCGCCGATCTCCCGCCCGGAATATCGGGGGAGTCGGCACCGGATGCAAGTGGATTCGGCGCCACGCGGCCCTATTGGTCGGGAACCCACATCAGGCTGGCGCCGTCGCCGCTGCACAGATCGGACAGCTTGGCCGCCGACAGCCGGGTCGGCAGGGTGCCGTTGACGATGATGGTGCCGCTGCGGGCCAGCCGCCACCCCACCTGCACGCAGGCGCGCGACGGCACCCCCTCGGCCACCACGTTGAGCCGGCCGTTGGCCTGGACCACCGACAGCGCGCCGCCGAAGGCGTGGGTGGGGACCACCGTGCCCTGGGCCGCCGCCTCCATCTGGGCCTGCAATTGCACCCCGGGATCGACCGCCGGTTCGCCGCCGCCCACCAGCCACCACAGGCCGGCGGCCGACACGGCCGCCAGCGCCAGGGCGCCCGCCACCAGGCCGCGCCGGGCGGGATGGCGGTCCGGCGCGTGGTGATGCGGCGCCTGATGGTGCGGCGAATGGTGGTGCGACGGCGCCGCCTTGTGCGGAGCGGGCTTGCCGTGCGGCCCCTTGGCCGCGCCGTCCGTGTGCTGCGCCTTGGCCGCGTGTGCCGCCCCGGGCGCCAATGTGATGGTTCTCGTCATGGGACGCCTCCCCGGTCCCGATGCCTGTGCGCAACTATAGCGTAAAAAAGGTGAATCAGGAATGAATCTTGGCGCCGCCCCCCGCCAGCGGCTAGAGTCCGCGCCATGCCCATTCGCCTGCTCCCCCCCACCCTGGTCAACCAGATCGCCGCCGGCGAGGTGGTCGAACGCCCCGCCTCGGCCGTCAAGGAACTGGTGGAGAACGCGCTCGATGCCGGCGCCGGCCGCATCGACGTGGTGCTGGTGGAGGGCGGCCAGGCGCTGATCGCGGTCACCGACGACGGCTGCGGCATGGGACCGGACCAGTTGATGCTGGCGGTGGAACGCCACGCGACCTCGAAACTGCCCGACGACGATCTGGTGCATATCCGCCATCTGGGCTTCCGTGGCGAGGCGCTGCCCTCCATCGGCTCGGTGGCGCGGCTGACGCTGACCTCGCGGCCCAAGGGCGCCGACACCGCCTGGAGCCTGAGCGTCGAGGGCGGCGCCAAGGGCGAGCCGCAGCCCGCCGCCCACCCGCCCGGCACCCGGGTCGAGGTGCGCGACCTGTTCTATGCCACCCCGGCGCGGCTGAAATTCCTGAAGGCCCCGCGCACCGAGCTGAGCCACGCCGCCGACACCCTGGAACGGCTGGCCATGGCCCACCCGCAGGTGGCGTTCTCGCTGTCCGACGGCACCCGCTCGGTGCTCAAGCTGTCCGCCCAGCGCGGCGAACGGGCGGGCGCGCTGCTGGCGCGGCTGGCCGCCATTATCGGCCGCGATTTCGAGCACAACGCCGTCAAGCTGGAGGCGGAACGCGACGGCGTGCGGCTGACCGGCTGGGCCGGCCTGCCTACCTTCAACAAAGGCACCAGCGCCTATCAATACCTGTTCGTCAACGGCCGCCCGGTCAAGGACCGCCTGGTGATCGGGGCGGTCAAGGGCGCCTATCAGGACGTGCTCAGCCACGACCGCCACCCGGTGGTGGCGCTGTTCCTGGACCTCGACCCCGAGACGGTGGACGTCAACGTCCACCCCGCCAAGGCCGAGGTGCGCTTCCGCGATTCCGGGCTGGTGCGCGGGCTGATCGTGTCGGCCATCCGCCACGCCCTGGCCGAGGCCGGCCACCGCGCCTCCTCCACCCTAGGCGTCGCCGCCCTGGGCGCGCTGGGCGCCCATGCCGCGCCGCCCCGCCCGGCCGCCCAGTACCAGTGGCAGCCGTCGGCGCCGCGCCCCGGCTTTGCCCAGGTGCAGCAGGCGGCCGCCGCCTTCGCCCCGCCCATGGGACTGTCGGAACACCTGCCCGGCCCGGCGCCGTCGAACCCGTCCCTGTCGAACCCGTCCCTGCCGAACCTGTCGCTGCCCCCGGGCGCCGCGGCCGAACAGACCCCGGCCGAAATGCCCGAGCTGGACCACCCGCTGGGGGCGGCGCGCGCGCAAGTCCACGACACCTACATCCTTGCCGAGACCCGCGACGGGCTGGTCATCGTCGATCAGCACGCCGCCCACGAGCGTCTGGTGCTGGAGCGCATGAAAGCCGCCATGGCGGCCGGGCCGGTCAAGACCCAGGCCCTGCTGCTGCCCGAGGTGGTGGACCTGGGCGAGGCGGGCGCCGCCCGCATCGACGCCGCCGCCGGCCATCTGGCCGAGATGGGGCTGGTGGTGGAGCCGTTCGGTAACGGCGCCGTGGTGGTGCGCGAGGTGCCGGCGCTGCTGGGCGATTGCGACGTCCAGGGTCTGGTGCGCGACCTGGCCGACGATCTGGCCGAATGGGGCGAGGCGCTGGCGCTCAAGGACAAGCTCGGCAACATCTGCGCCACCCTGGCCTGTCACGGCAGCGTGCGGTCCGGCCGCCGGCTGTCCATCGCCGAGATGAACGCGCTGTTGCGCCAGATGGAGGCGACGCCGCTGTCGGGCCAGTGCAACCACGGCCGCCCCACCCATGTGTCGCTGCGGCTGTCGGACGTGGAAAAGCTGTTCGGCCGGCGCTGATGCCAAACCGTCTAAACCCACAGGCGCAATAGACAGCGGTTTTGCCAGCCCCCACCTACCACCCATGCCGGTGACATCCATCGGGCATGCGGAGAAGAGGCTTGCCGCACCGCGGCAAACGCGCCATTGTCCGGCCCTCGTTTTTTCCGGATCACGCAAGAGGGAGTATGGCCATGCGCACACTGCTGACCGTGTTGGGCGGTCTCGGGGTGCTGGGGGTCGGCGTGTGGCTGTCGCCCGCACCGGCCCGCGCGGTGGCCCCCTCCGCCGAGGCCGGCGCCGAACTGGCCGCGCGCTGGTGCGCCGCCTGCCACGTGGTGTCGCAATCGGGGGCGGGCACCGACGCAGCACCCAGCTTTGCCGACATCGCCAAACGCCGCACCAACGCGGAAATCCGCGCCTTCCTGGCCCAGCCCCACGCCAAGCCCATGCGCGGCTTCACCCTGACCACCCGCGAGATCGAGGACGTGGCCGCCTATATCGACACGCTGGAGCCGAAGGCCGAACGCCCCGGCGGCGGGCGCTGACCGCCGGCGGCCCCGGGACGTGACCAAGACACCTGCGATGCCCCAGACCCCGAACACCCCCAAGACCCGCCGCCGGCTGCCCGCGCGCGCCGCCGCCATCCTGACCCCGCTGATCCTGTCGGTGATGATGACCTTCGTCGTTTCGGCGATCTCCACCGTGCACAGCGTCGGGCTGATTCCCGACCTCCACCGGCTGTGGCTGAGCGCCTGGGCCATGTCGTGGCTGGTCGCCTTTCCCACCCTGCTGCTGATCCTGCCGGTGGTGCGGCGCATCGTCGCCCTGCTGGTGGAGCCGGCGTCCTGACGCGGCAGGCGGAGCGGCGGCGGCCCATGCTGCCAGCGCGCATGAATCTCGGCCGCTAACGCGTTGATGCGATTCCCGCTTGACGGCTGGCGCGGGCACACCTATAAACGCGCCTTCGATTTCTGAACACTTCTCGGAACAGGTTTACCATGGCTCATCACAACTCTGCCAAGAAGCGCATTCGCCAGACCGAGCGCCGTACCGAGGTCAACCGCGCCCGCGTCAGCCGCATCCGCACCTTCGTCAAGAAGGTCGAGCTGGCGATCGCTTCCGGCAATGCCGAGGAGGCCAAGGCCGCCTTCCTGGCCGCCGAGCCGGAGCTGGTGAAGGGCGCCCAGGCCGGCGTTCTGCACAAGAACACCGCTTCGCGCAAGGTTTCGCGCCTGGCCGCCCGCGTCAAGGACATGAAGCCGCTGGCCTAAGCGCCAAACGCCGATATCCGAGGATTATTCAGGGGCCGCGCCCATGGCGCGGCCCCTGTCTTTTTTGTCGTACATTTTATCGGCAAACAATGGCGGTTTTCCCAGCTTTTGCGGACTCTCCACGGATTCCGCGGCCTGTGGAAAAGCAAGGGAAAAATTTTCGCCGTTCCCGTTCCGGTCCTGTTGCGAGTCAGCAACCTCATCGCTAGAGTCGCACACCTTGCGGGTCGAAATGTAGTTATCCTGACGCACAATACTTCTAAAAGACAAAGTATATGGGCCAAGGATGGACATTCACCGCATATATAGTTGCACCTTGATTCATAGGTTACTCAGACCCTGGCCGATAGGATTGACCACAATTCGCGGCCTTGGAACGTGTATTGAAAAGGGCAGGCCGCGCGGCCGGGCCACGGATGGTATTGGGGACCATTCGCCCCGACCGGTACGGAACGGAGCCGCAAGGCTTTTTTCTTTGGCCGCCCTGCCAGCGAGGGGGAATGCCGCCGCGCCGTCGCACCATCGCCGGCACGGGACGCATGCCGCCCGCGCAGTTCGACGGGGTACGGGTGGCGAGTTGGTAGATTTCGGGGACGAACAATGATCGACGTGGAGTGGGATCGGATCAAGGGGCGCCTGCGCGACGAAGTCGGCGACGCCGCCTATCGCAGCTGGCTGCGCCCGATCACCCTGCAAGACGCCCGTGACGGCTCGGTCCGGCTGGGACTGCCCACCCGCTTCATGCGCGACTGGGTGGCGACCCATTACGGCGAGCGCATCAAGAGCCTGTGGGGCGCCGAGAACCCGTCCATCCGCAATGTGGAGATCGTGGTGGGCACCGCGCGCGCCAATGCCGCCGCCGCCACGCCCACCGCCGGCGCGGTGCCCGCCGCCCCCGGCATCCCGGCCGCCGCCGCCGCGCAGGACGAGGTCGCCGCGCCCCGCGCCGCGCCCTGCGGCCCGGCCGACGTGGACGAGCTGGGCGCGCAACTGGACCAGCGCTACACCTTCAAGAATTTCGTGGTGGGCAAGCCCAACGAATTCGCCTATGCCGCCGCCCGCCGGGTGGCCGAGGCCGATTCGGTGTCGTTCAACCCGCTGTTCCTGTATGGCGGCGTCGGCCTGGGCAAGACCCACCTGATGCACGCCATCGCCTGGCACATCCGCGAGCACAATCCCACCCGCCGCGTGCTGTACCTGTCGGCGGAAAAGTTCATGTACCGCTTCATCCGCGCGCTGCGCAGCCAGGACACCATGTCGTTCAAGGAGCAGTTCCGCTCGGTGGACGTGCTGATGGTGGACGACGTCCAATTCATCGCCGGCAAGGACGCCACCCAGGAAGAGTTCTTCCACACCTTCAACGCCCTGGTGGACCAGGGCCGCCAGATCGTCATCTCGGCCGACAAGTCGCCGTCCGACCTGGAGGGCATGGAAGACCGCCTGCGCTCGCGCCTGAATTCCGGCCTGGTCGCCGACATCCACGCCACGACATACGAGCTGCGCCTGGGCATCCTGGCCTCGAAGGCCGAGCAGATGGGCGTGCAGGTGCCGCAGAAGGTGATGGAGTTCCTGGCCCACAAGATCGCCAGCAACGTGCGCGAGCTGGAAGGCGCGCTCAACCGCGTGGTCGCCCATGCCCAGCTGGTGGGCCGCGCCATCACGCTGGAAAGCACCCAGGAGGTGCTGCACGACTTGCTCAAAGCCTCCGACCGCCGGATCACCATCGAGGAGATCCAGAAGCGGGTGGCCGAGCATTTCAACATCAAGCTGGCCGAGATGAGTTCGGCCCGCCGCTCCCGCCAGGTCGCCCGCCCGCGCCAGATCGCCATGTACCTGGCCAAGCAATTGACCAGCCGCTCCTTGCCCGAGATCGGCCGCAAGTTCGGCGGCCGCGACCACACCACGGTCATGCATGCGGTCAAGAAGGTCGAGGAGCTGAAAGGCGCCGACCAGAGCTTTTCGGAAGACGTGGAACTGCTGCGCCGCATGCTGCAGAGCTGAGGCCGGCCCGGCCGACCGTTTTCGTCATCAAATCATCGCCTTTCCGCGCCGGTTGCAACGCGGAAAGCGCTTTGACGTACCCGCAGCCGTGATATACTGGCCGACCCGCCAAACGGCGGTAGAATGGCTTTAACGGACGGCAAAAACCACGCCATGAAGCTGACCATCGAGCGCGCCCAGCTGCTGAAGTCCCTGGCCCACGTGCAAAGCGTCGTCGAACGCCGCAACACCATTCCGATCCTGTCCAACGTCAAGCTCGAGGCCCGTCCCGGCTCGCTGTCGTTGAACGCCACCGACATGGACCTGGATTTCGTCGAGACGGTGACCGCCGACGTGGCGCGCCCGGGCGCGACCACCGCGCCGGCCCACACCCTGTTCGAGATCGTCAAGAAGCTGCCCGACGGCAGCCAGGTCGAGATCGACCATTCCGCCGAGGACGGGCTGCTGACGCTGCGCTCGGGGCGCTCCAGATTCTCGCTGGCCTGCCTGCCGGTCGAGGATTTCCCGGTGCTGTCGGGCGGCGAGCTGCCGCACCGCTTCACCCTGAGCGCGGCCGAGCTGAAGACGCTGATCGACCGCACCCGCTTCGCCATCTCGACCGAGGAAACCCGCTACTACCTGAACGGCATCTACCTGCATGCCGCCACCGGTGCCGAGGGCGACGTGCTGCGCGCGGTGGCCACCGACGGCCACCGCCTGGCCCGGGTCGAGGTCACCCTGCCCGAGGGCGCCGCCGGCATGCCGGGCGTCATCGTGCCGCGCAAGACGGTGGGCGAGATCTACAAGCTGATCGGCGAGACCGATGCCGAAATCACAGTGTCGCTGTCCGAGACCAAGCTGCGCTTCGCCTTTGGCGACGCCATCCTGACCAGCAAGCTGATCGACGGCACCTTCCCCGATTACGAACGCGTCATCCCGGCCGACAACGACAAGTACCTGGATGCCGACGTGAAAGTGTTCGCCAGCGCGGTGGACCGCGTGTCCGCCATCTCGACCGAGAAAAGCCGGGCCATCAAGCTGAGCCTGGAAAAGGGCACGGTCAAGCTGTCGGCCTCCAGCCCCGAGAACGGCACCGCCGAGGAGGAACTGGAGGCGCAGTACGAATCGACCCCGCTGGAGATCGGCTTCAACTCGCGCTATCTGCTCGACATCCTGGCCCAGGTCGAGGGCGAGACCGCCCGCTTCGCCATGGCGGACGCCGCCAGCCCGACGGTGGTGCGCGACGTGTCCGACGCCGGCGCCATCTATGTGCTGATGCCGATGCGGGTGTGACCACCGCTGAGAACGGTTCGCACCGTCCGGCCGGGGATTCGCCCCGGCTGGCGGTGCGCCGCCTGACGCTGACCGATTTCCGCTGTTACGCCCGTTTGCGGCTGGATACCGACAGCCGGCCGGTGGTGCTGTTCGGCGCCAACGGCGCGGGCAAGACCAATCTTTTGGAAGCCCTGTCCTTTCTGACCCCCGGCCGCGGCATGCGCCGCGCCACCTTGGGCGACATCGCCCGGCGGGATGCGGCCGGCCCTGACGACAGCAGCCCCGACCACGGCGGGACCCGCGCCGACGTCGCCTGGGCGGTGGCGGCGGTGCTGGACGGCCCCCAGGGCCGCGTCGAGATCGGCACCGGGCGAGAGGCCGGCTCTGAGCGGCGCACCGTGCGCATCGACGGCCAGCCGGCCAAGGCGCAGGACTTGGCAGCCATCGCCTCGGCACTGTGGCTGACGCCGGCCATGGACCGGTTGTTCATTGAAGGCGCCGCCGGCCGCCGCCGCTTTCTCGACCGGCTGGTGTTCGGCCAGGAAAGCGGCCATGCCGCCCAGGCCAGCGCCTATGAGCACGCCATGCGCGAACGATCGCGCCTGTTGAAGGCGGCGGCACAAGCCGGCCGGCGCGCCGACCCCGCCTGGCTGTCGGCGCTGGAGGAAGCCATGGCCCGCCATGGCGCCCAGATGGCGGCGGCGCGGGTGCGCGCGGTGGCGCGGTTGGACGAGGCCTGCGCCCAAGGATTGGGGCCATTTCCCGCCGCCCGGCTGGAACTGGCCGGCGACGCCGAGGCATGGGCCGTCGCCAGCCCCGCCGAGGAGGTGGAGGACCGGATGCGCGCCGCGCTGCGCGCCGCCCGCCCGCGCGACGAGGCCGCCGGCGCCGCCACCTTCGGGCCGCATCGCAGCGACCTGATGGTGCGCCACGCGGGCAAGAACCTGCCGGCCGGGCAATGCTCGACCGGCGAGCAGAAGGCGGTGCTGGTGTCCATGGTGCTGGCCCAGGCGCGGGTGCGGACCCGGCTGACCGGGCTGGCGCCGCTGATGCTGCTGGACGAGGTGGTGGCCCACCTGGACCAGACCCGGCGCGCCGCCCTGTTCGACGAGCTGGCCGGGCTGACCGCGCAAAGCTGGATGACCGGCACCGATGAATTGCTGTTCGACGGCTTCGGCGACCGGGCACAGTTCTTTCGCGTTTCCGACGCGGCAGTTCTTTCGCGTTTCCAACGCGATGGTGACAAAAAGTTCTGAAGACACGGATGAACACAGGTGAACGTGGATAAATTGGGTTTTTCTTGAGAGAGCCACGCCGCGCCCCGGATTCGCGGGGCGGGATGGCAAAAAATCTCTCATCTGTGTTTATCCGTGTTGATCTGTGTCTTATATTCCCGGCATAGCCGGAAGGCAGTGAAGAAGGTTTGAAGCGTCATGACCGAGCCTGTGATCCCCACCAATTCCGCTGAAGACTACGGCGCGGATTCCATCAAGGTGCTGCGCGGCCTGGAAGCGGTGCGCAAACGGCCGGGCATGTATATCGGCGACACCGACGACGGCTCGGGCCTGCACCACATGGTGTACGAGGTGGTGGACAACGCCATCGACGAGGCGCTGGCCGGCCATGCCGACCGCGTGGAGGTGACGTTGAACGGCGACGGCTCCTGTACCGTGCGCGACAACGGCCGCGGCATCCCCACCGACATCCACAAGGAAGAGGGCGTGTCGGCGGCCGAGGTCATCATGACCCAGTTGCATGCCGGCGGTAAGTTCGACCAGAACTCCTACAAGGTGTCGGGCGGCCTGCACGGCGTGGGCGTGTCGGTGGTCAACGCGTTGTCGTCGTCGCTGGACCTGCGCATCTGGCGCAACGGCAAGGAACACACCATGCGCTTCGCCCATGGCGAGGCGGTGGCGCCGCTCAAGCAGGTGGCCGACGCGCCGCTGCGCGACGAGGCCAATCCCGATCGCGGCCTGCTGACCGGCACCGAAGTGACCTTCCTGCCCAGCCCGGAAACCTTCAGCAAGACCGACTTCGACTTCGCCACCCTGGAACACCGCCTGCGCGAGCTGGCCTTCCTCAATTCCGGCGTGCGCATCTTCCTGACCGACCTGCGCCATGGCGAGCCGGTGGCGGTCGAGCTGCATTACCAGGGCGGCATCGAGGCGTTCGTGAAGTACCTGGACCGCTCCAAGACCGCCCTGCACAGCCCGCCCATCGCGGTCAGCGGCGAGAAGGACGGCATCACCGTGGAAGTGGCCATGGAATGGACCGACAGCTACCACGAGAGCCAGTTGTGCTTCACCAACAACATCCCGCAGCGTGACGGCGGCACCCATCTGGCCGGCTTCCGCGCCGCGCTGACCCGCACCATCAACACCTACGCCACCGAATCGGGCATCGCCAAGAAGGAGAAGGTGGCGCTGTCCGGCGACGACATGCGCGAGGGGCTGACCTGCGTGCTGTCGGTCAAGGTGCCCGATCCCAAGTTCAGCAGCCAGACCAAGGACAAGCTGGTCAGCTCCGAGGTGCGCCCGGTCGTCGAGAACATCGTCGGCGAGAAGCTGGCCGAGTGGTTCGAGGAACACCCGGCCGAGGCGCGCAAGGTGGTGACCAAGGTGGTCGAGGCCGCCGCCGCCCGCGAGGCGGCGCGCAAGGCGCGCGAGCTAACGCGGCGCAAGGGCGTCCTCGACATCGCCACCCTGCCCGGCAAGCTGGCCGATTGCCAGGAACGCGACCCGGCGCTGTCCGAACTGTTCATCGTCGAGGGCGACTCGGCCGGCGGGTCCGCCAAGCAGGGCCGCAACCGCGCCAACCAGGCGATCCTGCCGCTCAAGGGCAAGATCCTGAACGTGGAGCGCGCCCGCTTCGACAAGATGCTGTCCTCGGCCGAAATCGGCACGCTGATCGCCGCGCTCGGCACCGGCATCGGCCGCGAGGATTTCAACATCGGCAAGGCCCGCTATCACAAGATCATCATCATGACCGACGCGGACGTGGACGGCTCCCACATCCGCACGCTGCTGCTCACCTTCTTCTTCCGCCAGATGCCCGAGATCATCGAGAAGGGCTATCTGTACATCGCCCAGCCGCCGCTCTATCGCGCCAAGCGGGGACAAAGCGAGGTCTACCTCAAGGACGAACGCGCCATGGAGGAATACCTGATCGATGGCGGCCTGGCCGACGCGATCATGGTCCTGGGCGCCCATGACGGCAAGGGCGCCCAGGTGGGCGGCGCCGACCTGCGCGGCCTGACCGAACAGGCGCGCACCGTGCGCAACCTGCTGGGGCCGCTGTCGCGCCGCGTGCCCATGCGCGTGGTCGAACAGGCGGCCATCGCCGGCGCCCTCGACCCCGCCCTGCTGACCGAGGCCGAGGCCGGCCCCGCCATGGCCGCCACCGTCGCCGCCCGCCTGGATGCGCTGGAAAGCGACCTGGAACGCGGCTGGACCGGCGAATGGCACGAGGGCACCGGCTGGGTGTTCCGCCGCACCCTGCGCGGCGTCACCGAAACCCATTGGCTGGACGCCGCCATCATCCGTTCGGCCGAGGCGCGCAAGCTCAACGAATTGTCGGCCAAGCTGCGCGAAACCTACCAGGATGCCGCCACGCTCACGGTCAAGGAGCGCCAGACCCCGATCACCGGCCCGGTGGCGCTGGTCAACGCGGTCATGGACCAGGGCAAGAAGGGCATTTCCATCCAGCGCTATAAGGGCCTGGGCGAGATGAACCCGGAACAGTTGTGGGAAACCACCCTGGACCCCGAGGCCCGCTCGCTGCTGCAGGTCAAGGTCGCCCACGGCGACGACGCCGACGAGGTGTTCAGCACCCTGATGGGCGACGTGGTGGAACCACGCCGCGAGTTCATCCAAACCAATGCGCTCAAGGTGGCAAACCTGGACGTGTAGCTTGTGAGATTCCGTAATTCCTGCGGAATCTGTCGGGTGACGCATAACCTGCAAACGTGCCCCATAAGCTGCAAAATTTGGACGCATAAAATGCAAAGGCCGCCCCGCAAAGGGCGGCCTTTTCTCATTCTCGTCGCCCGTGGGTCGCATGATGCTCAGCATCCGCCTCGCACGAATTTCCTATTCGCCGATCAACAAGATGCCGCCTGGGATCATCCGCGGCGGTAACCCCATGTATTCAGGCCATCGCTCGCCTAGCAGGCCAATCAAAGTTGAGCGCTTTCCACAAGCGGTTGCCGTGAGGTGCAGGGTAGCGAGCAGCGCGCCGGCATCTCTCCACATCAGCGACTGGGCCGCTTCGTACTTCGCACGAGTGATCTCAGGGGTTAATAGCACCAGGATGGCCGTGCCACCCCCATTGGGGAGCACCTTCGCAATTTGACGGCGCATAATTGAGATCTGGGAGAGGGAACGACGAGTCACGTGGAGAGCGTGACGGAGCGGGTCATAGAAGTAGATGCTCCCACCGCGTTGGCGAAGAATGGCCAAGGTGGTCGGGTGCTGACCACCGGCTGACGGATGGGGCCGTAATTGGAAGCGGCCGCCGGCCCTTTGGGTCCGTGCGCTCATCCATAGAATTTCGCTTAGAGCGGATAGCCGAAGATCCTGCGTGGGCACTTCAGACCGCCGACGCGACAACACCAGCCCGAAGCTATCGGTTTCGGGTTGGGGGAATTGGGGCAGGACTATGATGCGGCTTGCCTTGGGGAGGGGCACTTGCGGGGATGGGGCCCAATGGCGGCGCGGACGCGGCTCCATCAGTACCCCGGCACCTGAAGTCGGCGGAACGACCTCTCCTGCTTGGCACAGCCGCGGCAATTCCCACATGCTACCGCGGCCGTATGGCACGAGTGACTCCATGCAAGTAGGGACATGGGTACTTCAGAGTGGGCAATTAGCTCATCCTCGTCCCAACCGATCGCTGGCGCTGCGACGCGCATCCCGCCTTCCTGGGCAGAGACCAGATCATTCGCCAAACGGACGAAGTCCGCGGATCCATCGAAATGCATTTCATCCCCTCGCACTGCACCGAGAAGAAGTGTCTTGACCCCAAACGGGATGAGCGCGGCTGCGGCGAGGGTAATCAAGAGTTGATTGCGGAACGGCCACCATTCTCTGACAGGCGCTATGCCAAGTGGGGCCGTCCCAACCAGGTCCCCACTTCCGAGGGGCGAGCAATCAATCCGCAGCAGGTGATGGCGAATGCCAAGTTCGCCGGCAATCACTTTTGCCGCCCTAATCTCCCCCTCAGCCGGCCGCTGGCCATAGTCGATGGTAATGGCATGCTCTGGCCTGAGCATCCAGGCCAGAGCCGTCGAATCCATCCCGCCCGAAAACAAGAGCGCTCGGGTCATTGCTTCCAGATCGTTCGGTAAATGGCCGACGCGAAGTCGCTGATGTGGACGCAGCCCGTGCCCACAATCATCTTCAGATCTTCCTCGCAGACGTTTTCGGCATAGGCGAAAACGGGGATGCCTTTCTTTACGGCATAACCGACCTCAAAAATGGTTCCGGCATCTAGGCCGTCGAGGATGGCGAACACCCTATCGCAGTTCTCTAGCCCGGCAACGTCCGCCGGGCCAACCACCTCAGCCGGGCCTGCACCGATTTCATGGAACGGTGAAAACACTCGGGTCTGTGCCGTGGTCAATTCGCGCCGAGCTTCTTCGACCAGCCATCGCTGGGCCAGGGTAAAAAATGGCCCGGCAAGGTAGATTTGGCCCGGATTGCACGACGTGGTCTTAGTGATCTGACTCCGCAGATCAGCGGCGCTTGGTATTTGCTCGCATCGCCACCCGACATGCATAGCGGTCGCACGGGACGCTAGATCGGCCGCCTCATTCGGCGAAAGGCGATCTACTGCCCAAAACTTGGTGAATGAAGCGGCAAAAAAATCTCCCGACCCGATAGGGAATACGCCAGCTGTCCAATATGCCGGCACCTGGGAAACCCCCTCTTTATCGACCACGTAGGCGCCCACAGAAGACGCTTTTACGATCACAACCTCGGCATTTTCCTGGTGTAGCAATTGCGCGCCGCCGATCGCCGGATCCGACTGTCCTGTCCATCCCTTGACCTCATCGGCGTTGGCAACGATAGCAAGCCGGCGAGCCGAGGACCCGGAGTTTGAGAATGGCAGTGGATCGCCGGGAGCCTGGGGGTCGTAAATCAGCACTTCAGCATCGACTCGAGCATGCCCCTCCAGCATTCCGAACTGCAGGGCGATCTCGGCTTTTACCTCGATAGACGGGCAAGGGCTTATCGGTCGTGGCGAAATGTTTGGTATCGCTAGGCCGTGCGCATAACAGAAGGTGATCGGGTGAGGAGCATCATGGGCCGAGAGTTGGAAATAGCCCTCTGCAAGAGCGGAGGCGTGCGGTTGGGCCTGTTGTGACACATAGGTGTGCAGACTTACCTGGCCAGCCTTCGACAGTGCTAGTGCTGCGCGACCGCCGGATCCGAACCACGCGTCTTGGTCAGGGCGAAGAGAAATTTCGCGATAGAACCCGCCGATAACAGCAATCTGCGGATCAGGCATTACGCACCACCACGGTGATGTTGCCGCCGTTGATCGCCTGGATCTCAGCTTCAAACGGCACGCCCTTGGCGAGGCACCGCAATATGGCCAGTTCCTTGCGACATACAACGCGCCCGACTTGAGTGGCAGCGTCGAACGCCCCCAGCTTGGGGGCCGCACCGGGGTTGATCTCCTGGACCCTGAGAATGGAGCCGGGCCTAAGTGCCCTGATAGATGCAGGGTTTACGGAAGCCAAGCTCCCGGAGTCCGTGATCCGACAATCACTCGGGGGCTCAGGAATTTCGGGGTAGTGTGGTTCTGGATCACGGCCAGACATCGTATGCTCCACCCTAGATGGCACCTGGGCTGGCATACTACCAAAAGATCCAGCCCACTCAAGCCGCCGCAGAAAATTGGCTTGGATGCATTAGAGCTGACAACTGTCGCATGTGCTGCCAGATCAGATTATCGAGGATCGAGGCTCGGGCCCCGATGGCTGCTGCAAATTCGAGAAAGCGGCTTTCGAGCTGGAAATAGTGACGTTCAGGCCGCCAATGTGGCTTGAAGAAGCCTGCTGCGACGCCAGCGCGAAGGAGATGGATGTCGATTATCGCCACTTCGTCACTGCCCCGGTGATTGCGGACAATCCATGACGCGGTCTTTGGGCCGACGCCGGGTGCCTCCATCAGCAGATTGCGCAAAGCGCGATCGGAAAGCGGGAGCACCGGGATCCTGATCAGCTTGAGAGCGGCTGCGAGGTAGGCCGCCTTTTGCCTCGGAAAGCGATACCGAACGCTGCGGCCATTCACCAGCAGGGGTTTCGACAATCGCTCCTCGATGACTTCTGCGGATGGGCAGCCTTCCAGCAGCCCCTCATCCCTGAGGCGGCCGAACGCGGCCAGGCCAACTTCTGCTGGCATGCCGTATCCGCCCAATAGGCAGGCCGCCAGTTCTTCCGCTAGTGATCTACCTAATTGGAAGTGCCGATAGTCGCCGTAAGCGTCATGGAGCCGGTAGCGCATTGCCCAATAGGCAGGCGTGAGTGTTTCCTCGGCGCTGCCCCACTTCACCCCCTCGAGCACGCATTCCATTTCACCCGGCAGGATGCACTCGGCCGGGCCGGTAGGCGTGGGAATGAAGATGGCTTGCACGGATACCCCTCCTTGAATTATGCATATGATGCATTACGCGAGGACAAAAGCAAAGTGCCAACATTTCGAAAGAAGGTCGAGGCGGCGCAACTGCGGCTTGGCTTATCCCAGCGCCAGGTTGCCGATGCCGCAGGAATTTCGCAGGGCCATCTCTCTAAAATGCTACGAGGAATCGCTCCAGCTGAAGGCGTGGCGGCTCAGCGGGTGGTGGCGGCACTGAGAGCGACGGACCCCTTGGCGCGTGCCGCTGAGCATCTCGTCAATAACTTGGCGATACGGGATCCCGAGGGGTTAAAGAAGGTGATGCATTTGATGCATCATCTCTTGAGAGCATAGACCGCTGATTGGGTAGAGCTGCGGCTCGACAGCTCCTTCGCCATCAGAATTTGCCTGCATCTGATGCATGGAATTCGACGTCAACGTCGAGGTGTTGCTCAAACAGCCCGCCACCTGCGTTCCAGGACGAGGGCCGACGGCGCCTCCAACTTCGGCCTTGTTCGTCCGGTGCGCCGATAGCCTAGACGACCTCTTTGAGGTTAAGTTCAAAGAGATGCATCTAAGTCAAAGTGCGAGACCAAATATGAGCCGATCAGTCGCGTGGGCGCAGTGAGTGGCTACACCTATAGCGTACTGACAGAGCATCGCATCCGGCACCAACCAGCGCCCAGTATTCTCAATAAATATTTCTTCAAGACGGATAGCCATATCCGGCAATATTGATGCGCCCAAACAAGATGCTTGCTGCGCAGAGGCACTAAGAATGGGCTAATTTGTGGCTATCGAGGATCCAATGCCTTCCTCTAACAAGACCCTAACTAGCACGCTTTGCTGGGGCCGCATCGTCATTGGTTGCGCACAGTTTGTTACCCGCAATTCGTTGGGTGCCAATCTTAAGCAGCCAACCGAACCTAGCCCAATTTCCGAGAGCCCAGCGCATATCGCGCCTATGTTCCCACTAGGGGGCGCGAACACCCAGAATTGTCGAAAAAACGGCGCCTGAAACACGACATCCTTCAGCACCCGATTCAGCTCCGCCCTGCTCGGTTCGGCTGGAAGCTCCGCCGGATAAAACCCGTCCACAAAGTCGATCCCGAACTCCTTCACCCCCACAGCAATGGCGAATGGGTTGAAGTAAGTGAATTTGAACTCGCAAGACAGCCGGACGTCACCCTCACCCGACAGCTTGGCCACGTCCTTCTGCAACGCGTCCCAGCACGCCTGGTAAAATGGGCTGATGAATCTCCGGCGCGGCTTGTCCAACGGAGACCGTGGCGCTGGAAATGCCGGCACGCCGCCAAACGGGTCGGCGTTGAGGTAGGGCGGCATGGGCGCGCCGATTGCCTCCCGATAGATCAGATCCAGATCCCTCGTCCGAAATGAGTCTTCGGCCAACCGCCCCACAATCTCGAGGGCCTTGGCTGGCGCCATCTTGTAGAGGCGGGCGAACAATTCGACCTTGGAGAATTGACCGGTGCCCCCGTCCAGGCGCTCCAGCAGGTGCAGGCCGGGATGCTGGCGGTTGAAGTCGAAAAGGAAAGTCCGGGCGGTCAGCATGCGGCGAAGGACGGTCGGCCTGTAGCGGGTGGCCTGGGCGGCCGCCTCCGCGAAGGCGACCGACAGTTTGCCCGGGTTGCCGCCGACGTCGCTGTCGCGTACGGCCTCGAGCAGTTCGGCGATCCGCAGCCAGCCCTTCTTGGTGGCGCGGGCATCGGCCAGGGCGGCAAGCGCTTCCTCTTCGGTCATCCTCGTCCATCCGGCTCCGTTCCGGGTGGAAATGTAAATTATGAACATCGACGTTGACAACTTACATCACACGGATACAGTTTACATCGCGATGTAACTTAATTGGGTGCGCAGATGCTGCTCTGCATGGATCAGGGGGCCAGAGCCCGGCGGGTCATCACCCGCAGCCCGACGCGCACCGTCGGCCGTTTCCCCAGCCTGAAGGCTTCGCGCACCATCCACTGGGAATCCCAGTTGGAGCGCGACTTCGTCTACCTGCTGGAATTCGACCCGGTGGTCCTGACCTACCGTGAGCAGCCGGAAACCATCCACCTGCAGGTAGGCGGCGTGATGCGGCGCTATACCCCGGACTTTCTGGTCCGCACCGAAGCCGCCATGGTGGTCTACGAGGTCAAGCCGGCGGACAAGGCGGTCGCGCCCGAAGTGGCGGAACTGATGGCCCGTGCCGCCGACCATTACGCCGGGCGCGGAATGCGGCATCGCGTGGTGACCGAGGCAGAGATCCGCGTCCAACCCTACCTCGACAACGTCATGCTTCTGCTGCGCTATCAGCGCCACCCCGTTGCGCCCAACATCGCGGTCATGGCCCGCGTTCTGCTGGGGAATGGAGCACTCCTGGTGGGCGTGTTGGCGGATTGCCTGGGCGAGGCCGGCGCCGGCACCGCCGAAGTGCTGGCGCTGCTCGCAACACATCAGCTGAAAGCCGACCTGGCCACCCGGCCGCTCAGCCGGGATACGCTCATCCAGCTCCCAGGAGGGCGCTGAGCCATGCCTTCGCTCGCCCTTGCCCGCAATCAGCGTGTTTGGCTCGACGACGCCATGCACGAGGTGCGCGGACGCACCAACGGCGAGGCCATTCGCTTGGAGCGGGTCCGCGACGGCGAATTGCGGGTGGTGACGCACCGCGAACTGGCTGAACTGATTTGCGCCGACAAGGCCAAGATCGTGGTCGAGACAGGCAAGGGGCGCGAAGCCAAGATCATCGAGGATAATCTCGATCGCGAGATCGCCGCCTTGCCGGAACCGTCCCGGCGCGAGCTCGACCGTCGGCGCGCTTACATCCGCGCCGTCGAGGAGGAAGGCGTCCTCACCCTCACCGACCAGTCGCTATCGGGGCTTATCCGCCACGTGGCGGAATTGGTGGGTGACGCGCGGCCGCCCCATTGGACCACGCTCTATCGCTGGGTCACTAGGCTGCGTAAAGCCTCGGGCGACGTCCGTGCGCTGATCCCCGCCATTCACCGCCGCGGCAACCGCACCCGCCGGCTGGAAAGTGATGTCATCCGCCTTATCGACGAAGGGCTGGAGCAGCGTTTCCTCAAGCGCGAGCGGCCACCGGCCCGCAACGCGCACGACTACGTGGTGCGGATGATCGACGACATGAATCAGGTCGCCGCCCCCGAGGCCCGCCTGCGCGCGCCCAGCCTGCGGGCGATCTATCGGGCCATCGCCCGGCTGGATGATTACGAGGTCACCATGCGCCGGTTCGGGAAACGTATCGCCGATCTGAAGTACCGGGTGACCGGCCAGGCGCCTAAGCCCTCTCGGCCGTTGGAGCGGGTGGAGATGGACCACACCAAGCTGGATCTGGTGGTGGTGGACGACGAACTGGGGCAGGTCATCGGCCGCCCATGGCTGACACTGGCGGTGGACGTCTATTCCCGCATGCCGGTCGGCTTCCACCTGGGTTTCGACGATCCCAGCTTCGACACGGTGATGCGCTGCCTGCACCACGCCATGTTGCCCAAGAGCTATGTCGGCGAGCGCTATCCCGAGATCAAGACCGACTGGCCCTGCTACGGCGTGCCGGAGACCGTGGTGGTCGACAACGGCCGCGAGTTCCATTCTAAGGATTTCGAGCTCGCCTGCCACCAACTGGGCATCCAGATCCAGCACACGCCGCGCAAGTCGCCGTGGATGAAGGGGACGGTCGAACGTTTCTTCGGCCAGCTGAACCAGGGGCTGATCCACAGCCAGCCGGGCACCACCTTCTCCAACATCTTCCAACGTGCCGATTACGACCCGCGCAAGAACGGTGTCATCCCATTCTCGCTGCTGGTGGAGTTTCTGCACCACTGGGTGGTCGAGGTCTATTCGCGCAGCGAGCATCGCGGCATCGCCGACATCCCGGCCGACCGCTGGGCCGCCGGCGTGCGCGAATATCCGGTGCGATTGCCTGCCAAGGCCTCGGACCTCGACATCGTGCTGTGGCGCACCTGCTTAAAGCCGGTGCACCATTACGGCATCGAGATCGCCTCCATCGTCTACAACAGCGAGGAGTTGGGCGATCTGCGGCGCTGCCATGCAGGCAGGGTGCGCACCACCGTCAAATACGACTCCGACGATCTCTCGCGCATTCTGGTGCTCGATCCTGCGCGCGGCGCCTTCTTCAAGGTGCCGGCGGTCAGCCAGGATTACACGCGCGGCCTGACGCTGTGGCAGCATCGGGTTATCCGCGCCGAGGCTCGCCGGCGCCGCAAGGGGCGGCTCGACATCGTCGACCTGGCCCGCGCCCGCGAGTGGCTGACGGAAAAGGCTCAGGAGATTTGGCGCGGTGCCGGCAGAACCCGCATCCGTCAGAAGGTGGCGCGCTTCTTCGGCATCGACAGCCGCGATCGCCCCGTGCCGGTGGAAGCGCCGCCCTCTGTGATCGAGATCACGCCGCCGCCCCCCTCTATCGCTCCGCCGCCGCGGCCGTTGCCGCCCGTGGCCGACGATGATGACGACTGGACCGGCGGCTACGACCTGCCGAAAAGGAGATGACCATGGCAGAGCCTGCTCCCGCCGCCGAAGCGGGTACGGAGGATGGCCTCACCAGGGACGAACGGCATCGCCGCGTCGAGGCCATCTTCATCCGCCACCCGCGCATCCGCGAGGTGGAGGACCGCATGGAGAAGTTCCGGCTGTGGTCCAAGGACGCGCAGGAACCCTATTGCCTGCTGGTGCTAGGGCCGTCGGGTGTCGGCAAATCGACGCTGATCGCCGACTATCTCGGTCGGCACCCCCGCACCGTTACCGCCGACCGCACGATCGTGCCGGTGCTGACCGCCACTATCCCGGTCCCGGCCACCATGAAGACCATGGCCACCGAGCTTCTGGGCGCCCTGGGCGATCCGGCGGCCGAGAAGGGAACCCTGCATCAGAAGACCTGGCGGTTGTTCCGCTTGCTGAAATCGTGCTCGGTCGAACTCATCATCCTCGATGAGTTCCAGCACTTCATCGACCGCGACAGCGACAAGGTGCTGCGCTCGGTGGCCGACTGGCTCAAGGTGCTGATCGACACCGCCCGCATCCCGGTGGTGCTGACCGGGCTGCAGTATTCCCGCGCTGTGCTGGACAGCAACGAACAGCTCCACCGCCGTTTCGGCACGCACGAGGTGCTGGCGCCTTTCCGCTGGGATGCCGGCGGCCACGACAACTTCCGCCGCTTTCTCACCCATCTGGACCAGTTGCTGCCCTTCCCGGAGCGCTCCGGCCTGGCCGGTGACGACGTCGCACCGCGTCTGTTCGCTGCGTCGCAGGGGCTAATCGCCACGGTGATGAAGGTGGTGCGCAAGGCCGCCCACGCCGCCATCGAGGCGGATGCACCCGGCCTGTCGCTGGATTTCCTCGCCCGCGCTTATGGCGAGGGTGTCCTGCCCGGCGGCGAGGGCGCACCCAATCCGTTCACTGCGTCCTGGTCAGGCCAGTTGGCCTTCGAGCAGGCGCCGGTGATGGCTCCCAAGGCCGTCGGCCCGCGCCTGCGCGGCACCGGCCGCACCGATCCCGTGACGTTGACGAGCTGAACCATGGTTCCCACCCTTCTACACCGGCCGCAGCCGTTTCCCGACGAAAGCCTGTCCGGTTATCTTCTTCGCGTTGCCGAACTGAACGGCTTCGCCACAGCCAAGTGGATTTCCGAGCTGGCCAGCCTGCGGCGCAAATTCGCCATCGTGCGCCAGGACATGCGGCCCATGGCTGAACTGCTGGGCATCGACGTGGCGGAGTTGGAGCGGCGCTGCTACTGGCCGACCAATTGGGCCGGCGACCGCCAGATGCATCTGTTTTTCGGCCTGCCTATTCCGGTGCGGGCGCTCAATCTGCTGCGCCCACGCATCTGTCCGGACTGTTTGAAGGCGTCGCCCCACATCCGCCAATCCTGGGATCTGGCGCTGACCGCCGTCTGCCCCGAGCATCGGTGCGTGCTGCTGGATGCCTGCCCGGAATGCGGCAGCGCGCTCAGCTGGAACCGTTCCGCCGTGTGCCAGTGTCACCATTGCGGCTACGATCTGCGCGATGCGGCGATACCAGTACCCCGTTTCCGGATCTTGGATCGGATAGAAGGTGTTCGGCCGCTGATGGCGTGTGTGGTTCTTGGCCAGATCGTCGCTCATCCACGGGCCGCGCGGATGGCCATCGTCGACATACCGGGAGGTGTCCCGAGGTGACCCGCCGAACCTAAATTTGCGGTTGGCGTAGACCAGGACGTATTCATGGTCGGGCGAGAAATGGCGGCGCCGCGCGTCATTGGCACCGTTGCGTGTCCGCCAGACCATGGCGCCCACCCGGCGACCGGGCATGATCTCTTCCATCAACATGTCCAAGGCGGCGCGGCGCCGGTCGTCGATGCAAACCATCATCACCCCGTCCTCGGCCAATAAATCGCGGGCCAGGGTCAGGCGGGGACGGAGGAAATGGAGCCAGTCCCGCTGGCTGAAGCGGTCGTGGTAGGCCAGTTCGGCATTGCCGGTGCCATAGGGGGGATCCGTCAGGATGCACTGGACCCGCCCGTGATAACCCCGCTGCAGCCATCGCAGGGTCAGGAGGTTGTCGCCCTCGATGATCATGTTCTCGTGCGGACCTGCACCGCAGGACAGATCCGGCACCGGCACGACGTTGACCGGCTGCCTGCGAGGTCTCTTGCCCAGCTTGCCAACATCGAGCACCAGGAACTCGTTGAGCGGGAGGCGACGGACCAGTACAAGCCGATCGTCGAGGGTAAGACCCTGGCCCAGCACGAGATGGCGCAGTTGGTGGTGCAGAACCATCCCGACGTTTTCACCGGCTCCTTCCGCCAGGCGATGGCCAAGGCGCATGCCGAGATCCGCGCCTACGGCATGAAGACCTTCGGCAAGGGTAAGAAGGAACGGAAGCGCGCCGTGGCGAACTTCATCAACGGCGCCGACCATCGCCGCGCCAAGCCGGTCGCCGGGGACACCCGCATGATCTCGGAGATGATCATCGATGCGGATCCGGCCGAATTGATCGCCACCCCCGCGCAGGACGAGCCGGAGGTGTTGCCGCCGGTCAAGAAGACCTCCCGCAAGCGCAGGCAGGCCAAGCCCGAGGATGGCCTCGTCATCGAGGGGCAGGCCCAGATGGTTGAGCCTGAGAAGAACGCTCCGCCGCCCAGTGCCAAGGTGGCGGTCGACGAGGATGACATCGACCTCGACGCCGCCGCCCGCCAGCTGGGCATGACCGATGACAGCCGCAAGCAGGAGGACTGACATGGACCGTTATGATTTGCTTGCGGCCTTCGATCACTGGGGCGTGGTGACGCCCCAGAGCAAGGCGCTGAAGACCCAGCTGGAGGACTTCCACCGCAGTGGTGTCGGCCGGTACGAAGGCCGCTGCCTGGTGGTCACCGGCACCGACGGCACCGGCAAGACCTGGGGCCTGCGCGAGTTGGTGGCGAACCATCCCGAATGTGAATCCGCGACCTCGCCACCCAGGCCGCCCTCTATATCTCGCGGGCCAAGGGACAAGGCACCCTGCGCGCCTATCGCTCGGCCTGGAAGCAATATTGCGCCTGGTGTGCCGACCTCGCCTTCGAGCCGCTCAACGGCGACGCCGCCCTGATCGGCCTCTACT